>NZ_JAZKRW010000040.1:0-22238 GCF_036626415.1 Salinibacter sp.
GCTCGTCCGAATCAACTACCTCTACGGGCAGCCAGATGGGTAGGCAGCTCGCCGTTGCGGCCGGGCAGCCCCCCGCTCCGGGCAGCCTCCGCCTCTAGCACAGAGACCAGAGAGCACACCAAACGTCCACCGAGCCATGACCTCCTCGACGAGCCCGGCCACCGCGCCGGCCCAGCCGGGCGCAGGCGGCACCGAAAGCATCTACCGGTACGGCAGGTTCCATCGGAGCCCGACCTTCGCGCCGCTCGCGGCTGCCGCCCCTCTGGCCGCCACTGCTGTCTGGATGGCCCTCGTGGGGACCAGTCCCTCGGAGTGGCTTTCGGCCCTGGGCTTTCTCGGGATCGCTCTGCTCGCGGGCTACCGGTCGGCCGGGACACTTCTCTCCACGTTTCGGCTGACCGAGGACCAGCTCGTGCAGGAGCGGCCCCTGCATGCCACCAAGGAAGTTCCCTTGGGCGAGATCCGTCGCATGTTCATCGGGGGCATGAACGCCCAGATCTACGCCTCGCCTGGCCCGGAGCCGGACCTTGAGTTTCAGCGTCAGCTCGAAGGCGGAGATGAGCTCATCGAGAAGCTGTCGGGGCGCCTGCCGGAGGGCGCCGAGATCGAGCATCCGTCCGGCGAGCTGGCCGGGCGGCTCGGGGACCGGGCATGAACCCAGGTGCAGCTATCTACCCATGCAGTTGGGGGAGCTTTTCACGAGCGACATCGCCAGTTTATACGGCACCGCCGATTTATAAGGGACAGTCTCTTGGCCTCATGCCTGATTTTCTTCTGGGGATGGGAAGCGCGCTCTTCGCCACGAAGGTCCTGTGGCAGCTACTGCTGGAGACCGTCTACGTCGGCAAGGACCGATCATTCGAAAAGAGCAGCGACCCGAGCAGATTTTGGACGCAGATTTCGGCCGAGACGGGAACAGCAGCGGCGTTTTTGATCCTTCTTCTCAACCTGTAGGACCTACGACTTCCGGCAAACACTTGCGCGATCTCTTCTCCTTCCTGGATCTCCACCCGGCCATGTCAGTCGTGTCAGCCAAGCCTGCCCAAAACCGAAACAGCAGTGATGAGGCCGTCTACCGGACCTCCTGGCGTCAAAGGGCACTCTCCACCCTGGCCGCTACTATCATGCTTCTCCTCGTCGGGCCGGAATTGACCAGTGGCGATCCGCTTTGGACGTGGGACCAGCTTATGGATGTTGTCTTGCTCGGCGCCGTTCTCCTTGGCGGCGCACATGGGTTTCTAGCAAAGATCGAAATTAGTGACCGGACGCTTTGGAAGCGGCGACCACTGTGGACAGACAAAGACCTTCGTCTGAGCACGGTAGAACGGGTGCATTTTCCGACGACTCAGAGCGGACTCTGGCTCTACACCGACCCGGACGGAGATCCCGCGCTGACTGTCCAAGGCCAGTTTGAGCGGTTCGGCCAGCTGGCCATTCAGGTCGCGGATCAGTTGCCGGGCACAGCGGAGATCACAGACCCGGCAGGCAGGCTCGACAAGTACCGGCGCGAATATGGAGATGCAGGCGAGTAGCGCTTCTCGCTCCTCTGCCGAGGCATTCACTCTACTGAGGCATTTGGATTGGCACAGGGCGAAGGGGCCGGAAACCACCCGTCTCCGTCGTGGGCTTTTGTCTTCCCCATCCTGCGCTTCTCATCATTCTGCCCTTCTCGTTCCGACCTGCTTCACGTCGGCCGATCTCACACCGAATTATCGGCAGCTCGCTTGGACCCCTATACGTCTGGACAGGCTTCGGTCTGCTCAGACGACAGGAGCGCTGGCGCAGGTGGGCGACCCACCTCGCAGCGGCGCTGGCCGTGTACTGGTGCCCGTTGACAGTATCAGAATGGCAAAGGAATGATTTGTCCTGTATGATCACGGCTCCGAACATGATCATGGCTTCAGATGTAGCCACGGCTTCGGATCCCTCTTTCGCAAACTTCCTTTCGGAGCGCTTCCTGAAAGCATGCCTAAACGACCAGCGTGTCACTTCCGCCTAAGAGCACCGCTTTTAGTCCTCGCGTTGTCGGCCGCGTCGCTACTCGGCCTATCGGCGCAGGAGGCACGAGCACAACCCGGGTCCGCCGAGACTGGAAAGGCCGAGATTGGAACGCAGGTGCCCGCCTTCGAGATCGTCGCGCTCTACGACTCGGACCGTGCCATCACGCCTTCTGATTTCGAGGGCCGCTACGTGCTGCTCAACCTCTGGGCCACCTGGTGCGCGCCCTGCATCGAAAAGATCCCCGATCTTCGGGAGGCGCGGCGGCGATACCCTCCCGAAAGGCTCGCCGTCCTGAACGTCTCGTTCGACCGCTCCAGATCGAAGGCAACGGCGCTGCTGGAGAAGCGCGAGATGCCGGGGAGACACGCACACGCCGGTGGGGGACTCATGGGCGAGTTCGGAGACAAGTTCGCCCGCATGCCGAGCGAGTCGGCCTCGGGAGAAGTGCGAGGGCTCCCGAACCTGACCCTCGTCGGGCCGGAGGGAACGGTCCTCGACATGGTGGCTGGGGACTCGGCCGACGTGCTGGAGACGTTGAGCGAGCATCTCTGAGGTTGGGCGATCATCTCTGAGGCGAGCATCTTTCAAGTCGCCAGTTTTAAGACACTGGCCCGAACGACCCTTGACCGTGCTTCGATCAAGGCCCACCATCCCCGCGTGGTCAAGGAGGGGCGCTCGGCACTGGCCGACGTGGAAACCCGAGCAACGACTCTCCGGCTCGTGGGGGGCAAGCCCCCTATTCGCACCGATGCCGTCCGATCGGAACCGCCCCTCAGTGCCTCTTGGAGCCAACCGGGGTGCGTTTTCTTTTGGAGCCGTGTCCAATCTCATGGGGACTCGCATGAAATTGCATGGATTCGGACCGGAGCGCACGAACACGCCGGACGCCCTACACCCGGAGCGCGGGCCACGGTGGCCACTGAGCCGCAAGGAGACGCGGGAGGGCCCACATGTCCGACAGGACCTGCGCCAATCAGGGGCCCCTCGGGCGACGAAAAACGTTTCATCCTGATGACGTTCTGACACGATCCAAACGGCGTCCGAGCATGTTTGATAGTTCCGAGATCCAATGCAAACAGACTTTCGGTCGGCAGGGGCGGTTGCGCTCCCCTTCCGCCGTTTCGTTCTGGGGCAGACGATCAAGGGCGGCACAGACAAGCCTCCCCCGACCCATTGATTCCACACGGCAAAGCGTCGACGCACCGGCATGGGTGTATCCCACTACCGAGAACGGACCCTCAGCGTGATCATTGCGGGGGGTGGGCGTGTGGGTCGAGAAACGGCGGCCCTCATGACGTCCTACGGGCACCAGGTCACCATCATCGAACAGGACCCGCGCATCACGCGAGTCCACTCCGGCTGGCAGGAGGACATCACGTTCGTTCAAGGCGATGCGACGGCGGAGGACACCCTGACCTCTGTCGGGGTCCGAAAGGCAGATATTATCTTTGCACTGACGGATGACGAGGCCACGAACGTGGACATCTGCCAGAAGGCCACGGAGTTTGTGCCGGATGCTCGGCGGGTGGCCCGTAGTCACCGCCCGCCTGCCGGAAGCGGAAATCCCGACGACGTGGATGCGTTCGTTTTTCCAGAGCGGGCCGGGGCTCGCGTAGCGGTTGGGCGAGCGTTCGGGGCTCCGGTCCAGCCGATTACGGACCTCTCCACCCGATTTGAGCTCGTTGAGATTGAAGCCGAGAGGGGGGCCCCTGCCGTTGGACAGTCCCTTGCGGAACTGGACCTGCCGACAAAGGCAACGGTGATCACGGATCTCGCGACCGAGGATTTGGCGGACGGGGACATGGTGATCGAACCCGGGTGCCAGTACATGATTGCCACTCGTCCCGGTGCGGTGGACGACCTGAAGAGACTGTTCTGGAGTTCACCGTAGGCGGCGAGGCGAGGCCCTCTTCAGCTCGCAGGACGGCCGGGCCCTCTACGCCAAGCACGCGAGACTCGGCGCACGTCTTGGAGGCGGGGACATGGATGGGCACACCCGTGCCGTGGTCGGAGAGAGGGTGCGTCGGCCGTACCCCCTTTTCCACAGTGTCGTAGCGACGGCGCCCGAACGCTCGGTAACGGCAACGGTCTGTGGGGAAACTGCCCTCCGACATGGCAAAGGCCCGAGAGAGATTGCGCGCCCCCGGGAGCATGGGCCCTCCCGCGAGCGGTCCGTGGGCGGTCCTCTCAGGCAGAAACGTCTCGTCGGTCGAGGATCGCCCCGTTGGCGTCGAGGTCGTCGAGGTACGCCTCCACCTCGGGAAAATGGGTCGCGGCAGCGATCCGCCGGAACGGTCCCAGGCCCACCACGCGGAAGTACAGGTCGGCCAGATACGAAGTGCGCGTCCACTCGAGGCGGCCGCTCTTCGGCCCCAGAACCCGCGCCGGATCGTCGTAGAGCGACTCCAGGTGCTCGCTGACCCTTGCCTCCGCGTCCTCCCGGGCCAGCCCCAGAAAGTAGGAGAGATCGAGATCGTCTTCTCCGAGGCCGACCGCTGCAGGAACGGTGGCCAAGGTCCGGAAGGCGCGGGCAATCAAGGTGTCGGCATCGCGGGTGAAGAACACGAAGTATTCCAGGCGGACCAGTGGGTCCGGCGGCAAGCCGTCTTTGGCCCGCCCCGCCACGACAGCCACCGGACGGCCCGTCCGGGGATACCGTGGGCCCTTGCAGACGCGAAAGGTTGAGGTCGGTAGGTCCATCGAAGAAGGGCGACGCCTTTTGTTGGGGCGTCGGTTGTGAGCGGATCGGGTGCGCGGGAGCGCAGTCCTACATGAACATGTGGAGATCGGGCCCCGGAAGGGCCCGAAACGGGAAAAAGAACGCAGAACGCGTCGGCACATGGTAGTTTCCGAATCCGACACGGGGAGCGCAGGGTTGGCTGCCCTCTGCGAGGGCACGCCCCCGCACGAGTAGGCACCGCACACGTCACACATCCATCGTCATGGACGTCAGCTACACGCTCCGGCACCAGAATCGTGGGGCTCTGTTCAGGATCGCCCCCAAAAAGCTTCACCGGCGACTTCGGTACCTGGATCGGGAGGTCGAGGGCGGGGTCTCTGCTCACCAGCGCCCCGACCCCCGCCCCGATGTGGAAACGCCCGAGACGATTTACGTGCTGGATGGGCTCAGCGAGCCCGGCGAACGCCTCATCGCCGTCGAACGCGCGGACGAGGCCCGCCTCCAGGGGCACGCGTCCCTCATGTCGGAGCCGGCCGCAATGCCCGTCCCCCGGAGCGCGGAGGCCCTGATCGCCTTCGCCGAGAAAGCCAAGAATGGGGGCAACTACGGAGCGGCCAACGCGGCCTTTGCCCTGGCCCTCCACGAGCACTTTCCGAGCATCGAGTGTTCACTTTCGGTCCGGGAGCGCCCCAAAACCCCGACGGGCGCCATGACCGACGGGTACTACGACCTCGCTTACATTCAGGACGGCGAGGAGGAGACCTGCATCCCGATCCCAAAGCTCCGCGGAACAGTGGCGTATTGGTTTGCGGCCCACGCCGACCGGCGGGAGCCGATCGACCACGACCGAGATACCTCCGGGGTGGGGCCGACCATTGCAGACTTGGAGACGGCCCTTGGGCCAGCGACGGTGGGGGCGGCGGCCCTTGCCATTCTGGACGATGACGCCGTGCGCGAGCGCTACGAAGGATAGCCGACAAGCCAGTGTGCGGGGGCCGCCGGCGGCCTGGATCGGAAACGCGGGACCGGTCCCCTCCGCGCATCGGCGGGCCAGTCGCGGCTACGCGTCCGGGGCCTCGCGCTGCACCGCGACGTGATAAATCGGGCCTCCCTCCAACTCCTCCCCGTTTGCCGCGTCGGCAACCGGGATCACCGTCCACTCCATCGTGAATTCGGAGCCGTCCTTCCGGTAGTTGGTCGCTCGGCCGTGGAAAACCTCTCCGGCCTCGAGTTTCTGTCCGAGGCGGCTCAAGACCTCCTGCTCAGTTTTCGGGCCCTGCAGAACGCCGGGCGTATCTCCAAGCACCTCGTCCGCCGCGTAGCCCGTCAGCTCTTCGAAGGCACCGTTGACGTACACAATCTCACCGGGTTCTTTCGTGCTGGGCGCCCGGGTGATGGTGATGGCGTCAAAGGAGTGGTCGGCCACTGTTTTCAACAAGCGGCGGGCAAACGTGTCGGGAAGTTCGGAGTCGAGCATAAGGGGAGATGGAACCGGATTAACGAAGGAATGAGTCGGGAATGAGGCACATCCCATAAGGGGCCTTCCGCCACGCAGTGCTGCCCTGTACGGTTTCCCTCATCCGCTGTCTGTGGGCGGATTTACCGTATCGAAAGATTGGGGACACCTCTGCCCCGAGAACGGCCGGGGGACACGGGCGGGGCGCTGCCCTAAGTGTTCTCAACCGGGTACTTCTTTTTGGTTTTCTCCAGCTTCGACCCAAGTGCCGTCAACGGGTTCATCCCGACCCGCTCGCAGAAGAGGAGCGTGGATATCAGCACGTCTCCCACCTCGTCCCGAACCGCCTCTCTTCCCTCATCGGACTGCAGATGTTCTTCGACATCGCTGGAGTCCTTCCAGAGAAACTCTTCTTGCAGTTCGCTGGCCTCCACCGAGATGGCCCTCGAAAGGTGCCGGGGCGTGTGGTACTGGTCCCAGTCACGGGCTTCACGGAAGCGGGTCACGCGATCCATCGCGTCGTCGATGGACGTCGGGGGCGTGGGGTCGGGCATGAGGGGCTCTTGGCATAGTACGAAGACCAGGGATTTAAGACGTACAGACTGCCCCATCACGTGATCGCCTACCACACGGCGACGGGTGCAACGAATCGAGCAAACACGGCGTGAGCCGGCCCGGCCGGGAGCGTGCCCCGTCGGTTTCGCCGGACCGGCAGGCCTGCCCACACGCCCTCCAGCCCCCAAGAGGCCCCGGACGTTCCTGGAACTTCTTCTCCCCACGAATTCTACCTAACGCATGGTCTTCGCACATCCAGAAAGGCGGACGCAGTGTCCCTAAAGGCTCTGGGGGCCCACCGACCGCCCCTCGATCCCCAGGTTCAGTCTTGCCTCAAGGGGTCGCGCCGGAACGGGCCCGTCTCTCTGTCTTCCCTCGTGCACTCTCGTCTGGACGCTCACGCCCCCATGTCCCCTCCGTCCGCCGCCGACACGGCTCCTCCCGTTGACGAGACGCAGTCGGCGGCAAACATGGCGCTCTTCGGGAAAGACCCGATGCCCCGCATCGTGGACGTGCACCCGATGATGAACCGCCCGTCCAACGAGCCGGCCCGGGTGCGGCTCTACCAGCGCACGGAGGGCTTTTCGGAGGTTGTCGAGCACGAAGAGAACTTCTTTCCGTTTTTCTTCCTGTCCGATTTTTCTCTGATCGACGACCAGTACCGGACCGGCGGGGTGCACACGGCGACGAAGCTGGAGGGAGACAACTTCTACCGCTACCTCCTCACGTTCGAGACCTGGAGCGACTACTGGGACGCCATCCGGCAGGTCGAGCGGCGCACCGACAGCGACGAGGGCTGGCCCGACGAGCTCTATCGCGTGGGCTCCCCCGCCCAGCAGTACCTCATGCAGTCGGGGCGCACCTGCCTGCTCGACATGACGCTCGACGACCTGCACCGCCTGCAGCTCGACATCGAGGTCTACACCGAGGGCGGCTTCCCCAACGCCGAGCGGCCCGAGGACAAGATCATCATCGTCGCCCTCTCCGACAACCGCGGCTGGGACGAGGTCCTCCACCTCCGCGATGGCATCGGCGAGGCCACACTCTTGAAGGAACTCGTGCATGTGCTTCAGGAGCGCGACCCGGACGTGATCGAGGGGCATAATGTTCACTCCTTCGACCTGGACTACATCCTGGACCGCTGTGCGATGCACGGCGTCGACTTCGCCGTTGGCCGCGACGGGTCGACGCCGCGCACCTACGACTCCAGCATGCGCTTCGCCGAGCGGACGGTCGACTTTCCGGCCGTCGACATCGTGGGGCGGCACGTCATCGACACCTACTTCCAGGTCATGTCGTTCGACGTGTTTAGCCGCGACCTGCCGGACTACAGCCTGAAGACGGCCGCCCGCTACTTCGACCTCGCCCCGGCGGAGCGCACCTATATCGAAGGCACGGAGATCTCGACCGCCTGGCGGGAGGACCGCGAGACGCTGCTCGACTATGCACTCGACGACGTTACGGAGACCAAGCGCCTGGCGGGGCACCTTTCCGGCTCCACCTTCTATCTCGCCCAGATGCTGCCGATGACCTACGGCGCGTCGGCACGGCGCGGCCCGGCGGCCAAGATCGAGAGCCTCTTCGTCCGCGAGTACCTGCGCCGGCGCCACGCCCTCCCTCGCAGCGAGTGGGGCAGCCAGTCGATGGGCGGCTACACCGACATCTTCCGTACCGGCGTGATGGGCCCCATCGTCTACGCCGACGTGGAGAGCCTGTACCCCTCGATCATGCTGAACTACGACGTGCAGCCCTCCGGCGACGAGATCGACCTCTTTCCCCAGCTCCTGGAGCGGCTCACCGACCTGCGCCTCGAGACGAAGCAGGACATGAAAGACGCTGAGGACGAAGAGGTGCGCAGCGAGCTCGACGCGCGCCAGAGCTCGTACAAAGTCTTGATCAACTCGTTCTACGGCGTCCTCGGGTTCTCCCTTTCGGTCTTCAACGACTTCGAGGAGGCCGACCGCGTGGCCCGCACCGGGCAGAAAATCCTCCGGCGGCTGATCGACGAAATTCGGGACCGCGGCGGCACGGTCGTCGAGGTGGACACCGACGGGGTCCTCTTTGTGCCGCCGGACGGGGTGCGGGGGGAGCAGGCCGAGATCGACTTCACCGTCGGCCTCACAGAGGCGATGCCCGAGGGCATCCGGGTGGGTTTCGATGGTCGGTTCAAGAAAATGCTCTCTTACAAGAAGAAAAACTACGCCCTCCTCACCTACAACGACACCCTGAAGTTCAAGGGCTCCTCGCTCATCTCTCGCTCCAACGAGCCGTTCGGGCGCGACTTTGTGCGCCGGGCCATCCGCCGCCTCCTCGACCAGGACGTGGAGGGACTGCACGCGCTCTACGTAGACACCCGCGACAAAATCATCAACAGCGACTGGGAGAGCGTGGAGAGCTTCGCTCGCACAGAAACGCTGAAGGACACGCTGGAGGACTACGAGGCCGACGTGGAGGAGGGCCAACGCCCACGGGCCGCCACCTACGAGCTGGCTAAGAAAAAGCAGGCGCGCACCGGAAAGCCAATGAAGAAAGGAGACCGCATCAGCTACTACATCACCGGCGACGACGCCAACGTCACGGCCTTCAAGCACTGCAGGCGGGCGGAGGAGTGGGACCCCGATGCCCCAGACGAAAACACTGCCTACTACCTGAAACGACTCGACGAGTTTGCGAGCAAGTTCGAGCCGTTTTTCGACGAGCACGACTTCCGACTCGTCTTTGCCCCGGAGGACCTCTTCGGCTTTTCAGCGGAAGGCATTGACATCCAGACCACTGAACACGACTCTGATTACGAGGACAATCAGGAGGAAGTGCCGTTTTGATTCCCTCGCCATCGTCGATCTCAATCTCTTTTCCCGCCTCGTTCGCCCATGAAGCGCCTGCTCGCCGCCGGGACCTTTAGCCTCGCTGCCGGGGCCGTCTCTCTCCTGCTCCTCGCCTCCGTGGTCTACTCCTGCCGGTCCGGAGGCGACCCCCACCACGAGCGGTCCGCTACCTTCAACACTCCGCCCGTGGAGGACGTGCGCTCCGCCCCGCCCGTCCAGCGGCAATCGGTCCGGGCGCCCCAGAACGGCCGACTCGTTTCTTTTAGTCGGTGCTAACGCCCCCACCGTCTTCGTCCGTCGCGTTCGCCGCCCGGCCCATGAAGGACCAACCCAACGACGTTCCTCAGGGCCTCGTCATCCCCGGCCTTCAGGATGATGCCCGGTCGCCCGCCCTGCGGATCTTTCTCGTCGTGAGCGTCTCCTCGGGCCTCGCCCTCATCTGGCCCGTCTACCCCTTTGCGGCGGACCTGCAGCCCTTCGTGCTCGGCCTCCCCTTCTCGTTCGCATGGGTCGTCGGCTGGCTCGTTGTCATGTTCGGGGCGCTGGGTCTTCTGTACCGGACGGACGAAATCGACTGATCGTCCTCCCTCACCACGTCTCTCCGTCTCTTTCCTGTTCCCTCCGATGCCCGAGTGGGCCATCATCCTGCTCATCTGCGGCCTCTACCTCGCGCTGGTGCTCGGCCTCGGGGTGGGGGCGGGCCGCACCGTCTCGGCAAGCGTGGACGGATACGTGGCGGGCGACCGGACGCTGGGCGTGGTCGTGCTCTACTTTGTGCTCGGGGCGTCGGTCTTCTCGTCGTTCGCCTTTCTGGGCGCCCCCGGCTGGGCCTACTCGCGGGGCGCGGCGGCCTTTTACATCATCGCCTACGGCACGGTGGGCATGGTGCCGTTCTACTTCCTGGGGCCCCGCGCCCGGCAGGTCGGCGAGGCGTTCGGCTTCGTCACCCAGGCGGAGATGCTGGCTCACCGCTACGACAGCCGCACGCTCTCGGTGGTCCTGGCCGTGCTCAGCGTCGTCGCCTTCGTGCCCTACCTCACGCTACAGATGAAGGGAGCGGGCCTCCTCCTCGAAACCATCTCGGCGGGCGTGGTGCCGCAGTGGCTGGGGGCGCTCGTGGCCTACGGCGTGGTACTGGTCTACGTCTTCGCCAGCGGCATGATGGCGATCGGATGGACGAACACGGTGCAGGGCCTCTTCATGATGGCCGTCGCCTGGTTCCTGGGGCTCTACCTGCCGGAGACGCTGCACGGGGGCATCCAGCCCATGTTCGAGGCGATCGCGGCGGAGGGGAAAACGGCGATGCTCGAAGCCCCCGGCCTCGCCGCGGACGGGTCGCCCTGGAGCTGGGCGGGCTACAGCTCGGCCGTCCTCGTGTCGGCGGTCGGCTTTTCGATGTGGCCGCACCTGTTCATGCGCGCCTTCACGGCCAAGAGCGACCGCACCCTCAAGCTGACGGTGGTCCTCTACCCTACCTTCCAGCTGTTCCTGGTGCCCATCCTGCTGATCGGCTTCGCGGGCGTGCTGGCCTTTCCGGACGTCTCGCCGCCCGACACGATCGTCCCGCATCTGCTCACCCAGATCGAGCTGTCGCCCGTCCTGGTGGGGCTGGTATGCGCGGGGGCGCTGGCCGCCTCGATGTCGTCGGGCGACGCGATCCTGCACGCCGCCGCCTCCATCGGGCTGCGCGACGGCATTAAGCCGCTGCTCTCCGCCCCCATGAGCGACACCCGGCAGCGGCAGTGGATTCGGGGCCTCGTCGTCGCCACGAGCGCCACGGCCTACTACTTCGCGGTGTTCTCGGAGGTCGGCATTGTGGCGCTCCTGCTCGGGGCCTACGGCGGGGTCGCGCAGATCTTCCCGCTCGTCTTTGCGGCCTTCTACTGGCCCCGCGCCACCGGCCCCGGCGCGCTGGCGGGCCTGCTGGCGGGCATCGGTGCGAACACCCTCTTCCTCGTCGCGCCCCAGCTGCGCCCCGTCCCCCTGCACGAGGGCGTCTACGGGCTCGTGGCGAACGTGGCCGTCTTTGTCACGGTGAGCCTTCTCACCACGCCGCACGCTTGGGACCGCCTTCGGGCCTATACCCACTCCGACCGCCTTTCCGCCGACGAACCGGCCGCGTCGTAGCCCGCGGCACGGAGCTTGCTTCACCGTTTTCCCGCACACTCTACTTGTCCTTCGTCCCCCCCTCTCTCATGCGCAGCTTTCAAGTTCGCCTCCTCTCGTCCCTGATCGTCCTCACCGTTCTGATCGTCCCGCCGGCGCAGGCGCAGGACGAACTCGGCGACGCCCTGAACAGCATCGGCCAGCAGTACGCCGACAGCTACACACAGCCGGTCACCGACGCCCTCGGGGCCAACCTGAACGCCGGCCTCTTCCGCACCGCGGAGGTCGGGGGCGAGGGCATTATTCCCGGAATCGACGTCTACGTGGGCGTGGCGGGAATGGGCGCCCTCACGTCCGGATCGGCAGAATCTTTCCGGCTAAGCGACGAGGTGATTGAAACCGAAGGCGGCCGTCAACTGCGCATCGAGTATCCGGACGCTGATCTCCCGACGGCCTTCGGAGAAAACGAATCCCCCGGCTCGGCCGACATTATTGACGAGCAGACCGGCATGCAGGTCGACCAAGTTCCCCTCCCCTCCTCGTTGATCGACACGCCCATCGCCCCCTTGGCCATCCCCCAGATCGGTGCCGGAACGGTACTGGGGACCGATGCCCAGGTCCGCTTCCTCCCCGAGACGAGCATCAGCGACTACGGCTCGGTCTCGCTCTTCGGCCTGTCCGTGCGGCACAGCCTCAGCCAGTACATCCCCCTCTCGCCCGTAAATCTCGCCGTGCAGGGGACGTGGCAGAGCCTGTCCCTCTCCGGCAGCGACGGCAGCACCAATCCCGGCGAGATCGTCGACGCCTCCGGCTGGGCCCTCAACGCGCAGGTAAGCAAGAGCGTCCCCGTCGCCCCCATCACGTTCTACGGCGGCCTGCAGTACGAGCAGTTCGGGGTCGACGTGGGGTACACGTTCCAGGCGCCGGACGGCAGCACCTCAACCGTCTCGCTCGACCAGGACGCCTCGAACAACGTCCGGGCCCTTGCGGGCGTCTCCGTCACGCTGGCCCTCATTCAGCTCAACGTCGACTACGCCCTCGCCAGCAATAACACCGTGAGTGCCGGCCTGGGCATCACCCTGTAGGGACACTTCCCGCCGCCCCTCACGACGAGCGGTGGCTTCGCCCCGAAAGTACGAGCGTCAGGCGTCCTGTGCCGGGGCAATCTCATCCTCGTAGTTTTGGATCGCCCCCTCCACCACTGCCTTGGCCCGATCCGGCCCGAAGAAGTCTTTTACCTGTACGGTCTTGCCTTCCAAGGCCTTGTAGTCTTGGAAGAACCGGCGCAGCTCTCGGAGGCGATGGTCGGGCAGCTCCTTGATGTGCCAGTAGTCGTTGAAGGCTGGATCGTCCATGTGGATGCAGATGATCTTCGCGTCTTCCTCGTCGTCGTCCAGCATGTTCATGAGGCCGATGGGACGGGCACGAAGAATGCTCAGCGGGTCGACCGTTTCTTGTGCCAGCACGAGCATGTCGAGCGGATCGCCATCGTCCGCGTAGGTGCGCGGAATGAAGCCGTAGTTGGCCGGATAGACGACTGAGGAGTGGAGCATCCGATCCACTCGAAGCAGCCCGCTCTCCTTGTCGAGCTCGTACTTGACCTTGCAGCCCTGCGGAATTTCGACGATGCAGCTAAACATGTCAGGGGCCTCTTCCCCCACAGTAATGTCGTGCCAAGGATGGCTCATGATCGGTTCACGGGCGATGGACGGGGATGAAGAATGACGAACAGAGCGACGAGGCCCTTCCGTGTTGGCGTCTCTCGTCGCTTCGAACTTGACTTGTGTCGTTTGGGCACGGCCGATCTAGTCGCACGGGACGGCCACACCGGTCGTCCGGCAGGCGCCCGAGTGCGACGACCGCGCGACCGGGACCGGGGGGCGACCGGCTCATCCCCACTCGCGCGCCCGGCTGCAGCCGGGGGTCAGGTCTCGGCCTCGGGTCCAGCGTCGGTCTGGGGCGAGGCTTTGAGCCGCTGGGAAGGGTCAAACGAGCGCTCCGCCCCGAGCCAGACCGCAAGGGCGGCGCTCGTGATGTGCGTGTCGCCCGGCTCGACAGAGACCCCTTCGGTGTCTGTCTCTCCCAAGGCCTCCATGTCGCCGTCGATCTCGTCGAGCCGCTCGGAGAGGGCCTGCACGTCCCGGGCGAGCCGGGAGGCCGTTTCGGTGGCGTGGCTCTCGAAGTGAAGCTGCCCGTCGCGGTACAGGTCAACAACCCGCCGCAAGACATCCCCACTTCCGAGGCGAACCCCAATCTCGTCGGGGGCCCCCGCCGCAACCTCGTCGCCGTTTGTCAGGGTTGCCGCGACGGGATCCAGGCCCCGGCCCTCGAGGGCGTCGACGAGCGCTTCGCCGAAGTCCGAGCCCCGGTTGGCAATGATGCTCGTGCGGCCGATGTAGGGCTGGTCGGCCACAAGCCCTTGAAGGTGATCGGCGAGGTCCTCGGCCGCCTCCACGTCGGTGTGGTGGCGGATGTGGTTGAGCCGATAGGTCACCGGCTCGTCGGAATGCTCCCTCGCCTTTTCGAGCAGCGCGTGGGTAACGTCCGAGGCCCCATCTCCTTCGGCCGGGGCAACATCGATGCCTAGGAAGAATGCATGTGCCATATCGGGCGGAAGACTGAGTGATCAAAGCACGACGAACAGGGGTCTAACGGATGAATGTCGCCATCCGCTCGTTCCCCACTCGACAGGGGGCCCGTCCCGGGCTCCACAAATTCACCTCGTCTGGTTCCCGACCGTGCAGTGTTGCACGCTGAAGTATGACTGCTCGTCCGTCCACACCGATTCGACGTCAAAACCCGCCCGTGCCGCGAGACTCGAGAATTCGTCGAGCGTGTACTTGTGAGAGTCCTCCGTGTGAATCGTCTCGCCCTTTTCAAACGCGAACGACTCGCCGGCCACAGACACAGACTGTGCAGTCGTGCTGTGGAGGTGGCTCTCGATGCAGCCCCGCGCCTCGTTCCAGAGCACCTGGTGCTCGAAGGTGGCGAGGTCGAAGGTCGCGTCCAGCTCCCGGTTCATGCGGCGGAGCAGGTTTTTGTTGAACGCCGCCGTCACGCCTTCAGCGTCGTCGTAGGCCGCCTTTAGCACCTCCACGTCTTTCTTCAGGTCCACCCCGATCAGCAGCCCCCCGTCGCTCCCCACTGTGTCGGCAATCTGGGCCAGGAACGCGCGGGCGTCCTCCCGCCGGAAGTTGCCAATGGTAGACCCCGGATAGTACCCCACAGTCCGACGCGCCGGTCGCGGTGGCGCTGGAAGGTCGAAGGCCGTTGTGTAATCGGCACACACCGGCTGAATGGGAATCGACGGATAGTCTTCGGCGAGCGCCTCTGCACTTTCGAGAAGGTGGTTCTTCGAGATATCGACCGGCACGTACGCCGCCAGGTCGTTCCCCAGGCGCTCCAGCAGGAGACGCGTCTTCAGGCTGCTGCCACTTCCATACTCGACGAGACGGGCCTCTGGCCCGACGGCCTCGGCCAGGGCCGCCCCGTGTTCCCGCATGATCGCGAGTTCCGTGCGGGTGGGATAGTACTCGTCGAGCTCACAAATCTTGTCAAAGAGCTTCGATCCTCGCTCGTCGTACAGAAACTTGGAAGGGATCTGCTTCTGCTCCCTGCGGAGTCCGTTCAGCACGGCCTCCCGAAACGATTCCGTGGCGGGGGCCTGGTCGAAGACAGGATGGGCGCTAGTTGAAGTGGACATGCACCGAGCACGTCAGTGACGAGAAGATGAGCGTTTGCAACCGTGAGGGGCCTATGTTGGGGGCGTAAACGACGCCTTCAACAACAGGGGCTTCCACACGGAAGTCAATTGGACAGGACAGAAAACGGAGTTGTGGTGGAATCGTTACAGGCGGCGGGCTGGCCTCGGCTATGCCTCCACATCGGCCAGGGGATCCGGGTGACGAAATTGATATCCGCACTGGGCCTTCACCTTCTCGTTGCTGACGCGCTTTCCGGTGGTGGCGTCCGACGCGTCGAAGGTCGGCGGCTCCAGGCCCAGCCCCTTTGCCGCGCGGGTGTAAAGGGCCCGGCGGGTTGGATGGACGTCGGCACAGGCGTTGAAGACCTCGCCCCGGACATCCTGCTCGAGGAGGGTGGTCAGCAGGGCCACGCAATCTTCTCGGTGAATCAGGTTCACCGGCGCCTCCGGGCGTCCGACGTTGGAGCGTCCCGCCAGGAAGCGCCCCGGGTGACGATCGCCCCCGTAGAGCCCGCCGAACCGCACGATCGTGGTGGCGAACGACGCATCGTCCATGAGCCGTCCCTCGGCGGCCAGGACGGCACGCCCGGTCGACCGGCGCGCGCCCGACAGGGCGTCCGGACGGCCCGGCGGCTGGTCGGCCTCCACAACCGTCCGCTCTACATTGGGATACACGCCGGTTGAGCTCGCAAAGAGAATCCACTCGACGCCTCCTTCGGCGGCCGCTTCTCGGACCGCATCGATCTGGCGGCAGTGGCGTGACGTGACGTCGGCGGCGGTCCGCGAAGGGGGAATGTTCAGGACGAGAACCGAGGACTCGAAGAACGACGCGGGATCTTCGCCGTCAAGTTCAGGGTCAAGGGCAAGAAGATGCGGCTCAATGCCGTCGTCCCGCAGGGCGTCCACCTTTTCGGGGGTGGTGGTGGACCCGCGCACGGAAACGTTCTGCGCCACGAGATGCTGGGCCAGCGGCCGGCCGAGCCAGCCACAGCCGAGAATACTGACGTCTGAATCGATCATCTAGGAGAGGGAACTCATCCGAAGAGCGCGGGCCTCCATGTGTGTTGGGAGGGGCGCCTTCGGACGCTCACGCGAGGGGCGCTGTTTCCTGCCGGCCCTGCAGCGACGCCTTCTGAACGGCCGTGCTCCACGTGGGAGGTCCCGGTTCTTCTCCCCCCTGAAACTCTCCTAAAACTCATCGAGAACGCGCTTCACGATGTCTTTTTCGAAGACGCCCGTCTGTTTCTGCTCAGCCGCCTCCCTGTTGGAGACGGCTTCCCCATTCGGCGGCACCGGCGACTCCTTTTGGGCGGAGAGAGGGGTCCGTTCGTTCTGAGTCTCCTCGAGCAACTCGTCCAGCACGTTCTGAACCACGGGGCGGAGCCGATCCAGTTCGTCCTCCGAGACGCTGTCACCGCACACCTGTGTCGCAACAAACCGCACGAACGGGACGTCGGGGGCGTCCTTCTGCCGCACCAAGTACTCCCGAAGTTGGCGACTGCGAACGCGGCTGTGGGCGGTCCCCCGAATCTCTTCCTCATCAAACACGGGCCGGGCGAACTGCCGCAGCGTATCGACGTCGCCAGGGGTGTGATCCAGGAGATCAAACGCCAGAACCGGCTCTTCGGGGCGCCCTCCGTTTCCGTCCGGGACCGCATAGAACCGGGATTGAAGGCCATTGGTGAACACGACGATCGGGGCCCCCATCGCCTCGGCGTGGCCGAACAGAGCGTCCTCCTCCAATTCATCCAGCCCCCCCGTCGCCTCTGTGCATTCGACGAGCATGACCGGCGTCTCGTCCCTCTTCAGAACATAATCCACCACCTCATCCTCCCCGTCAATGCCAGCCTCCGGCTCCACATTCCGAACGTCGAAGGGGTCGTAGCCGAGCGCATCGAAAAAGGGAAGGACGAGCGCAGTTTCGGTCTGTTTCTGGCGATCGAGGGCAGCACGCTGTCCCTCCGCCCGTGCGCGGAGGAGGGAGAGCCGGTCGGCGAGGGTCATGGCAGCGGAAGTACGCATGGAGCAAAACGGTGGGACCGATTCAGAGGAGCAAACACGGTGCCAGGACCGCTCCCTCCCCGCAAGCCACGGGCCTTCTTTTGGGGATTGGGAGTGCACGCGCCCAAGCGCGTTCCAACGCCCTCCTCACTCCCGCAGTGGGCCCATCGCAGACGCCCGAAAGCGCCAGGCGGCTCCATCGGCGCTCCGGACCGAGCCTTCCACGTGTGCTCCGGACACGCAAAGCGATCCGAGAAAACGAAAGACGGGCGGACGTGATTTTCCACTCGTTCGTCGAGGCGGTCGATGTTGTGACCCATCGTGGCAGGACAAGACGCCATGTGGCCCTCGTGGGCCGCAACAGCGGGGCCGACGAGAAGCTCTGTTCCGCGTGGGCGCGTGCACGAGGGATGTGAGAGGACCGTCGTAAAAGGACTGGGCATCGTCGTCAGGGCGAACGGGGCTCCGGTTCATCGTCGGAGGGATCCTCCCCGAGCACTGGGGCCCGGGTACAGATTCGCTCCAGCACGGCCTCGACGTTGTCCCGCCGGAGGCGCCCCGCGTCGAGGTCGTCGCTCACCGCCTCGAGGGCCCGGCGCCACCAGGCCTCCGGGGGACGCTTCGTCTCCGACGTTAAGTGCCCCTCTGCCCGGAAGTAGGCCTCCAGCTCGTCGATCTTGTCGGAGCGGAAGCGCTTGACCGCCCCGTTCCTCAGCTCATCGAGGATCCGCGCGGCCTGTCCGTCGACCCGGCCCGCGAGGGCGGCCACCTCGTCGATGAACGTGTCGGACACGGCGTCCGTCGCCGCCAGGGCCGCCCGGTCCACGGGAGTCCCGCGCCCCACGCGCCACGCGGCGGCCCAGTGCTCCACCGCCCGGGCCCGTGCCTCCACGCGCCGGTAGAGGGCCGGATCCAGGTCGAGGAGCGACAGGGCCTCTCGTTCGGCCAGGCCGGCCAGCTGGCCCCACCGCCGGTAGGACGCCTCCACGGCCCGGCGCAGTACCTCCACGTCCTCGACGAGGTACCATAGGTGCAGCTCCGAAACGTCGTTGCGGGGCGTCCAGGCCGGAATGTCGAGGTGATCCGCGAGGGCCTCGTGGCTGAGATCGTCGGCCGATGGAAGGGCCGTCGTCAGCGGACGCCCCGGCCGGAAGGCCCCGTCCCTACGCACGGGTCCGAACGCCCCCTCGTCCCCGTCCGCCCCGGAAAGCTCGTGCACCGTGAGTGACACATCCGTCCCGTCGAGCTGCCGTCGCCACTTGGCCACCTCGTCGGACTGTGCCGTCAGGTACAGTACCTGCCGCCCCTCTGCGGCGATCGTCCGGACCGCCTGAATGATGGCCCCGGCTTTCCCATCGTCGCTGTTGGCCAGGGCCTCGTCGAGCACCAGAGGCAGCTGGACGCCCTGCTCCTGGGTCTCGACGAACGCCATGCGGACGGCGAGCAACAGCTGAACCTTGGTTCCGTCCGACAACTCCTGGAGCGCGAGCCCGCGCCCGGCGTCCGTCACCACCCGAAACGTCCCCTGTGCCCGGTTGAGGTCCAGGCGGTAGCGGTCGCTCGTGATGTGCCGGAAGCGCTCGTCGGCACGGGCAAAGACGGCCGGCAGGTCCTGATTCCGGGTCCGCTCGTGCACGACGTCCGCCAGGGCCTGCCCGACGACGCGTCGCAGATCGCCTTCGCCCCGGCGCCGCAGCGCCCGACGGGCCGACCGGTGCGCCGCGAGGGCCTCTTCAAGGTCGTGGTCCGTCTTCGCGTCCTCGACCTGCTGCTGGATGCGGCTGATCCGGTCGGAGAGCTCGTCGATCCGCTCGGCGTCGGCGGCGGCCTGGTCCCGCCGCCGCTCCAGTTCTTCGACCGTGGCCGTGAGCATCGAGTCCTCCACGCCCTCCAGTGTTTGGAGCCGTTCCCGTTCGAGCTCAACGGAGCGCTCCGCACGCGTTCGCTCCTCCTCGGCGGACTCGTACGCGTCGAACTGGGCACACCACTCCGCGACGGTCTCGTCCCGGTCGGGCTCCAGCCCGAGCCGATCGAAAATCTGCTCGATCGTGTCGTCGATCCGTTCAATCTGTTCGGCGGCCTGCTCGGAGCGCTGCTCGGCAGTGTCGCGGTCGGTGCGGGCCGCCTCGAGGGCCTGCTGCTCCTCTCGGAGGTGTTCCAGGGCGGCCCTCCCCTCGCTGATGTCGTCCACGTCGTCGATTCCGTACGGCGCGACGAGCGTCCGGACTTTGTCCCGCCACGTCTCCACCTGGCGCTCCGCCTCGCGGATCTGTTCGTCCGCCCCCTGGACCTCCGTCCACGCCTCCTGCCAGGCCCCCAGCCGCTGCACGAACCAGAGCAGCGAGTGGGCACCGAGCGCAGGGTCTACGTGGAGCCGGTCCGCCAGCTCGGCCTGGCGCTCCTCCAGCGCCGCCGTTTCGTCCTCGATGGCCTCCAGGTCCTCGGCATGGCGGGCCCACTCGTCGGCCTTCGCCGCGGCCCGTTTGGCCTCCGCCCAGTCCTGAACAAGCGCGTCGAGGTGGGCGTGGACCGCCTCGACCGACCACGTGGGCGGGGCGGGCAGGTCAAGCCGCTCAAAGCGCTGCTCCAGGTCCGGCCGGCGCGTCTCTGGGGCGGCGCCGGGCGGGCGGAGGGCAACGTACACGGCCCCGGCCACGACGCCCCCCACGCCGGCCACGACCCAGCCCAAAGGGGCCCCATTGAGCCCCATCGCAACGCCGAGGCCCACCACGACGAGCGCCCCGGCGAGGCCGACATACCGGAGGCTCCGCGCCCGGCCCTCCGGGGCAGAGCCCGCCCCCGGCTCCCGCAGCCATTCCGCAAGCCGCTCCACGCCACGGCGAAGCAGCTCCGGCTCATCCTCGGGGGCGGCGGCCCCGAACAGCCGCTCCAGGGCCCGAAGCGCCTTCTCCCGCCCCTGCACCTCCAGACGCGACTCGGCCAGCGACTGGACCGCGTCGACCTCCGGCCCGTCGATCTCGGCGACGGCGTCCTTGTCGTCCCCCGACAGGCGCTCCCACTCCGTCGCCTCCACCTTCGCCGCTCGCGCTCGCTCACGCTCCGCCTGCTCTGCGGTCGCCCGTGCCTGCTCCCATTCCTGCAGGGCCGTCCGGAGCGTGTCGATCGTGCCGTCCGGGAGCCCCTCCGCCGGCACGCCACTCGCGTCGATGCGCGCCTCCGCCGCCTCCCGCTGCTCGGTGGCCGCCGTCTGCTCCTCTACTGCACGCGACCGTTCGTCCCGCAGGCGTTCGAGGCGTTCGGCCTCGTCCCCCTGAAGGGCCTGCATGCCGTCGGGGAACGCGTTGACCGCTTGCTCCGCCGCCCGGCGCTTCTGCTTCGCCCGCGCAAGCGCACAGGCCTGTTCCAGGGCGTCTCGTCGCCGGGCCGCCTCCTGTGCCGCCTCCCGCTCCTGGCGCAGTCGCCGCAGCGACCGCTCTTTTCGCCGCAACGCCCGGTGGACCGACCGGGCCTCCTCCACGCGTTGACGGGTTTCCTCGACGCGGCGGGTCTCGCGGAGCCGCCCCTTCGCGTACGCCCCGAAGCCGAGTGCCTCGGCGGCCCCCGGCACGTCGTACCCGCCCTGGGCCTCCTGCAGGATCGCCTCGGCCAGGGCCCGCTCCGAGTCTTCGGTGGCGGCAAGCAGGTCGCGCAGGGACATGTGGTAGCGCCCCCGGTGGCCGGGCGGCGGCATGGGCGGCAGGCTCGCCGGGGTGCCGCCACGCTGGTACTGCGCCCGGCGTCCGTCCACGTCGACCCGCCACGGGTCGCCGTCCAGACGAAACGCTCCTTCGATGAGCGGACGGTCCCAGCCGTGCGCCTCCGGCCAAAGGAGCACCGTCGCGGCCCGGGCGAGCGTCGTCTTGCCGGAGCCGTTCGGGCCCGCGATGACGTTGACGCCCGGACCGATCTCATCGACGTTGAGCCCAAACGACCGGCCGTACATCCGCTGCACGGCCAGGCGGCGGACGTGGAGCGCGGCGCCGGACTCTGGAGGGGGCGTGTCGTCGGGGGCGGACTCCGTCATTCGTGGGACACAGCGTCGGTCTGGGAGCGCAGTTCATCGAGAAGCAGGAGGCCCTGCCGCCGAACCGTCTCGGCAAGCGTCTCGCGGTCCGGCGACAAGGCCTCGGTGTCCCGGAGCGGTTCGTAGGCGGGCGAGTCTCGAACCGACGAGAGTGCCTCCTCGATCGCGGCCCACGCGTCGCGGACCTGAGCGTCGTCGTTCTCGTCCTGGATCGCCAGGAGAAGCTGGGCGAGCACGGCCGGGGGATCGGTGCCCTCCGCAATCTGCTCCAGGTCGAGGGCCGGACGCGTCCGGGCGGTGGCCGACTCCACAATGGCGGTCGATTCCTCGACGGGCACTTCGAGCTCACCGGGCCACGTCTCGACCAGGTCGCACACCGCGCGGTGAAGGGCGGTGCGCCCCGTGAGTGTGAGGCGGCAGACGAGGCGCCGGGGCGTGGGCCCCTCCTCGCGGGCCTCGCGGAGCCGGGCCCGCATCGCGTCCGTCACCGCGGACTCGACGTCCGCCTCCTCGTCGGCGGCCGCCACGTCCACGTTGAGGCGTTCGTAGCGGAGGGAGGCCCGCGGCAGATGGGTCGCCGTGCTCGCTTCGTCCGGTGCGACCTCGATCCGCCAGGGACCGTGCGCCCCCGTTTCCGACGGATCGAGCGGCTGGAGCGAGCCGGGATACAGCACGAGGGGCGACCGATCGTCCCGGAGCGACGGGGCGTGGATGTGGCCCAGGAGCCACGCTGAGACGGGCTGTCGGCGCAGGGCATCGAGCGACACCGGCGCGTAGACGCTCTTCGGGGCGTCCAGGTCGGCGTGGAGGACCCCCACCGTCGGACAATCGTCCCGCGGGAGATCGTCCGGCAGGGTCTCGAGGGGGGAGTCGCTCATGTGCGCCTC
>NZ_JAZKRW010000041.1:0-21687 GCF_036626415.1 Salinibacter sp.
GCCTCGCACGACGCCATCGAGGCCCACGAGCACTTTGCGTGGTACGGGCTCGTGGCCGGCATTGCGGCGGGCGTCGGGGCGCTCGGAGCGCTTCTCTATGGGGCTTTTCGCGGCCGGCTCGTGCGCTGGACCGTCGGGGGGACCCTCGTGTTGGCCCTGGCAAGCGCCGGGCTCATCGGCTACACGGCCAGCCTCGGAGGCAAGATCAGCCACCCCGAGCTCCGTGCTGCGCCGACGGCCGTAGAGACGCCCGGCGCGTCCGCGTCGGACGTGCACGATGACTGAGCGCCCGTCCAGCGGTGCCGCACCATTCGAGGACGCAACGGCAGAATAGGGGGATTCCCCACACATTGGATCTACTTCTCCCTCTAATGGCCGTCTTCAATCCTACGCATCTTGTTTGCTGCACTTATTCTCACCCTCTATTAAGAACGCACAAGTCTCATGGATACCAAGGACTCAGACCGTGTATCTCGACGCCACTTTCTTCGTTCGCTCGGCCTCGCCGGGGCCGTGGGCGCGAGCGGCACGCTCCTGGCGGCCTGCGGGGGCGGCTCCGACGGCTCCGGTAGTTCGGAGAGCGGAGGCGGGGGCGAAAGCGCCACTGCGTCGGCGGACTGCTCCGACCTGTCGAGCCTCTCGGACGCCCAGAAGCAACGGCGCGAGCAGCAGGTAAAGGCCCTCAACTACGTAGAAGAGTCTCCCGAACCGAACAAGAACTGCGCGAACTGCCAGCTCTACCAGCAGGAGAAGTACGGCTCCGGCTGTGGCGGATGCCAGCTCTTTCCCGGCCCCGTCGCGGCTGAAGGATACTGCGCTTCGTGGGCCGCGCAGACATAGCCCCGGCGTCGCCCCCATTGCCTCTGGGGAGACGACCCGTCTAGAATTTCCCGGAGAGGCGGGCCGTCCCCAGAATTCCCCGCCGGCCACACGCCCTCTGGGGCGTTAGAGTTGGGTTAAGGTCTCCGCTGGGCCGGCACGGCGGGGCTATGGGGCCCGTATGGACCACCCCGCAGGCGTCGTACCAACGGCCGAACCGATGAGTGACGCCCCCCATCTTTTGCTTGTTGAGGACGAGCCCGACGTGGCCTCGTTCGTGCGGCAGGGACTCGAGGAGGAGGGGTACGAGGTCAGCTGGGCGGAGGCCGGCCGACGGGGCCTGGAGTACGCCCAGCAGGGCGGCATCGACCTTGTGCTCCTGGATCTTCGCCTCCCCGACCTCTCCGGGCTGGAGGTGTGCGAGCGCCTGCGCCTCCACCGCCCCGAGGTGCCCATCCTGATGCTCACGGCCCTCGACGCCGTGGAGGACCGGGTGCGGGGCCTTCGGGCGGGCGCAGACGACTACCTCCCAAAGCCATTCGCCTTCGACGAGCTCGTGGCGCGCATCGAGGCCCTCCTGCGCCGCATGGACCGTTCGTCCGAGCCCGGGCGGGTCGAGGACGGGCCGCTCGTGCTCGATCCGGCGGCCCGGACCTGCACGTTCGACGGGACGCAGGTCGACCTGACACCGACCGAGTTCGACCTGCTGGCCTTCCTGATGGCCCGCAAGGGCCAGGCGTTGAGCCGCGAGACGATTCACCAGGACGTCTGGGGGCATGATTTCGACCGCGGGACGAACCTCATCGACGTGTACGTAAACTACCTCCGCCGCAAGCTCGACGAGGTCGGCTGCGAGGCCCCCATCGAAACCGTGCGGGGCATCGGCTACCGGTACGCCTCCTGCTCAGCCGCCGGCGACGCCGCCGAGGACCGCCGCTCGTCCTCCTCCACCGACCCGACGAGCACACGATGACGGGCTCCTCGCCCCGGTCTGGTTCTTCCGGCGGGTCGCCCCCGGGGGAGCGCCCCTCGTTCCGGCGGCGCCTGCTAATGCACATCGGCCCCGCCGTCGTGCTGGCCCTCGCGGTGCTCGCCTTCATCGCCTGGGGGAGCGCCCACCTGACCGTCCATCGGAACGCCACCGATGTGTTGACGGCGGAGGTAAGCGAGATGCGGGCCGACGTGGACGGGCAACGCACGCTCGACCTGTCCGAATACGCCTGGGAGGAGGCCCACCACCGCCTGGCCGTCGACCGGGTCGACCCCATCTTCGTACAGGTGTTTGCGCCGGACGGACGGCTCCTGCGCCAATCGGCCAACATCGACTCGCTGTCCGCCCCCTTTCCCGACCGCCGCCTGACGGTCCACCCGGAGGGCGCCTGGCCGTCGCTCCACACGTTCGGGGCCGGGGGCCAGTCGTTCTACTACCGCACGCGCCCCCTGCGCAGCGCCTCGGGCGAGCGGATGGCGTTCGTTCAGGTCGCCCGCTTCGTTCCGGAGCACCGGTCGCTGCTCTGGAAATTCGGCGCCGGGCTGGGCGGCCTCTGGCTCCTGTTGTCGGGCGGGCTGCTGGGGCTCGTGGCGTGGGCCGCCGGACGCGTGCTTCGCCCCCTCCGGTCCATCACCGAGGTGGCCCGGTCGGTGACCTCCGCGGAGCTGGAGGAGCGGGCGGACCTCCCGCCCACGGCCGACCGCGAGACCGCCACCCTCGGGCGCGCCTTCAACGCGCTGCTCGACCGCATCGAGGAGCACGTGGCGGCCCTGCGCGCCTTTACCGCCAACGCGGCCCACGAGCTGCAAACGCCCCTTACCGCGCTTCAGGGGCACGTCGAGCTGGCCCTGCGCCGCGAGCGCGACCCGGAGAGCTACCGCGAGACCCTCCGCCTCCTGGACCGCAAGCTCGGGGGGCTGGTGCGGACGCTCCGCGCCCTGCTCACGCTCACCCGCCTCGATCGGGACGACTCCTTCGAGCGAACGCCCGTGGACCTGCCGGCCCTCGCCGCCGACGAGGCGGACGCGGTGCAGGCCGCGGCCGACAAGAAAGGGATCGACCTCGAGGTCGACGCGGACGAGCCCGTCCGGGCCGCCGGCCAGCCGGACCTGCTCCGGAAGGCCATCCGAAACCTCCTCGACAACGCCCTCAAGTACACGCGAGACGGCGCGGTCCGGGTCACGGTGGAGCAGGCTGCCGACGGACGCGCGCAGCTGGTGTGCACAGACACGGGACCGGGCATGTCCGAGGAGGAGCGCGCCGCGGCGACGGAGCGCTTCTACCGGGGCACCGAGGCCGGCCAGATGGCTGAGGGCAGCGGGCTCGGGCTCTCGCTGGTCCACCGCATCGTGGAAGAGCACGGCGGCGAACTGCGGCTCGACTCGGCCCCGGGCGACGGCACGCGGGTGACCCTTCTTCTCCCCGCGCCCTCCGCCGATGCTTCCGCGCCCGCGCCGGCGCAGGCCCCCGACGCCGAATAGCCCTTGCCCCCGTCGGCCCTGGCCTGCGGGCCGGCCCTACACGTGCAGGACAAAGTTCTGCACCGCGAAGAGGGCCGCGAAGGCGAGCGTCACGGCCACCCCCACGGCGGGCCCGGACACGTCCTCCAGCGCGTCCGGGATGAGCTCGGCGAAGACCATCCAGATCATGGCCCCGGCGGCCAGCCCGAACCCGACCGGCAGGAACGGCTCGAACACGAGCACAAACAGGAAGGCCGGCAGCGCCATGAGGGGCTGCGGCAGGCTCGTGAAGATGCTCCACCCGGCGGCCTTCCACACCGGCGTGCCGCGGGGCACGAGGACGAGGCTGATGGCGAGCCCCTCCGGAATGTTGTGGACGGCGATCGCGGCGGTGATGAAGACGCCCAGGTCCTCCCCGCCCCCGAAGGACACCCCCACGCCCACCCCTTCGGCGAAGGAGTGCGCCGTCATGACCCCCAGGATGAGCAGGGCCTTCCGGGCGTCGGCGCCCGCGAGCTCGGCCACGTCGTGCCCCTCCTGTCGCTGGATCATCGTGTTGGCCCCCACGATGAGGCCCAGTCCCACGAGCACGCCAATCAGTGTGCGCACGTCGCTCAGCGCCGAGCCTTCCGCGATCAGGCTGTGGCTCGCCGCGAGCATGAGGCCGCCGGCGATGGCGTTGAAGATGCCCAGCCACCAGTTGCTGATGTCCCGGACGACGAGAAACGGCAGGGCCCCGAGCCCGGTGGCCACGGCAGTGACCCCGGCGGCGAGGACGACCGAAAGGACGCTCGTTTCGACCATGAAGACGGAAGAGGGGCGGGAGGAGAAGGAGCACGAAGGCCGGACGGCCTGCTCCCCATCCTGCGCTTACGCGCGTGTGTCCGGCACAGTGCCCTCGGGGGCCGAGTTCGTAGGCGCCACGTCCGCCTCGGCCGCCTCCACCGCACCGGACACCTCGAAGAAAAACCGGTCGCGCCCCAGCCAGTCCGTTACGCCCGCCTCGTCGAGCCTGTCTTTCACCGGTCCCTTCACCCCAGCGAGGGAGATCTCCACGCCGTGTCGCCGGCAGGTGTCAATCACCTTCTTCAGGGCCCCCACCCCGGTCGAGTCGATGCGGTTGACCGGGTACATGTCCACCACGACCGCCCGGAGGGATGGATCCTGCGTATCGACCCGACGCACGAGGTCCTGAAAGGAAGACGCGGTCGCGAAATACAGGTTGGCGTCCATCCGCACGACCACCACGTCGCTCCGCGTCAGCGCCTCCGGGTTGCGGTTGAGGTTGCGGTACGTGTCGGTGCCGGGGAGGCGCCCCATCACGGCGGTATGGGGGGTCGAGCTCTGATAGATCACCACGACGAGGGACACGATGACCCCCGTGAGGATGCCCTCTTCGATGCCGAGGCTGAGGGTTGCAACGAACGTCAGGACCATCAGGCCCAGGTCCTTCCGGTCCACCGTCCAAAGGTGCACGGCTTCTCTCCACTCGATGAGCCCCGAGACCGCCACCATGATGATGGCGGCCAGGACGGCTTGCGGCAGGTAGTAGAAGAGGGGCGTGAGCAGAAACAGGGCGAGGGCAATGACGCCGGCGGCAATGAGGCCTGCGAGCGTCGTTTTGGCCCCGGCCTCGTCGTTCACTGCGGTCCGCGAGAACCCGCCGGTGGTCGGGTACGCGCTGAAAAACGCCCCCGCAATGTTGGCCAGCCCGAGGCCAATAAGTTCCTGGTTGGCGTCGATCTCGTAGCGGTGGCGGCCGGCGTACACTTTGGCCACCGCGATGGACTCCATAAACCCGACGAGCCCAATCGCCAGGGCGCTCGGGGCCAGGGCCCAGAGGGTCTCCCCCCCGAGCGGGGGCAGCGACGGCGCCGGCAGGCCGCCCGGCACGCTGCCGACGATGTCGACGCCGTGCTCGTGCAGCCCAAAGGCCCACACCAGGCCGGTGGTCGTGGCGACGGCCACCAGGGCGCCGGGAATAGAGGGGCTGAGGCGTCGGAGCCCCACCAGCAGGAGAATGCTGCCGCCCCCGAGCACCACCGTAAGCGGATCGACCTGACCGATCCGCCCGGCCGCCGCCCACAGGATTTCGTGAATGTGGTTGGACCGCGGCAGGTCGATCCCAAGCAGGTGCTTCAGCTGACTGAGCCCGATGATGAGGGCCGCGGCCGAGGTAAACCCGCTCAAGACCGGGTGCGAGAGGAAGTTGACCAGGAACCCGAAGCGAGCCACGCCGAGCCCGAACTGAAGCACCCCCACCATCAGGGAGAGCAACAGGGCCAATCCGATGTAGAGCTCGGGTTGCCCGTTGGCCAGCGGCCCGACGGCCGCCGCAACGAGCAACGACACCATGGCCACCGGCCCCACCGCCAGTTGCCGGGAGGTTCCGAACAGGGAATACGTAGCCAGCGGGACGAGTGAGGCGTACAGCCCGTAGATCGGCGGCAGCCCGGCGATGAGGGCGTACGCCATGCCCTGAGGGATGAGCATCACCCCCACCGTCAGCCCCGCAGACACGTCTCCACGCAACTCGTCACGCCCGTAGTCGGACAGCTGCCGGATGAGTGGCAAAAAGCGGGCGAGAAACGACATGAGGTCCGTAATTCCGAATCAGGTCGAAATCGAGCCCCGTGAGCTCGGGGGAAGAATCGTGCGGGCACGGAGCCGGGGGTGGGCCGTGCCCGTCCCCTGTGGCCCACAGTCCCCCCAAACCCAAAGAGGCGTCCGGCACTGCCCCGGACGCCTCTCCGGTCGCGGCCGTTGGCCCCTTACGCCGCCACCCGCTCCTCGGACGTTGACTCGTAGTTTGCGAAGTGGTCGTTCACGTACTTGACCGAATGCCCGGCCCGTGCCAGGTAGGAGGACGCTGCCGCCGCCCGTGCGCCGCTGCCACAGTGCACCAGCATCGTTTTTTCTTCGGGCAGGTCCGCCGCGTACTCCGGCATGCGGGTGTACGAGGCGTTGATGGCGCCGTCCACGTGCCCCTCTTCGTACTCCGAGCGGTACCGCACGTCGAGCACCTCCGTGGAGGCGTCCCGCTGCTCGGCGTCGAAGTTTTCAAACGTGATTTCGTCGATGGTCTCGCTTGGGCCGTCCGTCTCAAAGTAGCGCTGCAGCGTGTCGACCTCCGCAAAGCCCTCCACGTTGTCGTACCCGATGCGCACGAGGTCGCGGACGGCCGCCTCCACGTCCTCCTCGCCTACGATCAGCACGATGGGCGTCGTTTCGTCCTCCACGAGCGACCCGACCACCGTATTGAAGGTGTCATTCATCGGTGCGTAGAGGCTGCCGGGAATGTGGCGGGCCATGTAGGCGGACCGGTCGACCCGCGTGTCGATGATGAGACGATCCTCGTCGGCCGCGGCCTCCTTCAGCTCGTGCACCGTCAGTTCGCGGGGCGACGGCAGCGATCCCAGCACCGGCATCCCGTCCTTGTTGTCCCGCTTCATGCGGGCGAAATACATTTGCGGCTCCGGCTGTCCCTCCAGGATCGCCTCGACGAACGCGTCTTCGCCCGCACGGGCCGCCTCAACCATCGGGTTGAACTGCTTCTCGTAGCCGACGGTCGACTGCGGCACCGCACCCAGCGCCTTTCCGCAGGCCGAGCCGGCGCCGTGGGCGGGCCACACCTGCAGGTGGTCGGGGAGATCCAGGAAGCGCTGCACGGAGGCGTAGAGCGAGCGCGCCGAGGGCTCCATTGCCCCCTCCACCTGCGCGGCCGACTCCAACAGGTCCGGCCGGCCCAGGTCGCCCACGAACGCGAAGTCCCCGGTGAGGAGCCCCATCGGCTCGTCGGCCCCGCCCCCTCGATCCGTTACCAGAAAGGACAGATGCTCCGGCGTGTGGCCGGGCGTGTGGAGGACCTCAAGCTCGACGTTGCCTACGCGGAACGTGCCCCCGTCGTGCAGCCACGTCACGTCGTACGCGCCCCCCGTCTGTGTCGGCCCTTGCGCCCACTCGTACTTCCAGTTCTCGTCGCCCTCGTCCGAGAGATAGAGCGACGCGCCGGTGCGCTCGGCCAATTCACGCGCCCCGGAGAGAAAGTCGGCGTGGATGTGGGTCTCGGTGACGGCGACGATCTCGACCCCCTCGGCGTCGGCGAGGGCAAGGTACCGGTCGATGTCCCGCTCCGGATCGACCAAGAGTGCTTCACCGGTCTCTTGACAGCCGATGAGGTAGGCGTACTGCGCGAGCTTCTCGTCGTTGATTTGTCGGAACAGCATGGCAGATTGGGATCGAGTGGAGGAGGAGAGGCGAATGTGCTCCGGCATCCATAGATGCGCGCGGCTCCGTCGTGCGGAGCCAGGACCCTTCCCTGTCCCTCACGGGACCTCCCGCGCGAGGCAACACGGCCCCGACGGACCGCCCGTCGGGCGGATGCCGCGGAAGGGGAGATTATGTTATTTCATGTAATAACAAGTGTTTCGTCGATCTTCTGTATTTCTAGCCGATAGGAATGGTTCCACCCGTCTTGAAGGGTTCTCTCCCCGACCACGCATTCGGGACCTGTCCCCCTGCCTCCCTCCTCCATGCCTTCCCCCCACCTTGTTCTCCTCGGCGGCGGACACGCCACCCTGCCCAGCCTCGCCCGTGCCTACGAGTGGACGGCGGCCGGCATTGACGTGACCCTCGTCGACCCGCAGCGGCACCTCTACTACTCCGGCATGGTGCCCGAGTACCTGGGGGGCGTCTACGCGGAAGACGAGATGCGGATCGACCTGGCGCGGATGGCCCGGGCGGCCGGCGCCACCTACGTGCAGGCCCGTGCCGAGGCCATCGACCCGACGGCCCGGACGGTCGCGACGGAGGCGGAGGGAGACCTTCCGTACGACGTGCTGTCCATCGACGTCGGGAGTGCCAATCCGGCCGTGCCCGCCCCGGCCATCGCCACGAAACCGATTGCCCGAATCCGCGCGCTCGCCACGCAGGTCCAGGGTACAATCGACACCCCCGGGGCCGGCCTCCGGCTCATCGTGGTGGGGGGCGGGGCCGCGGGGACCGAGGTCGCGCTCAACGTCACCGGGCGCTTCGTGGGGGCCGGGCGGCGGGGCGACCTGGACCTGACCGTGATCGAGCAGGCCGACCGCCTTCTTCCGGGCTTCCCGGCCGGCATGCGGGCCGACGCGACCGCCCGGCTCCGGGGCCGCGGGGCGAGGGTGCAGACCGGAACCACCGTTACGGCCGTCGAGCCCCGCGGGGACGGGACACGAACCGTGCGCACCGACACGGCTCCCGACGCCACCGCGGACGCCGTGCTATGGGCCACCGGCACCGTCGGCCCCCCGCTCCTCCACACCAGCCCCCTCCCGACCAACGACCAGGGCTTTCTGCGCACGCACCGCTCCCTCCAGGTACAGGCCCACCCGCGCATCTTCGCCGCGGGCGACTGCGCCGCGATCGACGACCTCGACCTCGCCAAGGTGGGCGTGCACGCCGTGAAGCAGGGCCCCCTCCTCCGAACCAACCTGGACCGGACGCTGCGCGCTCTCACCGATACGAACGCCGTCCCGCAGCCCCGAGACCTCGGGACCTTTCGTCCCTACCCGCTGACGCCCCTCATCCTGTCGACCGGAACCTCGGACGGGCTCTGGACGGCCGGCCCCCTGTGGGCCGCCCACCCGTGGCTCCTGCGGCTGAAGCACTGGGTCGACCGGCGCTGGATTCGCCCCTACGCCCCCGAACAGTGGGGCGATGCGTCCTGGCGCGACGTTCTAGGCGCCGAGTCGGCCACGTCGCCCGGTCGCGTCGGTTAGAGGGGAGCCGTCGTGGACCCCGAATCGTTTGTATCGTCTTTATTCTCCAACGCCTCCAAGCCTATCATGCGCCCCCAGCACGTTCTCCCCGCCGTTGCTCTTTTCGCGTTGCTCATCGCCCCCGCCCAGGCCCAGCACCACGACATGCATTCTCCGCAGGACACGCCCGCCCCCCCGGACTCGGCGGTGCTCCAGGCGCCGGGGCAGGCCGTGTTCGGGACCGTGCAGGAGGCCATCCGGGTCCTGGAAGCGGACTCGACGACTGACTGGTCGGAGGTCGACGTGGATCGGTTGCGCCGGCACCTCCTCGACATGCACCACGTGGCGATGCACGTCGACGTGGAGCAAAAGACGCCGATCGAGAACGGCGTCCGGATCCGGGTGCGCCCGACCCGAGAGGCGGCCCGGGCCGCGCTCAGTCGTGTTCTGGAGGCCCACCCGGCGATGCTGAAGCAGGAAACCGGCTGGACGATGGACGTCGACGAAGGCGAATCCGCCTACACCCTTCGCGTCACCACCGATGCCTCGGGGGAGCAGGACAAGATCCGGGCGCTCGGCTACATGGGCCTCCTGGCGTACGGCCAGCACCACCAGCGGCACCACTGGAAACTCGTGCGGGGTGCTCGCCCACACGAGCGTCCCTCCCATCACGAGGGCCACTCCCCGTAGGCAATCGCCAGGTGCATGGCACACGGCCGGCGCGTGCCGCCGTCGCCCCATGCAGCCGGCCCCTTCAGCGCCCGCCGCAGGCCTCCGGAGACTCGGTTCGTTTGAGCCGGAACGCATTGCCCGTCACGAGGAGGCTGCTGCCCGTCATCACGACGACGGCGGCGATGGGGTGGAGCAGCCCCGCCACGGCGAGGCCGAGCCCGATGATGTTGTAGCCGAACGTCCACCACAGATTCTGCCGAATCACCCGATGGGTGCGGCGGCCGAGACGCTGAAGCCATGGGACGAGCCGGAGATCCGGGTTGTAGAGGGTCACGTCCGCGGCCTCCATGGAGACCGACGCCCCCGACGACAGCGCAATGCCCACGTCCGCCTCGGCCAGCGCGGCCGCGTCGTTGATGCCGTCGCCCACCATCACGACCGGCCCGTGCTCTTCCCGAAGCGCTGCGACCCGATCGACCTTCTCGTCCGGGGCGAGGCCCGCCTCGGCAGACACGCCAAGCCGGTCCTCCAGTCGTCGTGCCGCCGCGGGCCGGTCGCCCGTGAGCACCGATACGGCGTCGGATCGCTCCTGGACGGCCCCCACCACAGCCTCAGCGTGGGGCGCCACGCGTTCTTCGATGCTCAGGAGCCCGACTACGACAGCCTCGTCCACCACGTAGAGCGGCGTGCGCCCCGACTCGGCCTCGTCGACAAATCGCTCATGGAGGTGTGGCGGGCGCGGCACGCCCAGTTCCTCAAGGAGCCGCTCGTTGCCAACCCCGAGCCGGCGCATCTGTCCATCTGCCTGAATCCGTCCCACGACGCCCGCCCCGGCGTGCGTCGAGACGTCGGCGACCCGGGGGAGCGACAGGCCGCGGGCCTCTGCCGCCTCCACGACAGCCGCCGCAAGGGCGTGATTGGTGCCCTGCTCCACCGCCGCGGCCCGCCGGAGCACCGTGTCGTCCGTCGGTGCGGAGATCGACCCCGCGGGCACGGGCTCTGGGCGCACCACCCGCACCGAGGGGGCCGTGAGCGTACTCAGCGTCCCGGTCTTGTCGAACGCCACGACCTCGGCCCGGGCGAGGTCGAGCAGCGTGCGGCCCGAGCGCACCAGTAGCCCCTTTCGGCCCGCCTGCTCCAGGGCCACGGTGAGCGACAGGGGGATGGCGATGCCCAGGGCACAGGGGCAGGTAATGAGGACAACGCTCAGGGCCACGTAGAGCGCCTTCGAGAACCCGGCCACGGCCCACCAGACGCCGAAGGTGCCTAGCGCCAGCGCGACGACGCCGGGGATGAGCCATCGCAGGATCCGATCTGTGAGGCGTGCAATGCGGGGAGGGCGCTCTAGGGCCCGGTGCATCATCTGCGCCACGCGGGCCAGGCGCCGGTCCTCCGCCACCGCCGTTGCGTCGATCGTGAGGGCCCCGTCCTGGGCCGTCGTGCCGGCGTATACCGGGTCGCCCACCTCCTTCACCGCCGGCTGTGCCTCCCCCGTCAGGCTGCTCTCGTCCACGTAGCTCCGCCCCTCCGCCACCGTGCCGTCGACCGGAATGACGTCGCCCGCCGGGACCCGAACGCGATCGCCCACGCGCAGAGCGTCGGGGGCGACCTCCCCAGGATCGGGGTCGAGGCGCCGGTAGGTAGTGTCGGGCACCTGCATGAGGCGGCGCAGCACCCGCGTGGTGGTGTCCTTGGCGCGGGCCGTGAGGTACCGGCCCAACGTGTAGAGCGCCAGCAGCATGACGGCCGTTTCGAGGTAGATGGGGCCGGTGCCGCGGACGTAGCTGATGCCGCTCACCACCACCGCGCTGGTGGTGCCAAGCGTAAACAGCACATTCAGGGTGAGCCCTCCGCCCTTCAAATCATTCCAGGCGGAACGAAGAAGGGGCGGCCCCAGCAACAAAAGCGCCGGCACGGCCGCCAGTAGCAGCACCCAGTGGGCCGTGCCCACCTCGTGCTCCAGCCGCCGCAACGCCCCAAACCCATACCCCGAGCTGATGGCCAGGCTGAAGACCATGACGAACCCCGCCATGAGAACCCCGGCGAAAAGCCGGACGAGGAGGGTCTGCTGCTCGTCGGATCGAGCATCCCCCCCGTCGTCGCCGAGCGTCTCGGCCCGCATGCGGCATCCGTAGCAGCAATAGCGCGCACGCTCCGCCACGCCGGAGACGGCCTCCTCCGTCCCGGAGATGGGCATGTCGCAGTGGTCGCAGCGTTGCATGAGAACATCGGACTAGGAGGGGGAGGACGGCATGCGGATGGTCCTCTATCGGGCAGGGTCGGGCCCCCGGTTCGGCGACGCCTGTGCGACGAGACGGTCGTACAGGGCCGGGCCGACCGACCCCGACGGGTCCCGGGCGGCCGTGTCGCCGTTGCCGTCGGGCACGGTCTGATTCTCGGAGGCCTCTAATTCGTCGGGCGACCATGTGTCGGAACGGCCTTCAGTCGCGGCTCGCACGGACGCCACCTCGTCGGGCGTCACCTCCCCGTAGTCGTTCTCCCAGGACTGCCGGATGTGCGTAATGACCGCGGCGATCTCTTCGTCGCTGAGGGTGGAGCCCCAGGCGGGCATGTTGCCGTTGTAGGTCTCCCCCTTGACGTCAATCTCTCCCTGCAACCCGTGAAGCAGGATGCGGATCACCTGGCCCTTGTTTTCGACCCATCTCGTCCCAACCAGCGTCGGAAACGCGCCCGAAATCCCCTGCCCGTTGGACTGGTGGCAACTGGCGCAGCGGGCGCTATACACCTGTGCCCCACTCACCGGCTCGGGCTCGGGGGGACCGGCCCGCTGGGCCGTCGGCTCCGGGGACTGGAGCCACGGATCGGGGCTGAAGTCGCCCATGAAGGCCCCCAGGTAGAACGTACTGAAGAGCAGAACCCCGAAGATGAGAATCCACAGCCACATCTTGGGCGGCTCGCCCCCTTCGGGCGGCAGGGGCTCCTCGCGGAAGAGCGGCCGCAGCATGTCGATCGGCTCGGGGGAGCTGCGCTGCTCCGGGTCCGATTCGGGCTGGGAAGCGGGCTCGTCTGCCATGATGCGTCGCGGGACAAGAATAAGCGGATCACTCAATGCGGTGCCGGATCAGTTGGACGCCTCACGGTCCATGGGCTCAAGCTCCAGCGTCATCAGGTAGTCGTAGAGGGCGAGGGCTCTTTCGGTAGCCACCACCACACTGTCGCCCGGCGGCGCGTATTCCGGACTGATCGGCACCGTTGTCTCCGAGGCCATGACACTCGATTCCTTCTTCACCTCGAAGAGATACGGATACGCCGGCATCACCGACCCTGGACTCACCGAGCGGGGCTGGTAGAGGTGGGCCAGGTGCCAGTCGCGGCTGGGCTGGCGGCTGGCGATGTCGTGGAGGTCGGGCCCTGTCCGCATCGTGCCCAGCTGATGGGTGTCGTCGTAGACGTAGTCCCCCGGGCGCGAGCCCCGAGGGCCCCATCCGCGGGCCACGTCGGACCCGAAGCCTTCCGGGCGCACCTGCTGGCTATGGCAGTACATGCAGCCCTCCTGCTGGTACACCTCGCGCCCCAGCTGCTCGGAGTAGGTGTAGTCGGCCGTGCCTGGGGTCGGCTCGACCGTTGAGAGCTGCAGGCGAGGCAGCAGCGTGAGGGCCGTAAAGCTCATCGCGATCGCCGCGAACGCCCCCAGAAAAATGAGTGCAATCCGAGTCATCGTAGACTAGGAGTTCGTAGTGCAGAACGCAGCGTGGGGAGGGCTCTAACTCGCGCTTTCCTCCGCCGGGCCCGATGGGACGGAGCGAGCCCCGTCCCCCCCGACGTGCTCGAAGGTGCCCGCCGGCACCGGATGGAAGTACGTGGGACCGTCCGGACGCTCCCCGCTCTGCACGACGATTTTGGCGAGCAGGTACGCAAACACAAGGTGCCCCACCGTCATGAGCGTGCCGGACACCGACCGCACGACGAGCCAGGGCCTGGTATCCTCCACGATTTGGAGGAACGCCACGTCGGGATCGAGCATCTGGAAGCCCTGAATGACGCCGCCGATGGTGAGGGCCGTGAAGTACGCCCCAATGCCAAGCCCCGTGGTCCAGAAGTGGAGGCTGACGAGGCGCTTGCTCCCCCATTCCCAGTTCGTCACGCGCGGCATAATGTAGTAGATGGCCCCGAACGCAATCATCGTCGCAAACGCGTAGACCCCCAGGTGCGAGTGCGCAATGGTGTAGTGCGTGAAGTGGGTGACCTCCTGCCAGTACCGAAACGACTGGAGCGAGCCCTGCAGGCTGACGGCCGTGTAGCTCATGGCCCCGAAGACCACGAACCGAAGCGTCGGGCTGTACTTCAGTTTCTTGAAGTGCCCCACGACGGTGAGGTGATGATTCACCGCCACCACAATGACCGGAATGATCATCATCGCGCTAAAGACGATCGACACCGTCGCCACCCACTGCGGCGCAGGGCCTCCCACCAGGTGGTGCACCCCGGCCCAGTTGTAGAAGAGGGCCAGCGTCCAGAAGCCCAAATACGACAGGTGGTAGCTGTGCACGGGCCGCCCGATCACCTTCGGAATCAGGTAGTAGGCAGCCGCCAGGCCCGGCGGCGTAATCCAGAGCCCCAAAATGTTGTGGGCGTACCACCAATTGGCCGTCGCCTCCGGCACTCCGCTATAAATGGGAAGCAGAATGGCGACCACGAGGAGCGGGCCCCACAGGATGGCCGCGCCCAGGTACCAGACGGAGATGTACAGGTGCCGCGCGTGTCGGTGCCACAGGGTGCGGATGAACGACACGACCAGCAGTCCCATGGCCGGGACGATGAACGCAAACGCCGCGTAGGGCATCTCCACCCACTCGATGGCGCGGGAGTAGCCCGCCAGGATGCCGATGGTGCCCACTAGCACGCCCACGTTCCAGAGCGCCGCGCTGAGAAGCAGGAGGCCGCGCCCCCGAAGCTTCGTCTTCAACAGACGCGCCCAGAGCCACGCACTTACCCCCACGCCCGCCATCGAAATCCAGCCGTAGATCATCGTGTTGAGGTGGGCGGGGCGCACACGGCCGAAGGTGAGCCAGGCCTGCTGGGTCCACCAGTCGGGAAACTGAAACTTGAAGCTGGCGATGAGGGCCAGGAGAGAGCCCACGACGAGCCAGAACGTCCCGCTCACGACAAACGCAATGACGGGCCAGCGCGTCGACGCGTCGACAACGCGGCGCCACTTGACGTCTGATTGGGAGGTGCCCGCCGCGGGCGCGGGCGTGGACGAATCGTCAGACATCACACACGAAGGGGATTGGGGAGAAACAGGTCAGGCACGCGAGTCGGAGGAGCCCTGCGGCTCGTCGGGATCGTCGAACAGCTGATCCTGCGGCTCCCCGACCGGCTCATCCTCGTCGAAGATGACGTAGGCCTCCGACGTCAGATTGTCGAAGTGCCCCTTCTGCTGGGCGTAGAACAGCACCGTGAGGGTCACCGCAGCGCCGACCACCAGCACGACCAAAATGGTCACCAGGGGGGTGTAGCTCATGCGTGATGCTCAGACGCTGGGACAGGAGCCGAAGCAAGGGGCATTGCCGAGGGATGCTCGACGCGCGCTGCCTGGGACGAATCGGACGCATCGGCGCGCTCCCCAATGTCACGGAGCACGAAGTAGTACATCGCCCCCACCAGCAGTGAAGCGGCGAGAAAAAGGGCCAGGACGAGTCCGGCCGTGGCCCGCTCAACGTCGAACTGCGGATCAGACATGGGAGACGGGGTCGCTTCCTGCTTTGGTTGTATTTACAGGTTACTACCGATACATTGAAAACAAGTGGAGTGGGTAGGATCCCCACTGACACTTGCTCTCTCGATCTTCACGCCCACGTCATCCCTTTGGTCCAACAGATGCGGATTTGCTCGTTTCTGTCGTCCCTGATTCTGAGCGCTGCGGTCTTTCTCGTCGGGTGTCGCTCCCCAGATTCGGATTCCGCCGAGTCACAAACCCCTCCCGACTCGATTCGTCAGGACGTGGAGCAGTCCATCGCGTCCCTGAACGAGATGCGCGAGTCGCTGGCCGCAACCATCGACCCCTCCGCGGTTGACAAGCGCACGTTCAAGCGGGTGTGCAAACCCGTGGGGCAGCGGGCCGCACGGCTCGGCGCGGACCGTGGGTGGGCGGTGCAGCAGCTCGCCACGAAGTATCGAAACCCCGCCCACAAGCCCGACGAGGAGGCGCGCCGGCTCCATGAGGCCTTCGCCAGTTCCCGCGAACTCACCGAACGGTGGATCCGGACCACCCGCAACGGGCACGAGGGCTGGCGCTATGCCCGCCGCATCACCGTGCAGTCCTCCTGCCTCGCGTGTCACGGCCCCAAAGAAAAGCGCCCCGAGTTCGTCAAGAACGGCTACCCCGACGACCGCGCGTACGGATTTGAGCCGGGAGACCTGCGGGGCATCTACTCCGTCTTCGTGCCGGACACCAGTGCCCTCCGCACCCGCTGAACGCCCGGAACTCCCCACGGCCAATTTTAACGACCTTGAAACATTGTCGTTAGTTGTAAATACAGGTAGGTACCAAATCGACGATGAACATTCGCGCCTCCCACTGACAGCTCTCCTGAAGGGCCCATGGACGACAACCACACAGACGGCGTCGCCCCCTTGGAAAAGCGCTTACAAGACCCCGACACCCGTCAAAAGCTCCACCGCCTCCTCGGCAAGCTGGACACGATTGAGGAGGCCCTCGACCGCCTTGATCACCTCGAGCATGTGTTGCCCGATCTCGTCGAGACCACCGCCGACGTGGTCGACGACGAGTTGACCCGAGCGGCGGACCGGGGCGTCGTGCTTGATGAGCGAGCGGGGGAGGCCCTGCAGCTCGCGGAGAAGCTCACGGAGCCGGAGACCGTCGAGGTGCTGTCGGCCCTTATCGACCGGCTCGACCAACTCAACGAACTGGCTGACCTGGCCGAGCACGTGCCTGCGGCCGCCACCGTGACCGTCGACACCATCGACGAGGCCCTCACGCGGGCCGCCGATCGGGGCGTGGTCGTGGACGAACGAGCCCGAGAAGGCCTGCAACTGCTCGAAAAACTGACCGAGCCCGACACGGCAGCGGCACTGGACCGCCTCCTGGACCGCTCCGACCAGATTGAGGAGGTGGCGGCCCTCGCGGAAAACGCCCCTGACGCCATCGCCACGGTCGTTGACATCCTCGACGCCGAGTACGCCGAGGCCGCCGCCGAGGGCTACGATCCGGAGCGGACCCTGCGGCAGGCCTTCGGGGGCCTTAGTCGGCTCGGGACGCTGTTCCAGACCGACGAGTTCGAGGCCCTGCTCGACTCTGGCGTCCTCGACCCCGAAGCCCTTCAGGTCGTCGGCGGCCTCGGCTCGGCACTCGTTGACACCCAAAAAGAGGCCCGCCGCGGCGACACGCCCTCTCAGGGAATCTTCGGCCTGCTCGGGGCCCTCCGCGACCCCGACGTGCAGCGGGCCGTCGGCTTCCTTACCACCTTCGCCCGGAAGTTCGGCCGAACCCTCGACTCGTAAGCGGGGCTCTGCCGGAGCACCAGTGGGATTTTCCTTCTCAGTCTCGCGCACACAACCCCTTTAGGCCCATGAACGACGCACACCAAGTTCTCATCGTTGGGGGCGGCACCGGTGGCCTTACCGTTGCCTCCCAGCTCCTCTCGCAGGACGACGCCCCCGAGGTCGCGGTCCTCGAACCGTCCGACACCCACTACTACCAACCCCTCTGGACCCTTATCGGCGGCGGGGTCTTCGACAAGGAGGAGTCGGCCCGCCCGATGGCTGACGTCATGCCGAGGGGGGCGACATGGATCCAGGACGCCGCCGCGGACATCGACCCGGAGGACGGCACCGTCACTACTCAGAACGGCGACACCTACGGCTACGACTACCTCGTCATGGCCGCCGGGATCCAGATTGACTGGGACGGCATTCCGGGACTCGCCGAGTCCGTGGGACAACCCGGGACGGGCGTCGTGAGCAACTATTCGTACGACACCTGCGAGACCACGTGGGAGGCGATCCAGAACTTTCCACAGGGCGGCACCGCCCTGTTTACCGAACCCACGATGGGCGTCAAGTGCGGAGGGGCACCCCAGAAGATCATGTACCTCTCCGACGAGGCCTTCCGTCGCCAGGGCGTGCGCGAGGGCAGCCAGATCGCGTTTATGAAGGCCAAAGAGAATCTCTTCTCGTCGCCGCCCTACGAGGACACGCTCTACGACGTGGTCGAGCGGAAGGGCATCGACCTGCACCTCATGACCGAACTGACGGCACTGGAGCCCTCTAGGAAGCAGGCGACGTTTCGACACCTGGAGTCCGGCGAGGAGACGACGATCGACTACGACCTGATTCACGTCGTGCCGCCGATGCAGGCCCCCGACTTCATTGCCGACAGCCCCATCGCCGACGAGGAGGGATGGGTCGACGTGGACCCGAAAACCCTCCAGCACACCCGGTACGACAACATCTTCGCGCTCGGGGACAACTCGAACCTCCCGACCTCGAAGACTGGGGCGGCCATCCGCAAACAGGCCCCGGTGCTCGTCGACCACCTGACGGCCACGATGAACGCGACCCCACCCATCAACGGCACGTACAACGGCTATACCTCCTGTCCGCTGGTGACCGGCTACGGCAAGCTCGTGCTCGCCGAGTTTGACTACAACAAGGAGCCGGAGGAAAGCTTCCCGTTCGACCAGACGGAAGAGCGGTACAGCATGTACGCCTTGAAGGCCTACGGCCTGCCCCGAATGTACTGGAACGGCATGCTGAAGGGGCGGATGTAGCTGAGCGCCCGGCGCACGCCGGGCCGGGCGGCCCTGCGACCCGCTCCTCCTTCCGGGCTCTTCCAGGCCTGCACGCCTACTCGTCGCGCGTCCCCCCCCCATTCTCGAAGACCGGCTCGAACTCGCGAAGGGGCATGCCGTGCTCCATGGCCTCGTTCCGGACGGTGCCACGGGCCAGTTCCAGCTCATAGGCCACCCGGTCGCTGCGATAGTACCGCCGCTGGAAGTAGACGCGCTTGTCTCCTTCTGACAGCGACAGGCGCTCGATGAGGAGCAGCGCCTCCCCGTCGTCCACGCCGAGCCGGTCGGCGATGGCGGCGTCTGCGTTGGCGGCCGTGATGCGGTAGTGCCCCCGGAGGATGGGAATGTCGTACTCCGCCTCCAGAATCTGATAGATCGTCTCCTCCTCCAGGTCGTGGTCCTCCAGGAGCTGCGCGTAGAACAGGGGCAGCCACGTCCGGTCAAACGCGACGGGCCGTTCGTCCCCGAGGCGGAGGCGATCAAGCCGCATCACCGTCTGGTCGTCGGTGTCCAGGTGCACGGCGACCGCGGGCGGGGGCGTCTCCGGGGCGTGATGCTCGACCCGCGACGACGCGTCGAGGCCCGCCTGGGCCATGTCCTGGGCAAAGTCGGTCAGCCGCACGAGCCCCTGCGCGGCCCGGCGCTCCTTCACAAACGAGCCGAGCCCCTGCCGGCGGTAGATGTAGTCCTCGCTTTCGAGCGTCTGCAGGGCCCGCCGCACCGTCACCCGGCTCACGTCGAACCGCTCACCGAGCTGCTTCTCGGAGGGAAGCTTTGCATCGACCTCGTAGGTGCCCTGCTCGATCTGCTCGCGCAGCCAGTCGCTAATCTGTTCGTGGCGGGGACGTCCCGATTCAAGGTCCATGGGGGGTCCTTCTTGGTGGGAGAGAGCACACGTCACCGATTGATCCGGGTGTGCGGCGGCCATGTCATAACAGAGCAATATAGGCCGAAGATCCATCGCCGAGATCGACCTCGTCTCCAAGGCAGCCCCTGGAGAGAGCGAGTCTCGTTCGGGCGCCCCCCACCTCTTCCGGTAGGGCGAAGGGATCTTGGGCGCGGGCGTCTGTCGCTTCAACGCCGTCAACTTGTTCTCGCTTGGCCGGTTGGCTCCCGCGTTTCGACGGGGAAGACGCCTTTGGTCCAGGAGCCGTCACGCCGTTGGCCCCAAAACCGCCGCCCTCCAATCGCACGGAGGACGACGGCGTAGTCCGACGGTCCCGGCTCCTCCTAGGCGTCAATCGTCGCAGCTCCGTCCCCGCCCGCTTCGGCGGCGCCGGCCGCCTGCTCGGCCCCTGCCGGCGTTACGGCCTCGAATGTGAGGCCCTCGTCGTCCTCGTCCAGCTCGATGCGGACGGTGTCGCCGTCCGTGATCGTGCCGTCGAGCAGCGCCTGCGAGAGGCTGTTTGCGACGTGGCGCTTCATCACGCGCTTCAGGGGCCGGGCGCCGAAGGCCGGGTCGTAGCCCCGGTCGGCGAGCCAGTCCTTGGCATCGTCGCTGAGCGTGAGCGTCAGGTTGTGGTTCTTCGCGGCGAGCCGCTGGACGCGCTGGAACTGGATCTCGACGATCTCGCGGATGTGCTCGCGGCTGAGCGAGCGGAACATCACGATGTCGTCGATGCGGTTCAGGAACTCGGGCTTCACCTGCCGCCGCAGCATCTTGAGCACCTCTTCCTCCAGCTCCTGCTGCTGGGGCTCCGTCAGGTGCCCGTCGACCTCGTCCATCCGCTCGGAGATCACGTCCGAGCCCATGTTGGAGGTCATGATGATGATCGTGTTCGTGAAGTCGACCGTGCGGCCCTGGTTGTCCGTCAGGCGCCCGTCGTCGAGCACCTGCAGGAGCACGTTGAAGATCTCGGGGTGCGCCTTCTCGATCTCGTCGAGCAGCACCACGGAGTAGGGCTTGCGGCGAACCGCCTCGGTGAGCTGCCCCCCCTCCTCGTAGCCGACGTAGCCGGGGGCCGCGCCGATGAGGCGGCTGGCCGTGTGGCGCTCCTGGTACTCGCTCATGTCGATGCGCACCATCGCGTTCTCGTCGTCGAAGAGGAACTCGGCGAGCGTCTTCGCGAGCTCCGTCTTGCCGACGCCGGTGGTGCCCAGGAAGATGAACGAGCCGATCGGCTGGTCGCCCTCCTGCATGCCGGTGCGGCCGCGCCGCACGGCGTCGGAGACGACCTGAATGGCCTCGTCCTGGCCCACGACGCGCCGCGAGAGCTCCTCCTCCATGCGGAGCAGCTTCTCGCGCTCGCTCTCCAGCATCTTCGAGACCGGAATGCCGGTCCAGTTGGAGACGATCTCGGCGATGTCCTCGCCGTCGACCTCCTCCTTCAGCAGCGCGCCGTCCTCCTGGATCTCTTCGAGCTTCTGGTTGGCCGCCTCCGCCTCCTCCTTCAGGTCCGGAATCTCGCCGTACTGAATCTCGGCGACCTCGTCGTACTTGCCCTCGCGTTCCAGGTTTTCGGCCTTCACGCGGAGCTCGTCGATGCGCTCCTTCGCGGAGCGGACCGTCTGAATCAGGTCCTTCTCCTCCGTCCAGCGGGCCTTCAGCTCGTCGCGCTCGTCCTCGAGGTCGGCGATCTGCCGGTCGATCTCGTCGAGCTTCTCGGCCTGGTCGCCCTCGTCGCGCTTGACGGCCTCGCGCTCGATTTCGAGCTGCCGGATCTCGCGCTCCAGCTGGTCGAGCTCGGCGGGCATCGAGTCGATCTCCATGCGCAGGCGGGCGGCCGACTCGTCGATCAGGTCGATCGCCTTGTCCGGCAGCTGCCGGTCGGTGATGTAGCGCTCGCTGAGGTCGGCGGCGTTGATGAGGGCGCTGTCGTTGATGCGCACGCCGTGGTGCACCTCGTAGCGCTCCTTGAGGCCACGCAGGATCGAGACCGTGTCCTCCACGCTCGGCTCCTCTACGAGCACCTTCTGGAAGCGGCGCTCCAGGGCGCGGTCGTCCTCGATGTGCTTCCGGAACTCGTCGAGCGTGGTCGCGCCGATGGCGCGCAATTCGCCACGGGCGAGGGCCGGCTTCAGAATGTTGGCCGCGTCCATTGCGCCCTCGGACGCGCCGGCGCCCACGAGCGTGTGCAGTTCGTCGATGAAGAGGACGATCTCGCCGTCCGACTCGGACACCTCGTTGACCACAGCCTTGAGCCGGTCCTCAAACTCGCCGCGGTACTTGGAGCCGGCCAGCAGCGCGCCCATGTCGAGCGCCACGATGCGCTTCGACTGCATCGACTCCGGCACGT
>NZ_JAZKRW010000042.1:0-21479 GCF_036626415.1 Salinibacter sp.
AACGCCTGCGTCGGCGTGTCGAACACCGCCCGCACGCCGGCCCGCACGGTTTCGGGATCGAGCGCCTTGTCCTCCGTCTCTTCGGCCATGGCCTCGTTGAATCGGGCGAGGGTCTCGGCATCGTCAATCGTAGCGCGGCGGACGGAGAGGGCATCCATCGTGGGAAGGCATCTTTTCGGGGACTGGTGCAGCGTGTGTGGCTGGGGCGCCGTCTGCACTTCTACGACTGTACTTCTACGACAGGCGCCCTGTGGCAGAAGGAGTCGTCGGGCAGCAGTGACAGGCGCGCTACCCTTCCACTGTCTTCCGGCTGAGCTTGTGGGCCTGCCGGGTCGGTTCGGGGATCTTGTACGTCGGGCTGCAGTCCAGCATCAGGTCCGCCGCGTCCTCGAGCGTGCAGCGGTGGCCCACGCTCACGTAGACCGGATTCACGTCCGTCCGGGTGCGGAGCACCGTCCCGACCGTGTCCCCGTCGTCGACCAACGGCACGCGACTGCCCTTCTCGGGACCAAGCTCCCCCTGCGGCGCCCCGACGAGGATCGACTTCGCGACGCCGATCGCCGGAACGTCGAGCAGGACGCCCAGGTGACAGGCCAGTCCGAACCGGCGCGGATGGGCGCGGCCATGACTGTCGGTCACGAACACGTCGGGCGTTGGGCCGAGTTGGTCGAGCGCAGGGAGGACGGCCGGCAGCTCACGGAAGCTGAGCAGGCCCGGCACGTACGGGAACGGCGCCTCGCAGCGGTGAACCGCCTCGCCAATCACCGCTAGGCCCGGCAGACGAAGGACCGCCACGGCCGCCTGCGCCGTGTCGTCGCGCACACTCACATCCACCCCGGCGACCGTCTCGACCGTGTCCGGCAGGGGCGACGCTCGGACCTCCGACACGAGCCGACGCTGAATGCGTTTCGCCTTGTCGGTGGACACGTCCCAGTCGTGGGAATGCTGAAGGTCGATGTGCATGCGAGCACAAGCACGGGCAATTCGAAGAGTCCCCCTGGCGGGCCGACCGGCGGCGGACCGTCGTCTTCGGGCTGGATCAGAATGTAACCAGCGGGCCCGGCAAAGAAAACCATCTTTCCGTCCCTATTGCCGCGCCCCTCTCCGCCCAGTCCGAGCTCAAAGTTTCGGTGAATCGAGGCGAAAAAGAATCCTGATCGCAGTGTGAGCATTGGTACTGAATCCCAAGCAACGCCGAAAGGCCCCAGGTTGGGTCCATAGCTCAGTTGGTTAGAGCGCTACGTTGACATCGTAGAGGTCAGTGGTTCGAGTCCACTTGGACCCACTGCTGCCGCTCTCAGTCCCGGATGCGTTCGGGAGGGGGCGGCTTTTCTGTTGGCGGGCCCGCTCCCGCACCGCACTCCTCTCCGAAGGTCCTTGCTGCCCATGGCCGAAATCGACGAGAAGCAGATCACCATCACCCTCCCGGACGGCTCGACGCAGACCCATCCGGCGGGCACGACGGGCCGCGAGGTTGCTGCGAGCATCGGTCCCGGCCTGGCCCGCGACGCCCTGGCCATCAAGGTGAACGGCGAGGTGCGTGACCTGGCTCGGCCCATTGCCGAGGACGCCGAGATCGCGATCCTCACGTGGGACGACGAGGAGGGCAAAGAAACCTTCTGGCACTCCTCCGCCCACCTCATGGCCGAGGCGCTGCAGGAACTCTACCCCGAGGTCAAGTTCACCATCGGCCCCCCTATCGACCAGGGCTTCTACTACGACGTGGACCTGGGCGACCAGACCCTGTCGGCCGACGAGCTGGAGGCGATTGAGGAGAAGATGCGCGAGCTTGCCCGCCGCGACGCGGACTACGAGCGGCATGAGGTGTCGAAGGAGGACGCCATTCGGCACTACGAGGCAGAGGGCAACGAGTACAAGCTGGAGCTGATCGAGGACCTGGAGGACGGGGAGATCTCCTTCTACGAGCAGGGCGAGTTTACCGACCTCTGCCGCGGGCCCCACATTCCGTCGACCAGCCGCATCAAGGCGCCGAAGCTGCTCTCGGTGGCCGGGGCGTACTGGCGGGGCGACGAGTCGAACCCGCAGCTGACCCGCATCTACGGCATCAGCTTCCCGAAGCAAAAGCAGCTGGAGGACTTCCTGGAGCGGCGGCGGAAGGCGAAGGAGCGGGACCACCGCAAGCTGGGCCAGGAGCTGGACCTCTTCACCTTCGACACCGAGCAGGTGGGCCCCGGCCTCCCGATGTGGCTGCCGAAGGGCACCACGCTCCGACAGACGCTACGCGAAGTCTTGCAACAGGAGCAGGTGAAGCAAGGATACAAACCGGTCTGCACGCCCCACATTGGGCGGCTCGACCTCTACCGCACCAGCGGGCACTACCCGCACTACGAGGCGGACCAGTTTCCGCCCATGGTGACGGGCGAGACGGACGACGGCGAGGAGGAGGGCTACCTTCTGAAGCCGATGAACTGCCCGCACCACGTCAAGATCTACCAGAACGACCACCACTCGTACCGCGACCTGCCGGTGCGGCTGGCCGAGTTCGGGACCGTCTACCGCCAGGAGCAGACCGGCGAGCTCGGCGGGCTGACCCGCGTGCGCGGCTTCACGCAGGACGACGCCCACATCTTCTGCACCCCCGCGCAGGTGAAGGCCGAGTTCAAGGCCGTCATCGACCTGACGCTGCAGGTCCTCGACGCCCTGGGCTTCGAGGAGTTTGAGGCGCAGATCTCGCTCCGCGACCCCGACGACACCGAGAAGTACACGGGCCGCGACGAACTCTGGGACCGCGCCGAACAGGACATCCGCGAGGCGGTGGCCGAGACGGACCTCGACGCCTACGAGGAGCCGGGCGAGGCCGCCTTCTACGGGCCGAAGCTCGACTTCATGGTGGAGGACGCACTCGGCCGCGCCTGGCAGCTCGGCACCATCCAGGTGGACTACAACCTGCCGGAGCGCTTTGAGCTCACTTATGTCGACGAGCACGACGAGCGGAAGCGCCCGGTCATGATCCACCGCGCCCCGTTCGGCTCGCTGGAGCGCTTCATCGGCGTGCTCATCGAGCACTGTGGCGGCAACTTCCCGACCTGGCTTGCGCCGACCCAGGTGCAAATCATCCCGGTCGGCGACGACTTCATCGGCTACGCCGACGACGTGGCGGCAACGCTCCGACAGGAGGACGTTCGCGTCGAGATCGACACGTCCGACGAGACGGTGGGCTACAAGATCCGCGAGGCCGAGACGCAAAAGATACCGTACATGCTCGTCGTGGGCGGGGACGAGGAGGAGGCCGGAACCGTCTCCGTCCGCTCCCACGCCGACGGGCCCCAGGGCACCGTGTCGGTCGACGCGTTTCTCGACCGTGTGGGGACCGAGTTCGAGCCCACGCTTGACTAGCGCACCTGTCCCCTCGCCCACATCGGCTCAATTCAGGCGACCTTCACCGAAACCTCAAAGGGTCGTTTGCGTGTACAACAGATCCTGACTCGGTTGCTCGTGCTGGCGTCCGCTCGCCCCGCACAGACCGAGTTTTTCGTTCCCTCACGTTCTTTCCAAAAACCTTCGATCCTGCTATCGCTGACGTTGATAAACTTCGTGTAAACCAGGAAATCCGTGCCGATGAGGTTCGCGTCGTCGAGCCCGACGGGGATCATGCGGTCGTGCCCACCGGAGAGGCCCTTGACCGCGCCCGCGACCACGAGCTCGATCTTGTAGAGGTCGCGCCGGACGCCGACCCGCCTGTCTGCAAGATCCTCGACTACGGCAAGTACCGCTACGAGAAGCAGAAGGAGGAGCAGCGGCGCCGGAAGAAGTCGAAGTCCATGGAGATGAAGGAGCTTCGCTTCCGGCCCCGCACCGAAGAGCACGACTTCAACTTCAAGGTCGACCACGCCCGCGAATTCCTGGAAGATGGCAACAAGGTCAAGGCGTACGTCCAGTTCAAGGGGCGCGACATCGTCTACAAGGACCAGGGCATGGACCTGCTGCGCCGGATGATTGAGGAGCTGCAAGAGATTGCCCGCATTGATCAGCAGCCGGAGATGGAAGGCCGGCGGATGGTCATGATCCTCGCCCCCCACAAGAACAAGTAGGACAGCTGCATCCCTCGCGTGGACTGCGACCCGCCTGCAGCTGCGACCGCATCCGGAGGGAGCGTCGTTTTGTGGACTCTGTACGAAGGGGAACGCGCGGGGTCCCCTTTCATACGTAATGTCTGACTTTCGTGCACTCTGCAAACAACCCTTTTCGGGTGTTCTGCCATGCCCAAGATGAAATCCCACAGCGGTGCCAAGAAGCGCTTCAAGACAACAGGCAACGGCAAGATCAAGCGCAAGAAGGCCAACAAAGGCCACCTGCTGACTAAGAAAAATGCAAAGCGCAAGCGTCAGCTGCGCAAAAGTGTAATTGTTGACGACAAGGCAAACCGCAAGCGGATCAAACGCATGCTGGCCACCTAGGCGCACTGACGACTCGGCGGCCCCGCCGATGGAGGGCCTTGTTGAGGCCTCCATCTGTTGTTTGTGGAGTCTTTCCCGGACGAGGGTTGGTGTCCTCCTGGCGCTCGTCTATATTATGTTTTCGATCGTGTTGTTAAACTGACGTTTTGCTTTCATGCCGCGCGCAACGAACAGGCCGGCAACCCGTCGGCGACGAAAAAAAATTCTGAACAAGGCCAAGGGCTATTGGGGCCGGCGCAGCAAGGTCTACAAGGTCGCCAAGCACGCGGTCGAGAAAGGGCTGCAGTACGCCTACCGGGACCGCCGTCAGAAGAAGCGGCGGTTCCGACGGCTGTGGATCACCCGCATCAACGCCGCAACCCGCCAGCATGACGTGAGCTACTCGCAGTTCATGGGCCAGTACCGGAAGTCGGACCTGGACTTCAACCGAAAGGTGCTCGCCGACCTGGCCGTCCACGACCCGGACGCCTTCGAGCAAATCGTGGAGCACGTAATGGAGTAGGTCCGTGACGCGTGACGAGTGAACACCTCCATCTTACGAATCACGCTTCACGCATCACTCTTCACCAGCCGTCCTGCTGCGATGTCGCTTCGATTCCTGACGTTCCGGTTTGTCTTTGCGTTTTCGACCTCACGAACTCCGCAGGGGCGCTGATCGTCGACCGCCGACATTGCCGGTGATTGCATCCCGCCCCTGCCCCGCAGGCCCGGCGGGATTTTTTATTGCCCCGTCCCCGTGGAACTGAGGCGCGACGACGCGTCACTACGTGTACCCTTCGACCCGTGACCGCTTTCCATGCCCGACGACATTGACGCCCTCCGCGAGCAGATCGACGCCGAATCGATTGAGAGCGAGGACGAGGCCGAGCAGTTCCGCATCCAGTACCTCGGCCGCAACCAGGGCGCCATCCCGGACCTGTTCGACCAGATTGGCGACCTGCCGCCCGAGGAGCGCCCCGAATTCGGGAAGCGGCTCAACGCGCTCAAGGAGCGGGCCCAGGAGCGACTCGACGAGGCAAAAGCGCGGCTCAAGCGCGAGGAACAGGCCGGCGGGCCCGACATCGACCGCACGCTGCCGGGGCGGCGCGGCTTCCGGGGCTCTACCCACCCCCTCACGCAGACGCTCGATGAGATTCTGCGCATTCTGCGGGGACTCGGCTTTTCCACCTACGAGGGGCCGGAGATCGAGACGGACTGGCACAACTTCACGGCCCTCAACTTTCCGCCCGACCACCCGGCGCGGGACATGCAGGACACCTTCTTCCTGAAGGATGCCCCGGAGGACGAGGCCCCACGCGTGCTCCGCACCCACACCTCGCCCGGCCAGATCCGGATCATGGACGACCACGAGCCCCCAATCCGGGTGGCAGTGCCGGGGCGCGTGTACCGGAACGAGGCGATCTCGTACAAGTCGTTCTGCCTCTTCCACCAGGTGGAGCTGCTGTACGTAGACGAGGGCGTCACGATGGCGCAGCTCAAGCAGGTGCTCTACAGCCTCGCCCGCGCCCTCTTCGGGGAGGACGTGACGCTCCGCTTCCGCCCCAGCTACTTCCCCTTCACGGAGCCGAGCGCCGAGGTGGACGTGTGGTGGGCCGATGAGGACGGCGAGGACGGCGGGCAGTGGATGGAAATCCTCGGCTGCGGGATGGTGCACCCCAACGTGTTCGAGGCCGTCGACGTGGACCCGGAGCGGTACACCGGCTACGCGGTGGGGATGGGCGTGGAACGCATGGCGATGCTCCGCCACGGCATCGACGACATCCGGATTTTCTACGAGAACGATGTGCGGTTCCTTGAGCAGTTTTAGCCAACCGTTGGGCGCTTGAGGCCGTCTTGTAGGACCGTATTTCGTATTGCGTATTGCGTGGAACGGGCACCCGTACGAAATACGCAACACGCAATACGCTCACCCTCGAGAGTTGACTCGTTTCATCTCGACGCGAAACCGTGGACGTAAGCTACAACTGGCTGAATCAATATGTCGACCATGACTGGACGCCGGACGAACTGGCCGAGCGCCTCACGATGGCCGGGCTGGAGGTCGAAACCGTCGAGCCCATCGGCCAGTCGCTCGACGGCGTGGTGGTCGGAGAAATCCAAACCGTCCGCGACCACCCGAATGCGGACCGCCTCGTGCTCTGCGACGTGGACCTCGGGAACGGCGACCGGTCCCAGATCGCGTGCGGAGCGCCCAACGTGGCCGAAGGACAGAAAGTCCCGGTCGCCACGGTGGGCACCACACTGTCACTCCCCGATCCGGACACCCCCGGCGCGCGGCAGGAACTGACGGTGGAGGCGCGCGAACTGCGCGGCGAGGCGTCGAACGGGATGATCTGTGCGGAGGACGAGCTCGGGCTGTCCGGCGACCACTCCGGCATCATGGTGCTCGACGACGACGCGGCCGTCGGCACCCCCTTCCCCAAGTATCTCGACGCCCATGGCATTCCAGGCACCGACGCGGTCCTCGACATTGAGCTCACCCCCAACCGCCCCGACGCCGCCAGCCACCTCGGCGTGGCCCGCGACGTGTCGGCCCTCGCCGGCAGCGCCCTGAAGCGCCCTGAGGCACAGACGCCATCTCCAGGCGGTGAAGTGACCGACCAGATTACCGTGAGCATCGAAGACGAGGCCGGCTGCCCACGGTACGTCGCCCTTCGGGTGCGGGACGTGGACGTGACCGAGTCGCCCCTCTGGCTGCGCCGCCGGCTCACGGCCATCGGCCTGCAGCCGCGCAACCACGTGGTGGACGTGACCAACTTCGTCCTCCACGAGTGCGGCCAGCCGCTCCACGCCTTCGACCTGGACACGATCGCCGACGACACGATCGTGGTTCGCTCCACGGACGCGGAGACGACGTTCACCACGCTCGACGATGAGGAGCGGGAGCTGCCCGAGGATACGCTCCTCATCTGCGACGCCGAGAAGCCCGTCGCCGTGGCCGGCGTGATGGGCGGCGCCAACTCGGAGGTCTCCGCCGACACGACGGACGTGCTCATCGAGAGCGCGTACTTCGACCCGTCTACGATCCGCCGCACGGCCAAGGCGCTCGACGTGCAGACCGACTCGTCGTACCGCTTCGAGCGGGGCGTGGACCGCGAGGGGCAGGTGTGGGCCGCCGCCCGCGCCGCCGAGCTGATCGCCGAGCTGGGGAACGGCACCGTCGTCCCCGGCATGGTCGACGAGCATCCCCGCCCGCCCGCCGACACGACGGTGGCCCTCCGCCCCCACCGGCTCACGCAGGTCCTCGGCACCGAGGTGCCCACCCACGAGGCCCGACGCCTGCTCGAGGCCGTCGGCTTCGAGATCGACGGTGGCCAGGATGCGCTGCACTGCACCGTGCCCTCCTGGCGCCCCGACGTGTCGATTGAGGAAGACCTGATCGAGGAGGTGGCCCGCCTGCACGGCTACGACCAGATTCCGGAGCCGGAGCGCGTGCCCGTCCCGAGCCGCACGCCCCACCAGCCGCCCGAGGAGACGCTGGAGCAGCAGGCGCGCACCCTCCTGAAGGGCCTCGGCTACCGCGAGATCTACACCAACAGCATGCTGCCCATCGAGCGGGCCGAGCGCTTCAACGAGCCGCCGGCCGGGAGCGACAAGGCGCCGGTGGTGGAGACGAAGAACCCGATCTCCGAGGAGATGGCCGCCCTCCGCCCGCGCCTGCTGCCGGGCACGCTTGGGGTGATGCAGCACAACCGCAACCACGGCCAGGAAGCCCTCCGCGTCTTCGAGTTCGGCCGCGTCTTCCGCCGCGCCATCGAAGAGGACGAGCCGATCGTGCCGGGCTACTGCGAGCACCCGGCCCTGCTGATCGCCCTCAGCGGGCCCCACGCCCCGACCGGCTGGGACACCGAGCCGCGCACCGCGGACCTCTTCGACCTGAAGGGCACCGTCGAAGCGCTCCTGGAAGACCTGCGCGTGCCGGACCTCGCCCTCACGCCCCGCGACGGAAACGCGAGCGACGGCGAAGTGCCCCCCGTCACCCAGTACCCCATCGACGTCACCGCGGGCGACACGGCCCTCGGCACCGTTGCCCGTGTCCGCGACGACGTGGCCGCCGACTTCGACCTCGACACGCCCGTCTTCGTGGCCGAGTTCGACTGGGCCGCCCTCGTCGACGCCGCGACGGCGGAACAGCAGCGCGACTACGAGCCGGTGAGCCGCGTGCCGGTCGTGGACCGCGACCTCGCCGTGCTCGTGCACAGCGATCAGCCGGTGGGGCCGCTCCAAGACACAATCCGCGAGGCGGGCGCCCCCCTGCTCCGCCGCGTCGACGTGTTCGACGTGTACGCGGGGGAAGGGATCGAGGCGGACGCCAAGAGCGTGGCGTTCACCCTCCGCTTCGGCGCCGACCGCACACTCACAGACGAGGAGGTGGACGCCAAGATCGAATCGATGGTCGAGGCACTCGGACAGAACCACAACGCCCGTCTCCGACAGTAGCAGAGGCGGAGGAGGCGCCCTTCGCTCACGCTCACTGTCGCCCAGGCCCGCCCCCATGAGCCGCCGTCTGCTGTATCCGTACCTCGTGATTGTCATCCTCGTCCTCATTCTTCTGCTCTTCGGGTAGCCGCCTCGACGGTGCGCGGCGAGCCCACCGCAGCCGCGACGACGGACGAAACCGTCTCGAATCGTCGGCTGTTGTGTCCCTCTGTGTTTCTATGCCCGAAAACCGCCCGCGCCCCCGCCGCGGAAGGAAGAGGCTGTTGCCCGGGGTCGTCGTCTCAGCGTTTCATCAGCGCGGTGCTTATCATGGAGGACCCGACACACCCCTCGTTGCCCGACTCCGACCCTGCCCCGCCTGTGCCCTCGTCCGTCACGCCGGAGGAGGACTCCGTGGACGACGCCTCCTTGGACGACGACCTGACCCGGCTGCCGCCCGAGTACCAGGCCACGGTGCAGCGCCTCCGGGCCAAAGTGGAGCGGGCCGCCACCGCCCTTCGCCGCCTCCAGACCGAAAACGAGCGCCTGCGTCATCGCGTGGCAGAGCTGGAGCAGCGTCCCGCGGTGCATCCGGACACCACAGCCCTCATGCTGGACGACGACCCGGCCGCCCTCCGCGACCGCATCTCGACCTTCATCGAGGCCATCGACGCCCACCTCGACGACGGAGCCGACGGGGCCAGACCCGCGGCCCCCTCCCCGTCCGACCCCTCTTGAGAACAGGTTCTCGCGCCCCCGCCTTCATGGCCGATCCCGAGCCGACCAAATCCATTCGTGTGCGCATCCTGGGCCGGGAGTATGCCCTTCGCGTGCAGGCGGACGACGAGGCCCACACCCGCCGCATCGCGGCCTCCGTGAACGCTCGGATGAAGCAATTCAAGGACAACCACCCCGACCAGGCCGAACTGACAACCGCCGTCATGACGGCCCTCACTCTTGCCGAGGAACTCTTCCTCCAGCGCGAGGAGCACGAAGACGGCACCACGGCCCTCAATGAGGAGCTGGCCCACCTGTCGCAGCGCCTGGAGGAGGCGACCCCCACGCCCGACGACGCCCCGGACGCAGACGCGTAGCTCGCCCGGGGCCGTCCTTGCACCAGACGCCCCTCCGCCGTCCCTCTTCTGCAAGACGGGATCGGCCCCCCCGCACTGCTGAGCGATCCGTCCCTGCATGATCAAACTCGAGGACATTACGATCCGGTTCGGAGAGGCCCCCCTCTTCGACGACCTGTCGTGGACGATCACGCCCGACCCGCACCGCGTCGGGCTCGTGGGCCCCAACGGGGCTGGCAAAACGACGCTCCTCAAGGTCATCGCCGGGGACCAGCGAGTCGACTCGGGAACAGTGACGCGGGAGGGCGTCTCCATCGGCTACCTGGAGCAGGACGTGCAGGAATTGCCCGAGGACCGGACGGTCCGGGAAGAGGCCCTCCGCGCCTTCGAGGACGTGCTGGACCTGGAGGCGCAGGAGCAAGAAATCAGCCGCAAGCTGGAGGCGATCGACCACGAGCGCGATCGGCACACGAAGCTTCTCAACCGGCTGCACCGGGTGCAGGAGCAGCTCGACGCCCAGGAGGCCCACCGCGTCCGGCCCCGCACCGAGGCCACCCTCACCGGGCTCGGCTTCGACCCGGACGAGCTGGACCGCCCCCTCCGCACCTTCTCCGGCGGCTGGCGCATGCGAGCCGCGCTGGCCCGCCTCCTCCTCAAGCAGCCCGACGTGCTGCTGCTGGACGAGCCCACCAACCACCTCGACATCGCCAGCATCGACTGGCTTGAGGACACGCTGGAGACGTACCCCGGCGCCGTCCTCCTCGTGAGCCACGACCGCTCGGTGCTGGACCGCATGGTCACCTCCACCGCCGAGCTCGTGCGGGGCCGCCTCCTGCACTACGACGGCAACTACTCTCACTACCTGAAGGCCCGCGAGGCGCGCTACGAGCGCTGGCGCCGCCGGCACGAGAACCAGCAGAAGCGGATCGAGGAGATCAAAGAGTTCATCTCCAAGTTTCGCTACAACGCCGCCCGCGCCAGCCAGGTGCAGAGCCGGATCAAGAAGCTGGAGAAGATGGACCGGATCCCGCCGCCCCCCGATCCGGCCCCCGCCATGTCGTTCGAGTTTCCCGAGCCGCCCCGCTCCGGCGTCGTCGTGCTGGAGCTCTCCCCGTTCAGCAAGACCTACGACACGGAGCAGGGCCCCGAGACCGTCTTTACCGACGCCGGCCCCCTCACCATCGAGCGGGGCGACAAGGTGGCGCTCGTGGGCCCCAACGGCGCCGGGAAGTCCACCCTCGCCCGCATCATCGGCGGGATGGAGGACTTCGACGGCACCCGCACGGAAGGGCACAACGTCGAGATGGCCTTCCACGCCCAGCACCAGGCCGACACGATGGACCCAGACCAGACGGTGTTCGAGACGGTCCGCGAGGCGGCGCCCAACCGCCCGAAGACGGAACTGCGCAATCTGCTTGGGCGGTTCCTCTTTACCAACGAGGACGCGTTTAAAGACGTGCGGGTCCTCTCGGGCGGCGAGAAGAGCCGCCTCTCGCTCGCCCGCACGCTGCTGTCGCCCGCCAACCTTCTCCTCCTTGACGAGCCGACGAACCACCTCGACATCCAGTCGCGCGAGGTACTTATCGAGGCCCTGCAGAAGTACGAGGGGACCTTCGTGCTCGTGAGCCACGACCGACACGTGCTCGACGCCGTGGCCGAAAAGACGTGGCGCGTGGGCGGAGGCACCGTTCGCACCTTCCTCGGAAACTACTCTGAGTTCCGCTGGCAGGTGGAAGAGGGCTCGGCCCGTGCGCTGCGGGACGTCCACGAGACAGAGGCGCCGAGTCCCGCCGGGCCGTCGACCAACGGGCACGCGCCCTCCGACGACACGGAGGCGGACGCCGAGGCCCTCGATACGTCCGACGCCGACAGTCACCAGGACGGGCCCTTCGCCGACCTCAACTCGTATCAGCTCAAACAGAAGCTGGAGGAGACGGAGGCCCGCATTCTGGAAATTGAGGAAAAGCAGGACGAGCTCGAAGCGGCCATGGCCGACCCGGACGCGTACGAGGGGGACGGCGGGGCGGCCCGGGAGCTGTCCGACCAGTACAACGCGCTCAAGAAGGAGCTCGCAGGCCTCTACGAGGAGTGGGAGGTGCTCACCGAGCACGTCATGGCGCTGGACGACTGACGCGGGTCGGTGAAACGCGCCCGACGTGAAATGTCACTTCTTTTGTAGGAGTCTCGTCCTGGCCTACACCCCGATCGTCTCATTGGGCACCCGAGCGCCCCGGACCGGCCTCCCGGTCTGCCCGTTAGCGTTCCGTACTCTGCTTGGAACCGGTGTTCGCATGCTCCGCCCCCGCCTCTTCTTGTGTCTCGGCCTCCTCCTCGGGTTCGTTCCGACGGAGGGGCACGCCCAAATCGAGGCCCTGCCCCGCCCCGACACGCTGCAGGCCGCCTCGTTCGGCGTGTCCGTCGCCCTCGACGATTCGATCGCCGTGGTGGGCGCCAGCGGGGCCTCGGTGTGTGGCGACGACGCCGGGGCCGTGTTCGTGTATGAACGGCAGCCGGGTCCCCCCGTCACTTCGTGGGCCCTCACAGCCCGCCTCGTCCCGACGTCCTGTCGCGCAGACGCCTTCTTCGGGGCCGACGTGGCCCTCAGCGGCTCGCGGGTCCTGGTGAGCGCCTCCAGCGAACACTTTGCCGGAGAGGGCGAAAACGCAGCGTACGTGTTCAAGCGCTCGGCGGACGGCACCTGGCGACAGACGGCCCGCCTGACCGGGGCCCCGGACCGGCGCGAGGGACTCTTCGCGGCGGGCGTGGCGCTCGACGGCGACCGGGCGGCCGTGAGCACCTCTGGCAACCCCAACCGGGACGCTCCGGAGAGGGCCTACGGCGGGGCCGTGTACGTCTTTGAACACGACGCCGCCACCAATGCCTGGGTCCGGACGGCCCGCCTTCGGGCCGACGATCGACCGAACTCGGGAATGATCGGCGGTGACGTGGTCCTCGACGGCCCTCACCTGGCCGTGGCGGCCTCCACGTTTTTTGAGCGCGCACCCGGCTCCGTCTATGTCTTCCGGCACGCCCCCGCCACCGGAGACTGGCGCGAAGACGCGCACCTGCGCAACATCGACGCCTTCTTCATCTCTCTCGACCTGCACGGCTCGACGCTGCTGGTGGGGGAGAGCCGAGCCCGGGACGACGGGTCCGGCGCCGCCACCGTCTACACCCGTGGCGACACGTCCTGGCAACAAACGACGACCCTTCGTCCCTCGATTCCCTACGAGTCCGGCGCCTTCGGGACCACGGTGGCCCTCCACGACCGGCGCGCACTCATCACGGGCTACGACGAGCAGCTCGGCAACGAGATCAACATTGACCGCGTCGTCTACGTCTTTCGCCGGCGGCCCGAGGGCGCATGGGGGGAGCGCACAATTCTCGACATCGGGTCCGTCGACTTCGGCGCGTCCCTCGACCTAAGCGGGCCGGTCACCCTCGTGGGAACCGTCGCCGAGGACGAGTCGGGCACCGCGCACATCGCACGGGTGCCGTAGTCGCCCCCCGCTACTCCTCCTGTACCAGCCACACGCGGTCGATTTTTCCCTCCGTCACCCGGTAAAGGACAACCTGCTCAAGGGGCTCCGTCTCCGGCGCGCCCCGAATGGTCTCGTGGAGGGCCACGGTGTTGCCGATGGGGGCCGTATGGTGCACCTCTACGCGGAGCTGGTCGGCCGTCTGGAAGGTCGACGCGTACTGCTCGCGCAGGGCCGATCGCCCCTCCATCACCAGCGAGTCCGGATGCGCATACACCTCCAGGCCGGGCGCGAAGGCGTCGAGAAAGCCGCCAAGGTCATGGGCGTTGAACGCGTTGGCGCCCTGCTGCACGACGGCCTCCGGCGTTCGAGGCATCAGGTGTGTCGGGGGGTATACGCGGCCCTCTTTGATGACGCGGTGGATCGACGACACGTTCGTGATGTCCGCGAAGGGATTTTCGTCCAGCACCACGAGGTCGGCCTGCATGTCGGGGTCGAGTTTGCCCAGGTCGTCGCGGCCCAAGAGGCGCGCACCGCCCGCGGTGGCCGTGGCCAGAATCTCCTGCGGCGCGAGGCCCGCCGTCCGCATCAGCTCGAACTCGCGGACAAGCGCCGGGCCGTGGGGCGTGCCGATGTTGCCCGCGTCGGTGCCCGCCACGATGTCGATGCCAGCCTCGTGGAGGCGCGTCAGGTTGCGCATCGCCGTGGTGTCGGACGCGACGGTCGGCGCCTGCTCGATGCGCTGCCGAAGGCCCGCGGGCACGAGGGAATCGGGAAGCGTGCGCAGGTCGAAGAGCGACGCAATCACGTCCTTCTGCCCGATGTGGTGCTCGGCGGTCGTCAGGTCGAGCTGCTGGGCAAACGTCTCCCGGTAGCGCTCACTCACCATGAGGGTCGGGGTGTAAAGCACGTCGTTCTCGCGGAGAAGGCGCACGAACGCGTCGTCCACGGGCTGGTCAGAGACACTGTGGACCAGGATGTCGGCCCCGGCCTCCACGGCGGCGCGAGCGGTTTCGAGCTCCGTGGCGTGGACGGCCACCCGCGTACCGGCGTTGTGGGCCTCATCGACGGTCGCCTCGACGACCGGACGGTAGTCGGCCGGGGTCTCATCGGCGCCCACGATGTACCAGATCTTGATGAGGTCGACCCCCGCCATGATTTGTTCGCGCACCTCCTGCCGGGCGGCCTGCGGGTCTGTGATCTGCAGGATGGGCGGATCGCCCAGGTCGAGCGACGGGCGCGAGACGCTGGAGATGAGCGGGCCGGCGACCTTTACGGTCGGGGCCAGGGCCGCAGTGTCGGCCCGGGTCCGCACGTTCAGGTTCCACATCGGCCCACCCACGTCCACCACACTCGTGACGCCGCTGCGCAGGTAGCGGCGAAAGGTGTCGGGGAGCCGCTCCTTGATGCGGCGCAGCTCTTCGGCGTAGGGGCGTTCGGCGCGCAGGTCGATCACGTCGGGGCGCGTGTAGAGCCCGCCGCTCTGGAAGAAGTGGACGTGCCCGTCGACGAGGCCCGGCAGCACGTACTTGTCGGGCATCTCGTGCACGGTCGCCCCGGGGGGCACCTCCACCTCGCCCGACGCCCCCACCGCGGCGATGCGGTCGCCGTCCAGCACCACCGTCGCGTCCTCGATCACCGTCGAGTCGGCCGGGTTGAGGGCCGTGGGGCCGACCAGGGCCGTGGGCTGGGCCGCAACGGGCCCGACCCCGAGCAGAAAAAGGAAAACAAGCGTCCAGCGTCGAATGGGAAAGGAGACCATCGGGGTCTACTGGGGCTCAGAATTTTGCTCGATCCATCGAGCGAGTTCGTCTTCACTCGTCTCTCCCGCCGCTACTTGTTCTACAATCTGCACCATCTCGGCCTCGTCCGGATCAAACTGATATCCATTCCTCGCGAGAAACGCCCGGACCGTGAGGAGACCCGTTCGCTTATTCCCATCGACGAACGGATGATTCCGAACGATGCCGTGGCAGTGCGCTGCGGCGAGCTCAAAGGGCGACGGCTCCGCGAACGCATACCGATTTCGCGGTCGATCAAGGGCGCTTTCGAGCCGCCCCTCCTCCCGAAGGCCCGTCGTTCCCCCAAACCGACGGAGCGTCTCGGCGTGCATCGCCAGTACAAACTTCTTCGAGAGCCACGCCGGCTCGTTGTTCTGGGCATCCTCCATGACTCATCACGCAAGCTCGCGGAAGGCATTTCGATGTGTGCGCATGAACTCGCGCGCGTCTTCCATTGCCTCCGCAAACTCCGGGTCGTACGGCGTGAGCTGCACCCCATCCGGCGTCTGGATGGCGAAGAGCTCGTCCCCCTCTTCCACATCCAGATCTTCCAGGGTCGAGGTGGGGAGAATCACACCGAGCGAGTTCCCAATTTCGCGGACTTTCAGTGTGTCGGACATGCCGGGCGCTTTGATGATCGAAGAACTGTCTTAACAAAACCTACAACGCCCCCATCTGGCTACAGGATCCCACCGGGGCCCACTCGAACCCCGAGTACGGAATATCCTTGATCCAATGAATTCAGAACATTCTCTTTTCACAGCGTCCCGCCTCACGGCTCGCTCTTCTCCAGCCTCGTCTCACCCACCAGCCGCTCCAGGGCGTCGTCGAGTGCCCATTTGAGGATCACGCCACTGTGCTCGTACCGGACGCGGCCCCGTTTGTCGATCAGGTACGTGCGGGGCACCGCCTCCCCCGGAAAGTGGCGCGCCGCCACCGCCGGGTTGGCAATCTGTGGAAAGTTGATCCCCTGTTTCTCCACGAACGGACGCACCGCGTCCGCCCCGTCCCGGTCCACCGCGATCCCGACAAACTGCACGCCCTCGTCCGCAAACTCGCGCTGCAGGTCCACGAAGCCGGGCATCTCTACGCGGCACGGCGGGCACCACGTGGCCCACACGTTCACCACCACGACCGTCCCGCGGTGGTCGGCGAGGCGAAAGCGATCCCCCGCCAGCGTCTCGGCCTCGACGCTCGGCGCCGGGCGCCCCTCCGCGGCCAGGTCAATGCTCGGCATGTACTGCTGATAAACGTAGACCCCCATCACCAGGAGCAGGGGCCAGTGCCAGTAGGCCTTGGTGTAGGCCCAGACGGTGTGCCATGGGGAGCGGTCGCGATCGGAATCCGGCATACGAGGGGATCCGGGGTCGGTCAGTGCGCGGGCGTTGAGGGACAAGGCCGAGACGCAGCTATGTAAGCACGCAGAAATACGTTTATTCGAGGGTCATTCTGAGCGACCGACGACCGGAGGGAGGAGCGAGTCGAAGAATCTTACTGGGTCCAGCGCGAACGCTGATTTGGGAATATACCGGCCTGAAGGTCGCTTCTGCTGATCTTCGAAGAGATTCCTCGACTCCGCTTCGCTGCGCTCGGAATGACTTGTTGTTAAGGTTCTTTTGCGTGTCTACTTACAACGTCTCTCGAAGGAGCGCCTCCAGCAGGGGACGGATCCGGTCTTCGGTGGTCATGCCCGGAATGTGCTTGCGGATCTGTCCGTCGGGGCCGATCACGAACGTCATGGGCAGCCCCCGCACGCCGCCGTATTTTTCCGCGATGGAGCCGTCGCCCAGCCCGATCGGGTAGTTGATGTTCATCTCGTCGGCAAAGGCCTGCACCTCGTCGGGGCCGGCACTCCGCTCGAGCGCGACCCCCACGAATTGCAAGCCCCGATCGCCGAGATCCTTCTGCAACGATACGAAGTCCGGAATCTCGCGGCGACACGGCGGGCACCACGTGGCCCAGAAGTTGAGCACCACCACGTCACCACGCTGGTCAGCGAGGCGAAAGGTGTCGCCGTCCAGGGTGTTAAGGGCAAAATTGGGGGCTTCGTCCGTCGAGCCCTGCGGGCCATCGGCGGCGGGGGACGCCGGCTGCTCGGCCAGCACGAGGGTGACGAGCCCGCCCACGACGAGCAGGCCCGCGACGAACGATCCCGTCCAACTGGGAAGAGAGAAGTTGCACATAGAGATACAGGGGTCGTCTCCAAAGAATCGAACAGAGGGGGCACGCCAAGCGGTCGGCGAACGACCCTCAGGCGCCACCTGAGGGCGGATGGAGACGACTAAATTTGGAGGACGACCGGACGGAGGGCGTCCAGCACTGGGGAGACGGGCGGGGGGGAGACGGGCCACTGCGCCTCCAGAACGACAGATGGGGAGGCGTCGGACCCGAGCGATACATCCCCGGATGGAGCGTCGAGCGAGACGTCCGACGGCCCCGACGGCACCGCACGAACCGTCGCCACGGCGTCTCCCTCCGAGCAGGTCCATTGAGCGTCGGACGCGACAGCGGTCACAACGGCGGCATCCGACGCCGCATTGTCCGGCCCCGCGGCCCCACGGCACGGAGTAACGGACTGCAGCAGGGGCCCTACGACCAAAAGGAGGCCAAGGGCGACGGCCCAGCGGCCCACGGTGTCGGACGACCGAAGGTGATGCATGCGGAAGGGGGACACTTGATGCGTGGCTCTGTGTAAACCTTCTGCGCACAAATCGAGTTCCTCTGTCTCGTCCCCGGTCCCACTCGAACTGCCCCCCGTCCGGCCCGGCAGGACCGCGCCCGGCTCGCCTCCCCCCTCCCCGCCTCCGCTTCTCCATGCCGCCGTCCCCCTCGGTCACTCCTCTTCGCGCTCCGGACCGCACGCCCCTCCTGTTCACCGTGAATATGGGGCTGGAGGACGTGGTCGTGGACGAGTTTCGGGAACGGGCCGGGGCGGCGGGCCTCGACGTAACCGACACCGACGAGGCCCCTTTCGGCCTGCAGAGCTACGCCCTCGTGGAGGTCGACGCAGCCCCCGAGGACGCGCTCCACCTGGCCCGCCAGATGCGCTCGGTGCACCACGTGCTGGCGCCGCTCTACACGTTTACGCTCTCTACGGACGGGGAGGAGGCCCTCCAGACGATTCACGACACGGTGGCGGCGCTCGACGTGGCGGCGATGGAGACGGCCGGCACCTTCCGCGCCTCCTCGGTCCGGCAGGGGACCCACGACTTCACGAGCGTCGACGTGCAGACGTGGGCCGGCGGGGCCCTCGACGCCCGCTACGACGCGTCCGTCGACCTGGAGGACTACGACGTGGAGGTGCGGGTGGACGTGCGCGACGACCGGTGCCTCGTGAGCGTACAGCACACCCGCGAGGCCCTGAGCCGGCGCCAGCTGGAGGGCTACCAGCCGCGGGCCGCGCTCAAGGCGAACGTGGCCTACGCTCTCCTCCGCCTCGCCCACCTCGACGTGCCCCCGGACACGCTGCTCGATCCGTTCTGCGGCTCCGGCACCCTCCTGCTAGAGGCCGCCGCCCTTTGGCCCGACACACAGTGCTACGGCAACGACTGGAACGAAGAGGCCGTCGCGGGGGCCCGCCAAAACGTCGAGGCCGCGGGGCTCTCTGACCAAATTACGATCCGCGAGGGCGACGCGTGGCAGCTCGCCGACACGTTCGCGGACGTGACGGCGGACCTGATCGTTACCAATCCTCCCTTCGGCGTGCGCATGGCCAGCAGCATGGACTTCTACCCCTTTTATCGGCGCGTCCTGGGACAGATGGCCGAGGTACTGCGGCCCGGCGGCCTCGTGGTGATGCTGGTGCTGCGACAGGGCCCCTTCAACACGGTCCTCGGCGAGTCCGAGCAGTTCACGAGCCGCCACGTGCGGGCCATCGAGATCGGGGGGCTCTATCCGTACGTCTTCGTGCTGGAGCGCACCTGACGGGGCCTGTTCTTTTCTTCTACGAGTTCTTCTTCTTCCACAACGAACGGGGTCCACCGACGAGCCGTCCGCGCTGACACACAACGTGAAGCGCGACTGAGGGGGAGCTGCACGGCTCTAATCGGACTCTAACCTCTCTCTCACCGCCCTATAAGATCCCTTGGGTGGGGAGGATGTCTAACAATGTGCGTTTGCTGCTGAGGGGCTAGTGCGCCCCGAACGACGGGTCTAGCCAATGACACTCAGCCAACGACACTGTGGCTCAACAACGTCCTCCCTCAATGCACATCGATGGCTTTTCCTGGGCGAAAATCTTGTGTCTGATGTGTCTTGGGGTCCTTCCCACGGCCCTGCGCGGACAGCCCCTGCCCGACACCCTCACGTTCGACCGCACCCGTGAACTGCTGCGGGCCCACAACCCGCAGCTCCGGGCCGCCGGCGCCCGGGAAAAGGCACAGGGACAGGCCGCCCGGGCGCGCGCGCTCTTTCCGAACCCGGCGCTCAGCGTATCGGAGGAACGGACGAACCTCGAGGGCGACGGCGTGGACGACCAATGGTACCTGTCGGTCACGCAGCCCCTCCGCTACCCCGGCGAGCACAGTGCCCGGACCGCGGCGGCCCGCGCCACGGCCCGCGCCGCGGAGGCACGCACCCAAGAAGTGGCCGCCAAGCTGTACCGCACCGTCCGCCGCCGGTATCTCGACGTGGTGGTGGCCGAGCGCCGGCGCACCATCAATCGCCATTTCGCCGAGGCCATTCGGGAGGGAGCCCGGGCCGCTCGGGTGCGGGTGCAGGAAGGCGACCTTGGGACGTTTCAGCAGGCCCGTATTCAGGCGGCGCAGGCACAGTATGAGGATGGACTGGCGGAGGCGAAGCGCGCCCTGCGGACGGCTCGCACTGATCTCTACGCCCTGCTGCACCCCGGCAGCTCTCAGAAAGCTCCGGCCGACACCGCTGCGCTGCCGGAGGTTAGCGTGGCGGGGACCCTCCAGTATCGTCCCGTCCGTGTCTCCCAGGAGGCGGCCCTTCAGCGGGCCCTTCAACGGCGAGGACAGGTTCGAGCGGCCCGCGCCACGCTTGCGACACAGCGCAAACGGCTCACGACGGCCCGATACGGACGCCTGCCGAACCTCAGCGTCTCCGCCGGCCCCAAGACCCAAAGCCTTCCCGGGAGCGAAACCACGTTTGGCTTCACCGCCGCCCTCAACGTCGAGCTTCCGATCTGGAACGGCGGGCAGACCAACGTGGACGCCCGTCGCAACCGCCGCTCCGAGGCACAGGCGCGCCTGGAGGCCGCCCGTCGCCAGGTGCGAACCGACGTGCGCACGGCGATTGAGGACCTCCGCAGCTACCGGTCGCGCATCGAGACCGTCTCGCAGGACGTGCTGGCCGATACGGACTCGCTCCTTCAGAACGCCCAGTACGTCTACCAGGAGGGCGACATCACCCTCTTCGAGCTGCTCGACGCCATCGAGTCGGCCCGCTCGGCCGCGCTGCTTCGGACGCGGCTCACGGCCCGGTACCTGCGCGCGCTGTACGACCTAGAATACGCCCTCGGGGTCGGCCCCACCGATTCGCCGGTCGTCATCGAGGGGGCGCTTACTCCCCGCAACGCCGATTTCAAGTGACCGCCTTCCACCGCCGCCCGCGCCACGGGTGGGCCCTTTACCAGTACCAAATCATGATGATGCACCGTCGCCTCTCATTCGTGCTCGCGGTTCTCGGAATGTCCATCCTGCCCCTGATTGGGTGTGGGGAGCAGGGAGCTCCCCCGCCCTCCGCACAGGCTGACACCACGGCCGCGCCGAACACAATCACGCTGTCCGACGCACAGCTTCAAGAGGTCTCGGTGGAGACCACGACGGTGGCCGAGCGGCCCGTGACCACGACCCTTGAGCTTCCGGCCCGCGTGCGGCCGGGGGCCGACCAACAGGCCTACGCGACTTCTCTCGTCAGCGGGCGCGTCGAACGGCTTCGCGTCTCCCCCGGCGACCGGGTGCAGCGGGGCGAGGTGCTGGCCGACGTGGCGGCGCCGGAGCTGAGCGGAATGGTGGCGGACCTGCGGCAGGCCCGCGACGAGCTGGATCGCCAGCGGCGGCTCGACGAGCGCGGCGTGGCCGTCGAGAAGAACCTGCGGGCCGCCGAGCGGCAGTGGCAGGCGGCGCGCCAGCGGCTCCGCTCGATCGGCGTGCGGCCCGATCGCATCGAACGGGTCGCTACGGGACAGGAGGACCTCTCGACCCTGCCCCTGGAGGCGCCCCTCACGGGCGTCGTCCTCGACCGGATGACGGTGCTCGGGGCGCCGGTGGCCCAGGGCGAAAAGCTCTACCACATTGCCGACCTTCAGCCGATCCGCGTGGTCGCACGCGTCTTCGAGCAGTCCCT
>NZ_JAZKRW010000043.1:0-21131 GCF_036626415.1 Salinibacter sp.
CAGGCGATAAATACTCTCACGCATCACGCGCCACGAATCATTCGGCCTCCTCGTCCTCCCGCTTCGTCCGGGCGTAGAGCTCCGTGATGACGGACGCGAGCAGCTCCGGCTGTTCCTCGGAGAGCTCTCTGACCAGCGGAATGAAGTCCTCAACGCTAGGCCCCTCCTCGTTGGACGAGAGATCGGCGTCGGCGTAGCGCTCCTGGAGCAGTTCGCGGGCCTCGCTGTGCGGATCCTCGGGGAGCTCGGCCTTCTCAAGCTCGATGTCGTAGGTGTTGGCCATCCGCTTCAGTTCGTACTCGTCCTCGTGGGTGGAGAGGACGATCGTTGTGCCCTCCTCGCCGGCGCGGGCGGTGCGGCCGGAGCGGTGGATGATGTACTCGTGGTCCTGGGGCACGTCGTAGATGAAGACGTGGCTCAGGTCGGACACGTCGATGCCGCGAGCCGCCACGTCCGTCGCCACGAGAAGGCGAAGTTTCCCCTCACGTAGGTGATCGAGGGCCTTCTCCCGGTCGCGCTGGGAAAGGTCCCCGGACATCTCGTCGACGTCGTAGCCCTTGTTGGCGAGAAACTTGTTGAGATAGCTTACCTCCCGCTTCGTGTTGGCAAAGATGAGGGCCGACTCCGGCTCCTCCAGCTCCAGCAGCTGCGCCATCACCCGATCCTTGTCCATCGGGTTCACCAAATAGTAGCGGTACTCGTTCTCTTCTACGCTCACCTTGTCGGTACTGAGCGAGAGGAAGCCCGGGTCGTCCAAGAACTCACGCGCCACCGACCGCACCTTCGGCGGCATGGTGGCACTGTACATGTACGAGACGCGGTCCCCCGGCACGTGCTCGACGATGTCTTTCATGTCCGGGTAGAAGCCCATCGACAGCATCTCGTCGGCCTCGTCGAGCACCAGCATGCGGAGGGTACTGGCGTCGAAGTTGTCCTTCTTGATGTGGTCGAGGATGCGGCCGGGCGTGCCGATAACGACCTGCGCGCCGTTCTTGAGGCCGTCGATCTGGGGCTGGTACCCGACGCCGCCGTAGATGAGAACGGCCTCCATCCGGTTCGTGCGCGGCGTCGCGATCTTCATCTGCTCGAACTCCTCGTGGATCTGCCGCGCCAGCTCCCGAGTGGGGGTGAGGATGAGAACCTGCTGCTCCTCTTTGTCCGGATTCACCAGGTCGAACAGTGGCAGCAGGAAGGCGCCGGTCTTGCCCGACCCGGTCTGGGACTGTACGATCAGGTCGCGCCCGTCGAGGGTGTAGGGGATGGCCTTCCGCTGCACGTCCATGAGCTCCGTCCAGCCGGCGGCGTGCACCGCCTGCTCCATGTGGCCGGACAGCTCGTCCACCGTCACCTCGTCGAGGGGCGGGTCCGGTTCGTGCAGCTCCGACCCCACCTCGTCGCGGCGCCGCTCCTTCTGGGCCTCGGAGGTCAGATCGATGACGTTCGTATACTTGCTCTGCGAGATGTCGTCAGCCATGCGGCAGGCGGCTCGGGTTCGAGTTGGGGGTGTCGAAAAGGAAGAGCGGTGGCCCTCGTGGCGTCGTGTCATCGAATGGACAGCCGGAACAGTCGCCCGCCCAGAGGGACAATTGCAATACGCGACCCCTCTTCCGATCGATCCTCTCGTTCCTTAACAGAGTGCAAAAAGCGAGAACTGCACCTGCTGGTCTGTCCATTCTCAGTCTGTGCGTCTCCGGCGCGGGCTCACAATTCCAGGGCAGGCCGCTCTGAGCATCGGCGAAGCGCCTCTTCGACGACGGCGGGATTCTCGAAGAGACCGTTCGCGTTCGCTCACGAGGACGGGGCAGCGCTCGAACGTTGAAGTCGCACACACTCGCGCATCTCTGCCTGAGGCTGCACTACATCGAGAGCCCCCCGTTTACGTGGAGCACGTGCCCCGTGATGTAGTCGGACGCCGGTGCGGCCAGAAACAGGACGGCCTCGGCAATCTCGTCGGGGGTGGCGAGCCGGTCGAGTGGCACGGCGTTGAGAATTTCCTCGCGGGTGTCGGCGTCCAGCTCGTCGGTCATGTCGGTCTGGACGTACCCCGGCGCCACCACGTTCACCGTCACGTTGCGGCCGCCCAGCTCTTTGGCGAGGCTCTTCGAAAAGCCGACGATGCCGGCCTTGGAGGCGGCGTAGTTGGTCTGGCCCGCGTTGCCCGTGGTGCCGACGACAGAGGAGATGTTGACGATTGAGCCGCTCTGCTGGCGCATCATGGGCATGTACGCCGCCTTGCAGAAGTTGAACGTTCCCTTCAAATTCGTGTCGATCACGTCGTCCCAGTCGTCCTCCCCCATGCGGAGCAGGAGCCCGTCCCGGGTGATGCCGGCGTTGTTGACGAGCACGTCGAGCGCCCCGAAGCGCTCCGTGACGGCATTGACATGGTCCTGGGCAACGTCCAGATCGGCCACGTCCCCCTGGAGCGACAACGCCTCCGTACCCTGTTCCTCGAGGGCCGTGACGAGATTGGCCGCTGCGTCGGTCGACGTGCGAAACGTGAACGCGACGTTGGCCCCGGCCTCGGCGAAGGCATCGACGAGGGCGCGTCCGATGCCGCGCGTGCCGCCGGTGACGAGGACCGTAGCGCCGTGGAGGTCGACCCGCATGGTGGAGAGCTGCGTACTGTGAGCGGTGTGGTGTGGAGGGGTCCCGCCGCCATCGGGTCTGGAAGATTGGGAATCCCCTTCAGAAAGGCAAGGCCCTTCCCCCACACTTCTCACAGCAATGCCCCAGCCGTCACGAAGCGAGAGTCGGGCCCGGGCTGCCGGGTCGACTCGTACACGGGCCGGGCTCTTCAAGGCGAGCCGGCCTTCGTCGCAGGACCCAGCGCCCCAAGGCCCCGCCGGGAAGCGTCTCTCTTCGCGCCCTGGGCCGTTTTCGACTCGTTCCACCGCCACGCAAATTCTTGGCGCGCCCCTCCGCCCGTCTGGCGAACGCGGAGCGTCATCCTCGACGCGTCCGCGAGAATGTCGGTTCCTTCCACCGTCCGAGGAAAATAGAGCGAATTGCGGCGGTACAGCACGGTCCGTCCCCCTGTCACGAAGGCTTCTCGGAGGGGGCCGTGGTCCGACTGGACGGGACGGTATCGTTCCTCCCCCACACGCAGCTCGGTCCGGGCGCCAGGCCCCGTGATGATGCCGTTCCGGCCCCGCTCCACAAACCAGTACACGTCGATGTGGATCGTCTTGGCGTACTCTGCGCGCCGCTGGGCGATCATCTCTCGGGCCCGTTCCTTCTGAAGAGAGAGCACCCCCATTTCGGGCTGGAGCGACATGAGCGAGAGCTCGAGGCTCCAAAAGGTCGCGTAGGTGCGACTTCGGAAGCTGCGCCCCGGGCCGATGTTCTGGAAACTGCTGGACCACTTTTCGGTGAGCGACTCGAAGTCACGCTCGACCTCGAACTGAATCTTGCCATCGCTCTCCGAAATGGTGAGGGCCTTTAGGGAGTCGGGATGGTGGTCCACGGTTCGCTCTGCCGGCAAGAACCGCTGAGAGATTTCCCCCTCGTCGACCGAATAGGTATCGCCCCCGCTACATCCCACGAGCAGCACCGCTGCGAGCCACAGTCCGACGGGCCAGCGACACGACGCGAGAGAGGACGAGGCGGGGACACCCATGGGACCGAGACGGTTCGGACAAAGGCCGACACGCAGGTTCTGCAACGTGTAGGGTATAGCACTCATCCCCCGTGCGCGCGTTCCTCGCCGCGAGGCTCCCCTACGTTCCGGCTAGGTGTTCGATCTCGTCGGGGGTGCCGGCCCCCATCGTCTCGACCTCTTCCTCCAGCGTGCGGCCCACGAGCCCCTGCAGCACCTCTCCCGTTCCGACCTCCACGAAGCGGACGGCCCCATCTTCCTGCATGCGGCGGAGCGTGGGCGCCCACCGGACCGGAGAAAGAAGCTGCTCCGTGAGGCAGCGCCGAATCTCGTCGGGATCCGTCGTCGGCTCGGCCGTTACGTTCGGGTACACCGGGCAGCGGGGCGGGTCGATGGTCACTGCGTCGAGCACCTCCGCAAGGCCCTCCCGCGCGTACTCCATGAGGGGCGAGTGGAAGGCCCCGCTCACCGGCAGCGGCAGGGCGCGTCCTTGCACCGCCTCCGTGGCCCGCTCAACCGCCCCCACGTCCCCGGAAATGACAATCTGGCCCGGGGCGTTGTAGTTTGCGGGCTGGACGACCCCGTCTCCGGCCGCCGAGACCTCTTCGCAGACCTCTTCGACGTGGGCCGCATCGGGTCCGAGGACGGCCGCCATGCGGCCCGGGCGGCGCTCTCCGGCCTCGCTCATGAGCTCTCCGCGTCGGCGCACCACGCGCAGCCCGTCTTCGAACGACAGGGCGCCCACCGCCGCCAGGGCGCTGTACTCCCCGAGGCTGTGCCCCGCCGCCATGTCGGGCGCCAGGCCGCGTGCCTCGAGCACCGCCATCGCCGCCAGGCTGTGCGTGTAGAGGGCCGGCTGCGTGATTTCTGTCTGCTTCAGCCTCTCTCCCGCCGCGTCCGCGTCTGCCTCCAGCCCAAACATCAGTGCGAGGAGGTCGACGTCGAGGATCTCGGTGGCAGCCTCGAAGCGGGCCCGGGCCTCCTCGTGCTGCTCGTAGAGCTCGTGCCCCATCCCGACGGCCTGCGAGCCCTGTCCGGGAAAGAGAAATGCGGTCGCCATGTCACGGTCGGAGTGCGAAGTTCGAGAGTTGCGTGGGGTCAAAATGGACGCAGACGATAGATTCCCTCATTCCCCTCCCCACCGTCAGCCGTAGGCCCAGGTGAGGTGGCCGGCCCCCCAGGTCAACCCGCCCCCGAAGGCCGTCACGATGAGATCGTCGCCGCGCGCCAGCTCGTCCTCCCAGTCGTACAGGCACAGCGGAATCGTCGCGGCCGTGGTGTTGCCGTAGCGGTCGATGTTGACCATCACCTGGTCGGACGAGAGCCCCAGCTGCTTGGCCGTCGCGTCGATGATGCGCTGGTTGGCCTGGTGCGGCACGAGGTAGTCCACGTCGTCGCCGTCGAGGCCATTGCGGTCCAGCACCTCTCCGCACACGTTCGCCATCCGGTTCACGGCGAGCTTAAAGACCTGCCGCCCCTCCTGTTGGAGATAGTGCATGTGGGCGTCGACGGTCTCGTGGGTCGGCGGGTTGAGACTGCCGCCGCCCTGCATGCGCAACAGGTCGCTGTGCTCCCCGTCCACGTGGTTCACCGCGTCGTGAAGGCCCGCCTCCTCATCGGCCTCGAGCACCACCGCCCCCGCCGCGTCTCCAAAAAGGATGCAGGTGGTGCGGTCCGTGTAGTCGACGATCGAGCTCATCTTGTCGGCCCCAATCACGAGCACCGTCTCCGCCTGGCCCGTCTCGACGAACTGCGCGCCCGTCGTGAGCGCGTAGATAAAGCCACTGCACGCCGCCGACAGGTCGAACCCCCACGCGTTGGACGCCCCGAGGTTGTCCTGCACGAGACAGGCCGTGGCCGGGAAGAGCATGTCGGGCGTCACCGTGGCCACGACGATCAGGTCCACCGCGTCCGGCCCGATCCCACGTTTGTCGAGGGCCTCCCGGGCGGCCTCGGTCGCCATGAAGGCCGTTGCCTTGCCGTCGTCGCCCAGAATGCGTCGCTCCTGGATGCCTGTTCGGGTGCGAATCCACTCGTCGCTGGTCTCCACCATCGCCTCCAGGTCCCCGTTCGTGAGCCGCGTCTCGGGCAGATAGTGGCCGACGGAGGTGATGGCGGCCTGGCGAGATGAGGGCGAGGGAGAAGGCATGAGACAACCGGACAGTGCGAAAAAGACGGGACCCGGATTGGGCGCTACACAGTGGACGCCCGAAACGCTTCTTCCAGAGCGTGGGCAACGCGCTCGGTGGCGACCGTGCGGGCGGAGTGAATCATTTGCGCGATGACGTCCGGCGACGAGCTCCCATGCCCCACGAGCACGTTTCCGTTGACCCCGAGGAGCGGGGCCCCGCCGAGCGACTCCGGATCGAAGCCCTCACGCACTTCGTCGAGCACGCCCGCCACGAGCTGTTGCTCCTCGGGCGCAAGGCCCTGGCGTTCCATCTCCTGCTGGCACATCTCCGACAAGACCGTCGACATGCTCTCCCCGAACTTTAAGAGGGCGTTGCCAACGAATCCGTCGCAGATAATGATGTCGGCGGCGTAGAAGAGCAGATCGCCCCCCTCCACGTTGCCGGCGAAGTGGACGTCGGTCGCGTCTTCGAGCAGTTCGTGCGCCGCCTTTACCTGGTCGTTGCCTTTGCCGGGCTCTTCACCGATATTGAGGAGTCCCACCGACGGCGGGTCGGCCTTGAGGACCTGGCGTGCATAGACGGTGCCCATCCGGGCAAACTGGAGGAGGTGGACCGGCTTGCAGTCGACGTTGCTTCCAATATCAAGGACGACGGAGGACCCCCTGAGGGTCGGAAAGAACCCGGCAATGGAGGGCCGCTCCACGCCCGGAATCCGCTGCAAAATAAACATGGACGCCGCCATGATGGCGCCCGTATTGCCGGCACTCACGAACGCGTCGGCGTGGCCGTCGTGGTGGGCCGCAAGGCCGCGGTGAATCGACGAGTTGGGCTTCTTCTTCACGGCGGTCGACGGCGCCTCTCCCATCCCAATCGTTTCCGGGGCGTCAACAATGTCAAGACGCTCCTCTGGGGCTTCTGGACGCGACGCAAGGAGGTCCTGAATGCGCTCCTCGGGCCCCACGAGAAGCACCGACAACTCGTTCTCCGTCTGGTGAAGGGCCTGGATGGCCCCCTCCACGACCGCTTCCGGGGCGTCGTCGCCCCCCATTGCGTCTACTGCGATGCGCGATGCTGCCATACGAACCGTCCGTGTGTCTGCCAGAGCGTGCATGCGGGGGAAGCGACGGCCGCCCCGCCGAACTGGAGATCACTTCTCGATACGTCCCGAAAAGCGTGGCGGCATGTCGGCGGAAACATAGGCGTGCACGGCGACAATCGCCGGGCATGCTCTCGCATTCGGAACGAAGACCCGACAAAAAAACGGGTGCCCTGCATGCGTGCTCGGGGGCACCAACGCGGCGGGGCCCGGCCCCTGTCGGCGAGAGAACACCTGGCAAGTGCGCACCAGTTTCCTACGCCATCAACTCATCGGACGGCTCAATAACTTGTCGCCCCCGGTAGTGCCCGCAGTGCTTGCAGGCCCGGTGCATCACCTTCGGATTGCCGCAGTTGTTGCACTCCATAAGCTGGGGCGGTTCCAGCTCGTTGTAATACGTCGAGCGACGTTTCCGGGTGCGAGACTTCGAATGTCGTCGTTTCGGGACAGCCATGACTCAAGATCGTCGGGACAATGAGCGTCGGATTCAGGGCGGAATGCCATCAAGCGTACTGGGAAAAGGCTTCGGTATGATGGAGGGACCGCCCCCGGTGTTCAGCCCCCCAGGCTCATTTCGCCTAGAATTTACACCCCAACAGGGTGCTTGGACCCGGCCCTTGCGCCCCTACTCTTCGTCTTTCAACTCCTCCAGGGCACTCCAACGGGGATCAGCGGGGGCATCGTCCTCGTCGGCATCGTCGGCCGCTCCGAATTCCTGCTCGATGGGCGCATCCTCGGCCCCGGGGGCGATGCGGCGCTGCGGAATGGAAAGAAGGAGCGTGTCGCGCACCACCTCTGTGAGATCAATCTCCCGGTCGGACGCCGTAAACGGCCGCACCTCCTCAAATTCTTCCCCCTCCTGCCCCACCATCGACGGCGGCCCAAAGAGCACGTTGTACTGCCCCTCCAGGGCCTCGTCGTAGGGCTGAAGGGTACGATCGCACGTCAGTTCGGCCGTCGCCGTCGCGTGCAACTTCGCGAGGATGCGGTCACGGTGATACTGCAGCTCCACGTCGACCTGCAGGTCCCGGAAGGTGGAGGGGTCCAGGTTGACCTCGCCGGCGGAGGGGGCGAACTCCAGGCGATGGATGCCCGTCGAAAGAGACGTGACGTCGATGGTCAGCATGCGCCCGCTCAATTCCGTTTGATCAGCCTGAAAAAGCCCGGCTGTAATGAAAATCTCTGCCCAACGTTCCCTTCCATGCAATTTGGCAGGGAGCTCTGCCCCTCCTCTCCCACCGCCCCCCTCCGTCAAGATTACAGGAATCCCTTCGACACACGAAAACTTGGTCAGGCGCCGTCCGTGGTAGAGTGACTGCAATAAATGTTTCGACGTGGGGGCCCGCTCACGTCTTAGGCGTAAGCCTCTGTTCTCTTGAGCGGATGCATGGGCTGGCCCTTCTTCGTGCTTAGGCTTCGTGCTTGGGCGGACCGCTCTTCGTGGCCCCCTACTTTCGTGGCCCCCTACTTGTGCGCCCACGTCGCTCTCCGGACCTGCGCCAACCGACGGACCCCGACCGATGGACACGCAAAGCTTCAAAACTTTCAACGCCAAGCCGGACGAGGTGGAACGCGACTGGTACGTCGTGGACGCCACGAACAAGGTCGTGGGCCGTCTCGCCTCTCAGGTCGCCCGCGTGCTCCGCGGCAAGCACAAGCCCACCTTCACGCCGCACGTGGACACGGGCGATCACGTGATTGTCGTGAACGCCGACAAGGCCCGGTTCACGGGCAAGAAGGAGCAGCAGAAAGACTACCACGAGCACAGTGGCTACCCGGGCGGTGATCGTGCTCGCTCTCCGGAAGAGGTGCGTGAGAACAAGCCCACGTACATCATCAAGCAGGCCGTGGAGGGCATGCTTCCTACGGGCCCCCTTGGACGGGACACCTTCAAGAAGCTGAAGGTCTACGCCGGCCCGGACCATCCCCACGAGGCCCAGCAGCCCGAGCCGCTCGAAAACGCGTGACGCCCTGTCCGCCCTTTTGCCGACGTATTTTTCTGAAACCCCGATTTCTCTCATGCCCAAGATGACTCAGTATCAGGCCATTGGGCGCCGGAAGACATCCACGGCGCGCGTGTATCTGCGTCCGGGCGATGGATCCAGCTTCGTGGTCAACGGAGAAGACGCCGAGGACTACTTCCCGGTCACCTGGCGCCGCCGCACGCTTGATCAGCCGTTCGACGTGACCGATACCATCGGTCAGTTCAACGTAAAGGTCAACGCCTCTGGGGGCGGCCTTACCGGACAGGCCGAAGCCATTCGGCTCGGCATCGCCCGGGCACTCGTCGAGTACGACGAGGAACTGCGCGGGCCCCTTCGTGACGCCGGCTATCTGACCCGCGACGACCGGATGGTCGAGCGCAAGAAGTACGGCCAGCCCGGCGCCCGCAAGAAGAGCCAGTACAGCAAGCGTTAGTCAGTTGCGAATTGCGAGGGGCGAGTGTCGAGTGGGGTCCACCCGGCGTTCGACAATCGCAATTCGAGGCTGCACCAATCAACCATACGGCCCGATGTGACAGTGGGTTGACCGTGGGCAGATACGGTTTCGCTGCGCAGGCGACGGTCGTAGTAGCGCAAACCCAATCTCCCACGCATTTGCAGACCCCATTATGGCAGACGAGACGACTACGGAAACTCCGGACGTTCAGGACGAGGAGAACACTGAAGAGGGCGCCGCCCAAGCCCCTGAAGACGCCGCCCCCGATTCCACGGACGCGGATGCCTCCGCAGGCGACGACGAGGCCTCCGATGAGGCCGATGAGGACGGCAGCGACGCCACGACGCAGCCCCCCTCCCCCGACGCGGACACCGCCTCAGAGGAGCCGTCTTCGGCGGACGAGGCGGCGGACAAGGAAGAAACGTCCCACCGCGTGACCATCGAGGAGCTCTTGAAGGCCGGGGCGCACTTTGGCCACCTGACGAGCCGGTGGAATCCGCGCATGGAGAAATACATCTTCATGGAGCGGAATAACATTCACATCATTGACCTGATGCAGTCCCAGGTCCTCCTCGACGAAGCGGCCGAGGCGGCCAAGCGATTTGCACAGCGCGGCAAGAAAATTCTCTTCGCCGGCACCAAGAAGCAGGCCGAAGACATTGTCCGCGAGCACGCCGAGGAGTGTGGCATGCCCCACATGGTCGACCGCTGGCTAGGCGGCACCATGACCAACTTCCAGACAATCCGGAAGTCGATCCGCCGCATGGAAGAGATCGAGCGGATGGACCGGGACGGCACGCTCGACAAGTTGAAGAAGAAGGAGAAGCTGATGCGGCTCCGCGAGCACGAAAAGCTTGAGGAGACGCTCGGCGGCATCCGCGACATGGCCAATCTTCCCGGGGCCATCTACATCGTTGACGTACAGCGGGAAGACATCGCGGTGAGCGAGGCCAACAACCTCGGCATCCCGATTATTGCGATGGTGGACACCAACGGAAACCCGAAGAACATCGACTACCCGATCCCGGTCAACGACGACGCGCTGAGCTCGATCGAACTGGTGACGTCCACCCTCACCGACGCCGTTCAGGAGGGCCTGCACGAGCGCCGGATGCAGCAGGAAGAGAAAAAGAAGGCGGCTGCGCAGGGCTAGCGCCTCCTCCGCTCTCGTGCTGCCCGTTTCACCCGATTCCTCCCCGACCGACGAGACATGAGCGTATCTGCCAAACAGGTAAAAGAACTGCGCGACGCCACCGGCGTCGGCATGATGGACTGCAAAGAGGCCCTGCAGGAGACCGACGGAGACTTTGACGAGGCCGTGAGCCTGCTCCGCAAGAAGGGGCAGGAGGTTGCCTCCGACCGGGCCGCTGCAGAGGCCGACGAAGGCCTCGTGGTGACGGCCCTCTCCGACGAGGGCCACGCCGGCGCCATCGTCGAGATTAACTGCGAGACGGACTTCGTGGCCCGCAACGACGACTTTCAGTCGTTCTCCAATACAGTGGCGGAGCGGGTCCTCAGCGAGACCCCCGACGACTTGGACGAGCTTGAGGCCCTCACCTACGAGGACGACGTCACGATCGAGGACGAACTGGTCGCCCTCACCGGCCGCATCGGCGAAAAGCTCACGATCCGCCGCTTCGACGTGCTCGAGAGCGAGGACGGACAGATCATCTCGTACGTCCACCCGGGCTCGAAGCTCGGCGTGCTCGTGGAGGTACACGGCGACGGGGAGGTGGACGAGGCCGGACGAGACGTTGCCATGCAGGTGGCCGCCCTCGAGCCGATCGCCGTAACGCGGGGCGAGGTGCCCGAGGAGGTCAAGGAAGAGGAGCGCGAGGTGGCACGCGAGTCGGCCATCAATGAGGGAAAGCCCGAGCATGTCATCGACAACATTGTAGAAGGCAAGCTCGAACGCTTCTTCGAGGACCACGTGCTGATGGAGCAGGCCTTCGTGAAGGACTCGTCGGTCTCGGTGAAGGAAATGCTCGACGAGGCCGGGCTCTCGGTGGCCCGCTTCACGCGCTACGCCCTCGGCGACTGACGACGGGGGCTTCTCGTTCTGCCGGGATCGCATCGGAGTGCCATCGCTCTCGCCTCGGCAGAGTGGCCGGCACGGCCCGCTCTGCTGTCCGCCCCTGCCGCCTCTGCCTCTTCGCTTCGAGGAAGGGGCCGCCGCCCACCCACACAGCAACCCCGAACGCGCACCCAGCGGTGCATCCCCCATGAGTGCCTCTTCCGACGACGGACCGGATCCCTCCCTCCATCACCAGCGCGTGCTACTGAAACTCAGCGGGCAAGCCCTGCTGGGTGGGCGGGAGTTCGGCATCGACGAGACCGTTCTCCGCACCTACGCGAACGAGGTGAAGACCGCCGTGGAGGCCGGGGCCGAAGTGGCCGTCGTCATCGGCGGCGGCAACATCTTTCGGGGCGTGGAGCACGCCATGGAGGGCATGACGCGTGCCCATGCCGACTACATGGGCATGCTGGCAACCATGATCAATGGCATGGCGCTCCAGGATGCCTTCGAGCAGGTCGATCTCGTGACGCGCCTGCAGTCGAGCATCAAGATGGAGGAGATCGCCGAGCCGTTCATCCGCCGCCGCGCCATTCGTCACCTCGAGAAGGGACGCGTCGTCATCTTCGGGGCCGGCACCGGCAATCCATACTTCACGACCGACACCGCCGCGGCCCTCCGCGGCCTGGAGATCGACGCCGACGTGATCCTGAAGGGCACCCGGGTGGACGGCATCTTTACGGCAGACCCGGAGGAAGACCCGTCTGCCGAGCGCTTCGAACAAATCCACGGCCAGGAGGTCATTGAGCGCGACCTCCGCGTCATGGACATGACCGCCCTCACGCTCTGTCAAGAGTCGAAAATGCCGATTATCGTGTTCAACATGGGCACGCCAGACAACCTGCAGCGTCTGCTCAAGGGAGAAACCGTGGGCACCCGCGTGCATTGGGACGAGGAAAAGGCCGCTACCGAGCGCGTCCCGGCCTGACGGAGGCCGCCCGTGTCCCTCTTTCGCTTCCCTCACCAACCGCCTGCTCACCCATGCCCGACGACCCCATTCAGGACATTCTGGACGAGGCCGACGCGGAGATGGAAGAATCGGTGTCGTACCTGCGCTCGGAGCTCCGCACGATTCGGGCCGGCCGGGCCTCCCCCGCCATGCTCGAGAACGTGACGGTTGAGTACTACGGCTCGCAGACGCCCCTGGAGCAGGTGGCCAGCGTGAGCGCCCCGCAGCCCGACCTCATCGTGGTGCAGCCGTTCGACCGCAGCGCGATCGAAAACATCGAACGGGGCATCATGAAGGCCGACTTGGGCCTGAACCCGAGCAACGACGGGGAGACGATCCGCATTCCCATCCCGCCCCTCTCCGAAGAGCGGCGCGAAGAGCTTGTGGAAACCAGTCGCGAGCGGGCCGAGGACGCCAAAATTTCGATCCGCAACGTCCGCCGCGACGCCAAAAATGAGATCCAGCACGTCGTGGAGACGGAGAACCTCTCGGAGGACGTGCTTTACGGGGCGGAGGAGGATCTTCAAGAAATCACCGACACCCACACCGGGCGCGTGGAGGCGCTTCTTGAGCAGAAAACCGAACAGATCATGGACGTTTGACGAGGCCGACGCGGAGACGACGAGCGCATTCTCCTCGTCCGTTCTTCTTGGCCCGGTGTTTCCGGAGGGGTGACCGAGTGGTCGAAGGTGCTCGCCTGGAAAGCGAGTGTGCCGTTTACACGGTACCGAGGGTTCGAATCCCTCCCCCTCCGCCGTCTACGTTGCGTCCGCCCCTTGAAGCACCGAGTCCCCCGTGGGCTCGGCTTTTTCTGATTTGATTCGCTCCATCCTGCGTTGCGCGTTTGGAGGAGGGCGCGCTCACCGGACGCAGGCCGCCGGATGCGCAACGCCGACCGCTTACCACTCCACCCCCCAGAGGCTTCTCTTCTATGATTCGCAGCATGACGGGCTTCGGGCGCGGCCACGCCAGCACCGAGGACGCCTCGGCGACCGTCGAAATTCAGTCGACGAACAAGCGCCACCTCAACATCTTCGTCCACCTTCCCGACCCACTTCCCGAGGCGGAGTCGGACGTGCGGATGCAGATGAAGGAGGCGTTCGAACGGGGCCAGTTCGACGTCAATGTCTCCGCCGAACTGAAGGGCGCGGACCCCCTCCCGGTCGACGTGGACGCCGACGTGGCGATGCACCACAAGCAACGCCTGGAGCAGCTCGCCGCGGCCGCGCAGATCGAAGCGCCCATTCGGCTCGACCATCTGCTGGAGTTTGAGGACATCTTTGCGGGGGAGGAGGAGCGGGAGGCCGCCAAAATCCAGCGCGCGTGGCCGGCCGTGACGCAGGCCCTCGACGCCGCGATCGACGACCTGCGGGCCATGCGGCGCGAGGAGGGCGACGCCCTGCGCGACGACCTGGAGCAACGCACCCGCGCGATCGACGACCACCTCGACGCCATCGAGGCGCGGGCCCCCACTCGCGTGGAGGAACGCCAAGCGCAGCTCCGCGAGCGCCTCGAAGAACTTCTGGACGACGAGCACCTCGATCCCGACCGGCTCGAAACCGAGATCGCCCTTCTGGCCGACAAGCTCGACGTGACGGAGGAGTGCGTCCGCCTCCACTCCCACCTAAAGATGTTTCGGGAGGCCCTCGACGCCGACGAGCCGTCGGGCCGAAAGCTCAAGTTCATCACCCAAGAAATCCACCGCGAGGCCAACACGATCGGCGCCAAGGCCGACGACGAGGTGATCTCTCGGCGGGCCGTGGGAATGAAGGAAGAGATCGAAAAAATTAAGGAGCAGATTCGCAACGTCGAATAGACTACTGGTTGAGAGTTGTGGGTTGGGGGTTTTGAGTTTGCCCCCCGAATCCTCAACCCAAAACGCTCAACCCCCAACACTCATCCCCATGCCCGACCGCAACATCGTTGTACTCACGGCCCCGAGCGGCGCCGGCAAGACCACCATCGCCCATCGGGTGCTGGAGTCGATGCCGGACATGCAGTTTTCCGTGTCGGCCACGACGCGGGCCCCGCGCCCCGACGAGACCGACGGGGTGGACTACCACTTCCTCTCTACGGACGAATTTCGGGCCCGGATCGACGCCGGGGACCTGCTCGAGTACGAAGAGGTGTACCCCGACCAGTTTTACGGCACGCTCCGCTCAGAGGTCGAAAATCGGGCCGACGAGGGGCCCGTGCTGCTCGACATCGACGTGAAGGGCGCCCTCAACGTCAAGCGCATCTTTGGCGACGACGCCCTCGTGCTGTTCGTCGCGCCCCCGTCGCTCGACGAACTGCAGCGTCGCCTCGAAGGACGAGGCACCGAGGACCGTGAATCCCTCCAGGACCGACTCGATCGAGTCGAGCACGAACTGGACAGGGCCGACGACTGCGACGCCGTGATCGTGAACGATGACCTGGACGTCGCGGTCGAGGAAACCCTCACCCGAATTCGTCAGTTTCTACGTTCGTAATTGCGACCACGAGACACAACCACAGGACACGGCGCGTGGTTGACAACGGCAGCGGACAGCGCCCCGTCTGCCCCTCGGTCGCCAAACCGCACGTACTCCCGGAGCCCGCCACGCTGCGCCTTCACCTTCTTTCGAAGCAGCCCCCATTGTATCATGGCAATCGAAACGCTGGACCTTGACGAGCTGGCCGAGAAGACCGGCAACCTCTACGAAACCGTCGCCATCCTGTCGAAGCGGTCGCGACAGGTGGCCTCCGACACACGCTCGGAGCTCGACGACAAGCTCTCCTACTTCGAGGGCTTCGGTCCGGAAATGGAGGACGCCCGCATGCAGGAAGAGCAGGAGAAGGTCTCCCTCGAGTATGAGAAGGAGCCGGAACCGACGGAGGTCGCCATCGACGAGTTTCTCGAAGACAAGATTTACTACCGCAAGCCCGACGACGAATAGTCGCCTGCGTCCCGCGTCCTCACGCAGCCCGGGTCGGCGCGCGTTTTCTCCGAACGGTTTTGCCGCCGCCCTGGCGATACGCTGCGGCCCCGAGTCCCAAATCCGGCTGGTGATGTGCCGCTCCGCATGCTCGCGGGACGGGGGATCGCCGACCGGATTTTCGTTTCTTCGTTGCCCCTCTCCCTGCGATGCCTGCCTCCCCCGACCTGTCTGAACGCCACGTGGTGCTGGGGGTCACGGGCAGCATTGCGGCGTACAAAGCCGCACCGCTCGTTCGGCTATTGAAAAAGGCCGGGGCCGCGGTGCGGGTGCTGATGACGCCAGATGCTGAGCGTTTTGTGACGCCGCTCACGCTTGGAACGCTGTCCGAAGGAGAAGTGCTCACGGATGTCTTTCCGGAGAATGAGGACGGCTCGTGGACCAAGCACGTGACCCTGGGAGAGTGGGCCGACCTGTTCGTCGTGGCCCCCGCCACGGCCCAAACGATCGCCAAGCTGGCCCACGGCTTCTGCGACTCGATGCTCACGGCCACGGCCCTTTCGGCCCGCTGCCCGCTGCTGGTGTGCCCGGCGATGGACCGGGAGATGTACCGCCACGCCGCCACGCAGGACAACCTGGACCGGCTGCGCGAGATTGGGTACGAGATCCTGCCCGCCGCCCACGGCGAGCTCGCAAGCGGACTCGTGGGGCAGGGCCGCATGCCCGAGCCCGGTGTCATTCTCGAACGTGTGGCCGAAATCGTTGCGGGGACCGACACGAACGAAGGACCCAGCGCCCCCCCCCTCGCCGGCAAGACCGTCCTCGTAACCGCCGGCCCGACGCGCGAGCCGATTGATCCGGTCCGCGTCCTCACGAACCCGTCGACGGGCACGATGGGCTATGCCCTGGCCAAGGCCGCGGCGGGGCGCGGCGCGTCGGTGACGCTCGTGACGGGCCCCACGTCCCTCTCCCCACCCTCGGGCGTCGAGGTCGTGTCCGTCCAAACAGCCGACGAGATGAACGACGCCGTACAGGCGCGGCGCACAGGCGCCGACTACGTGTTCATGGCCGCCGCGGTGGCCGACTATACACCGACGGATCCGTCCCCGTCAAAGCGCAAAAAGACGGACGAGGGCCTCGTGTTGCACCTCCGCCGAACCCCCGATATCCTGAAAACACTCGGGGACCACGCGCGGCCCGACCAGGTGCTCGTGGGCTTTGCGCTGGAGACGGACGATGCCCTCGAGAATGCCCGACGCAAGCTAAAGAAAAAGAACCTGGACTGGATTGCCGTCAACAACCCGACGGAAGACGGTGCCGGCTTCGGCCCCACGAACCGGGTGACCCTCCTCCGACACGACGGGCCTTCTGAAGAGCTGCCGCTCATGCCCAAAGCCGAGGTGGCGGACGCCCTGCTCGATCGCGTCTGCGCCGCCCAGGAAGAACGCACGTCGTAGCCCCCCTGCCCCCTTCCGACTCGATGAACGAGCTTCTCCGCGACCTCCGAGCCATCGTTGAACACGAGCGGGCGCTCCACGGCGATCTACTTCCTCTTCCCGCCACGAAAGAGGACCCGTCGTCTTCGTCCGCCGATCCCTCCCCTGCCGACACCGGCACGCCTTCACACACTGCCCCCGACGACGCCGCATCCGATCCCGACATGCCCAACTACGACCTGTTCGGCAACCAAGTCGACCCCGCTGAAGACCCATCGCTCCCCCCTTCGGAGCGCATCGAGGCCCTCATCCCCGACGATGCTCCGTACAAGGACGCCGACACGCTGGACGAGGTGGAGCAGTACCTCGCCGATACCGTGCTCGTGCCCATCGACGAGGACCGCGAGAATCCGGTCTTTGGGGTCGGTGACCCCGCGGCCGACCTCGTCATCATCGGAGAGGCCCCTGGGCGCAACGAAGATGAGGAGGGCGAGCCGTTTGTCGGTCGGGCCGGGCAGCTCCTCGACAAAATTCTCGACGCGATTAACTTCAAGCGGGAGGACGTCTACATCACCAACATTCTGAAGAGCCGTCCCCCGCGCAATCGCGATCCGAAGTCGGAAGAGGTTGACGCGCACCTGCCGGTGCTCTACAAGCAGATCGCCCTGATCCGTCCGAAGATCATTCTCACTGTGGGCAAGGTGGCCGGCAACACGTTGTTGGACCGGAGCTCCTCCCTCTCCAACCTGCGCGACCAGGAGCACGACTTCTACGGCATTCCCCTGATGGCGACCTACCACCCAGCCGCGCTCCTGCGCAACTCACAGTGGAAGCGGCCCACGTGGGAGGACATGAAGCTGCTCCGCACCCGATACGACCAGTTGACGGACGAAACTTGATCGCCCCGATGCCGGTCCCCTTTGTCCGGGGATCGCTCCCCGACTCTGGACCCCGAGACCGGACGCACGCCTCTTTCCCCAAGTCCCTTTCCCTCGTTCATGGCTGAAAGCGACGGCTCCCAGCGATTTAACATCGACGAGTCGTCCCGGTCGTCCTATCCCCTCGAGAAAATGCGAGGCGGCTCGGGCAAGCAGCAGCGCAAACAGGCCGAGGCCATCCATGAACAATCGGGCCGCGTGCCGCCGCAGGCCGTCGACGTGGAGAAGTCCGTGCTGGGGGCGATGCTCATCGAGCGGGAGGCCATTCCGCAGGTGATCGAGATTCTCCCGTCGGAGGCCTTCTACGAGGCCAAACACCAGAAAATTTACGCGGCGATCCAGGATCTCTTCGAGCGGGGCAATCCCGTCGACCTCGTCACCCTTACCGAAGAGATGCGGCGGCGGGACAACCTGGACGCCATCGGGGGGGCGTACTACCTGACCGAGCTGACCACACAGGTCGCCTCCGCCGCCAATGTGGAGTACCATTCCCGCATCATCGCGGAGAAGTCGCTGCTCCGCAAGATGATCGAGACGATGACGTCGGTCGTGCAGAAGGCCTACGACCCGGGGGCCGACGCCTTCGAACTGCTCGACGAGGCGGAGAGCAAGATCTTTCAGATCTCGGACAACCAGCTCCGCAAGGCCGCCGCGCCGATGAACGAGGTGGTCAAGGACACCCTGGAGCGCCTCGAGACCATCCACGGCCAGGACGGCGGCATCACGGGCGTGCCCAGCGGCTTCCCTAAGCTCGACGACCTGACGAGCGGCTGGCAGGACTCCGACCTCATCATTATTGCGGCCCGGCCGTCAATGGGGAAGTGCCTCGGCAAGGGGACCCCGGTGATGATGTACGACGGTCGTACGAAACCGGTAGAAGAGGTCGAGGTGGGCGACCGTCTTGTGGGCGACGACGGGGCGCCCCGAACGGTCCAGTCTCTGGCCCGAGGCCGCGAACAGATGTACTGGGTGCGCCAGAACCGGGGAATGGACTACCGCGTGAACGAGAGCCACATCCTTTCTCTCAAGAAGAGCCGTCGGGAGGGGAAGTGCGCGCGTGGTGAGGTGACCGATATCTCTGTCCGCGACTATCTCGAGCAATCAGACAAGTGGAAAGACGACAACAAGGGCTTCAAGGTCGCAGCGGAATTCCCCGAACAGCCTGCACCGCTCGATCCGTACCTTCTGGGCCTGTGGCTCGGGGACGGAAAATCAGACAGCGCCCGCATCTATACGACCGATGAGGCCGTCGTCTCGGAACTGCACACGGTTGCCAAGGGGCGAGGAGATACGATTAGCACCTACGATGAGCACCGGGCTTGTCCCGCCTATCTCGTCAAAAGCGGAGGCCGCGGAGGGGACATGTCCACCCGTACCTCCGTGCAGGGGGCCCTCCGTACCCTGGGGGTTCTGAACGACAAGCACATCCCCCAGCTCTACCTCGGCAACTCTCGAGAGAAGCGACTCCGATTGCTGGCCGGCCTCATCGACAGCGACGGCCACCTCAACGACGGATACGGCGGGACCTACGAAATCACGCAGTCGAAGGAGCGGCTGGCCCGAGACATCAAATTCCTGTGCGACACGCTCGGCTACCGAACCTCACTAACGCAGAAAACGGCCCGGATTGCAGAAACGGGCCATGCGTCCGAGGTCCATCGTGTCCGATTCAACGGAAACGTCGACGAGATTCCGGTCCGAGTTGAGCGCAAGCAAGCCGACCCCTGGACTGATTTCCGCGACTGGCGGGTGACGGGAATCAAGATCGAACCCGACGGGGTGGGAAACTACTACGGCTTCACGCTCGACGGGAACGGCCGATTTCTGCTGGGAGACGGGACGGTCACACACAACACCGCCTTCGCGCTCGCGTCCGCCCAGAACGCCGCCACGCACCCGGAGCACTCGACGGGCGTAGCGATCTTTTCGCTGGAGATGGGGGCGCAGCAGCTTGCCCAGCGCATGCTGACCTCCGAGGCCCGTGTGGACGCCCACCGGGCCCGCACAGGCCGCATGAAGGACGACGACTGGCAACGCCTGGCCCGGGCGGCCGGGGCCCTCAGCGACGCCGACATTTACATCGACGACACGCCGGGCCTCAGCGTGCTGGAGCTCCGCGCCAAGTGCCGCCGCCTGAAGGCGGAGCACGACCTTGGGCTCGTGGTGGTCGACTACCTGCAGCTCATGCAGGCCTCCGGGGCCAACTTGCGTAGCGGGGCCAACCGCGAGCAAGAGATTGCCCACATCTCCCGCTCGCTCAAGGGGCTGGCCAAGGAGCTCGACATCCCCGTTATCGCCCTCTCTCAGCTCAACCGCGCCGTCGAAAACCGCGGGGGCGACAAGCGACCTCAGCTCTCGGACCTGAGAGAGTCGGGCTCCATCGAGCAGGACGCCGACGTGGTGTCGTTTATCTACCGCGCCGAGCGCTACGGCATCACCGTCGACGAGCAGGGCAATTCCACCGAAGGCATCGCCGAGATTATTGTGGGCAAGCAGCGCAACGGCCCCATCGGCTCCGTCGAACTGGCCTTCGTCAACCAGTATGCCCGGTTCGAGCCCCTCACCACGCAGTATGACAATTCCGGAGGCGGGCCCCCGCAGGGGGACGGCTCGGCGCCTATGCCCCCCTCCGACGGAAACGCCGGGGGCAACGGCAACTCATTCGAGGACGATGCGCCGTTTTAATCCGCCGTTTGGTGGGCCCGACTGCGCTCCTCGTTCCTGGGCCTCGTTCCGACGCCCGCGGACCGGATTGCCTCCTGGTGCCCCCCTGGGGGACCGACGGAAGAATTCTGTGAAGGGGCCTGAACGACAAAAAACGCCCGCCGGGCCGAACCCAGGGGCGTTGGAAGCAGAGGTGACGGGCGGATTCGAACCGCCGTAGGAGGCTTTGCAGGCCTCTGCCTGACCACTCGGCCACGTCACCAGTCAGGTTGTTTGGAGTTATGCAATGACCGTCTTCGCCGTCGAGTTCCTCGCGCGGGCCTCCCATGGGATCAGCGGGAAGTACGCCCGGCAGGATTCGAACCTGCGACCTGCAGATTAGAAGTCTGCTGCTCTATCCAACTGAGCTACGGGCGCAGGTCGGGACTCCGGGGCCGCCGACAGTGCCGGCGGCAAGACGGAATTGGTCGGGGCGGCCGGATTCGAACCGGCGACCACCTGCCCCCAAAGCAGGTGCGCTGCCAGACTGCGCCACGCCCCGCGTGGCGGCAAAGGCCGATTTAGGTTAGCTCTTTGGCCTCTTCAAGCTCGTCCTCAACGTCGTCGAGGGGAATAATTTTTTCTCGGAAGCCGTAGTTGCCGTCGTCTTTTTCTTCGGCAACGATGAGCTTCGCCATTTTGCGCGAGGCTGTGTTCTGGTCTGCCATGGCTTATTTCTTCTCTCGGTGAAGGGTGTGCTTCTGAAGGACGGGGTTGTATTTCATGAGCTCGAGCCGGTCGGAGGTATTCTTCCGGTTCTTCGTCGTGTGGTAGCGCGACGTGCCCGGCTCCTCCGTGCACTCGAGTATGACTTGAACGCGGTCGCCTGTAGCCATCGGACTGGGGGGTTGATTTGCCAAGCTGCGGGGGGG
>NZ_JAZKRW010000044.1:0-21122 GCF_036626415.1 Salinibacter sp.
GGTCCATCGCCTTCTGGACGAGCGTGTCCATGAGGGCCTGCCCGGTGCGGTCGCCGACGAAGCAGGTGCGGCGGAACGACTGGGCGCCGAAGTAGCGCTGGTTGATTTTGCCCTCGTCCGTCCGGTCGAAGTCCATGCCCCACTCGGCGAGCTCCCGGATGCGGTCCGGCGCCCGGCGGCAGAGCATCTCGACGGCCGTGGGGTCGTTCACGAAGTGCCCCTCGTCGAGGGTGTCGGCGGCGTGAATCTCCCACCGGTCCTCGGGGTCGAGGCTGCCGAGGGAGGCGTTGATGCCGCCGGCCGCCCAGATGGTGTGGGCGTCCCCGTGGGCGCGCTTGCCCAGGACGAGGCAGTCGACGTCGTTTTGGGCCAGTTCGATGCTGGTGCGGAGCCCGGCCCCACCGGCCCCGATGACGAGAACGCTCGTGGATACGGTTTCAGGACTCGAAGGGGTACTCATGGGCGAAATACTGCTCAGGCAAACAAGAGGGTGGTGACAATGCTCTTACGGTGCGGGCCGGGCCAGTATTCTTTATTTTCTGCTACGAAAGAGGTATAGAGGGAACGTAACAACTGTCGCGATGCTGTTTCGCCCCACCGGTTCTTCACCGGTGCAGCACCGCCCCCTCCTGGGGCCTGCGCCCGAGTCACGCCCGCTACACCTCGACCACGAGGCCGGGCCGGAAGTCGGGATTCTCGTCGCCGTGCCCGTGCGGATTGGCCACCACGCGCGTGCCGCCGCACCGGTAGTCGAAGGAGGCGTGGACGTGCCCGTGTACCCAGAGGGAAGCGCCGGAGGTCTCTACGAGTCGATCCCGGCGGGCCACGAAGGCGGTGCTGGTGAGACTATCGGCGTACCGCGGGTCCACGGACCGGGGGGACGGGGGGTGGTGGGTCAGTACCATCGTCGCCCGTACGCCGGACGGCGATTCCCCAAGGCGGTCCCGCAGCCACCGGACCGACGCCTGGTGCATGCGCGCCGTGTCGCGGGGCCGGAGCGCACGGCGGGCGCGGAGCAGGTGGATGCGCCGGTAGTCGTCCACGTTGGCCCGGCAGGCCCGCATCGCACGGGCCCGCTTGCCCGCAAACAGGGTGAAATCCGTCCAGAAGGTGCAGCCTAGAATTCGGAGGTCGCCGACCACAAGTTCATTCCGCTCGAGGAAATAGACGCCGTTTGGAATCGCGTCGTCGGCGCCCGCCCCTGGAATCGGATCCGCGGCGTGGCGAAGCGAGTGGAGCGTCGAGTCGAGACAGCCGTCGTAAAACTCGTGGTTGCCCGCCACGCACACGACGGGACGGGCCGGAAACGCCGCCCGCATCCACCGGATGGATTGCGTCCCCCGGTGGGTATCGCCCGCGATCACGATCACGTCGGCCGGGGGATCGGCGGCCCGGCGGGGCAGCTCGGGCGGCCCGTGGTCCCGAATGTGAACGTCACTGAAGATGCGGAGGCGCACGGGTGGGGCAATTGGGGTTCGCACAGCATCGTCGTTGGGGCAGGCGCCCTTCCTCCCACGCAGACCTCCGACCGTCCGGGCGGCGAAAAGATTCGGCGGCGAGCCTCGGCGAGGGAAACGTTCGCTGTTCCTCCACGGCGGGCCGGGGGCCTGCCGCGTCCGCCCCCGCTCCAAAACGCGAGCGCTATCGCCCCCGGTCTGGCCGAAACGCCTCCGCCTCCTCTGCCCCCTCCGGCCCCACCACGCCACGGGCCGCCTCGCGGAGGGCCGCGGCCCGGTGTAGGTCGCCCCGCACCATCACCCACTCGACGGTGCGCGCATTTCGAATGTCGTCCAGTGGGTTGCCGCGCACGACGAACAGGTCGGCCCACTTGCCCACCTCCACGGTGCCGAGCCGGTCGCCCATGCCGACCGCCCGCGCCCCGTTGATCGTCGCCATGCGGAGCGCCGCGGCCTCCGGAATGCCCGCCCGGACGAAGGCCTGCAACTCCCGGTGCACCCCGAACGGCGCCAGGTACTCGCCCCAACTCGGGTGGTCGGTGCCGAGCGTGATGAGGGACCCTGCCCCCGCCTCATAAAAGGCCTGAATGCGGTCGAGCTTGAGCTCAAAGATGCGCTGGAAGCGCGAGATGGGATCCTGGTAGTCGTCTTCAGTGAGGACGGACCGCAGGTAGGGGGTGAAATACTGCTGGGCGTCCGGCCAGTCGGCGTAGAGCTCGGCGTCGCGTGTGCCATAGTAGCCGTAGGCGCTGATCGTGGCGTCGAAGTAGACGTTGTGCGCCTTGTAGTGCTGCGTGATCCGGTCGAAGGCCGGCTCGTCGGGCGTGGCTGTCGGGAGCGAGTCGTATGCCCCCGCAGTGTCGGGCAGCTGGGCGCCGCCCAGGAAGTGCTCGATGCGGTCGATGCCCATGTCGATGGCGGTGCGGGGATTCACGCTCTGGCCGGAGCCGGACCCGAGGTGGCCCGTCACGGTGGCGCCGTGTCGGTGCGCCTGGTCGATCAGGGCGCGGAGAAGCTCTGCCCGCATCCGCTTCGCCTTAAAGTGCTCTACCCCGCGGGCCGCCCACTGATCCACCTCCCGGCGGATGCTGGCGGGCGTGCGGGTCGGGTCCCACCCGGGCCGGGCCTTGCCGAAGTACGGGCCCGACGTGAGCATGCGCGGCCCGACCCGGTCCCCCCGTTCGATGGCCCGACGGACGCGGCGCATCTTTTCCGGCTGCATCTCCCCGGCGGTGAACGTGGTGGTGGCCCCGTTGGCAAGATAGAGCAGCGGATAGCCCTCCGTCTCCTCCACGCGCCCCGCGCCGAAGAAGTCGACCGCGTAGTGCGCGTGCAGGTCGATGAGGCCCGGCAGGACGACGTGGTCGGCGTCGAGCCGCACGATGCGCGCACCGGTTGTGTCGAGCTCGGTCGCGCCCCGGGCCACGATCTTGCCAGCCCGCACGACGAGCCCCGGATTCTCCGTGAGGGTCGTGTCGGCGGCGTCGAACAGCCGCCCCCCACGGAGGACCGTCATGGACTGGGCCTGCACCGCCCCCACGCCGGCGGCTAGGAGGATGCACAGGAGGGCGACGACGGGGCGGCAGCGGGCGGGGATCATGGGCGTGGGGAAACGACGGGCAGAACGGGGCTCGCAAGCTACGGACTGGGGGTTGTCGGCGTCAACGTCCCCCGCCCCCAAGCGCGACACACCCCAAACAGCAAAGGCCCGCTCCAGGTTGGAGCGAGCCTCTACTTCTACTACCAAATGGCAGTGCGCCTCAGGATCGTCGAGACGCCTCGGGTGCCCTTAAAGCGCACCGTTGGTCTCGTTGGCCGGGGCCGCATTCAGGGCGCTCAGGCCCTTTTCGGTCTGCTCGACCTCGTACTCAATGGTCTGCCCTTCCCGGAGATCTTCGCCGGAGGTCATGCCCGAGATGTTGTTTGCGTGGAGGAAAACGTCATCGCTCCCGTCGACGGGCTCAATGAAGCCGAATCCGCGGGAGGTATCGAAAAACTTAAGCTTGCCCTTTTCCATGTGTAGGTGTACCTGTCTGTATTTGGAATGCCTCACCTCTGGGTGACAACCCGACACCGAGGAAAGACGTCCCGCTCGGTAGAGTAGCACTACGTGATGACGCGTGTTGATGTAGGGGTTCCACCCGCAGACCCGGTCGCAGTTCCCCTGTCGCCTCTCTCTCCTCTCGTATTCACGGAGTCACCTTCTTTCTCTCCCGCCGGATCGCCCTCATCCGCTCGCGTACTCTCGCACACCGGCCGACTCCACCATCAGGTCAAACAGGTCGGTGTTGCGCGTAAAGTCACCGATCGCCTCGCTGCCGGGGCCCATCGCGGCCAGCTCCACGTAATCGGACGTGTGGTCGCCCCCGAGCCAGTTGACGGACGTGTAGTTGGCCTGGATGGCCCCGAGCAGCAGGTCGGGGTCACTCTTCTTGCGGTAGGCCGCCTGGTACTCGCCCCGCAGGGCGTCCTGGATCAGTCCGGCCTCGTCGCGCCGGATCGGGAACTGCCAGGCCTCCTCCACGCGGTCCTGGATCTGGCGGTACGTGCTGTTCTCGTCGAGCTCCGAGAGGATCCAGCTGTTGGTGTACTGGAAGTCGGCGATCCGGTCGAACATCTTGTTGGAGTCCGAATACCGGTCGCCGGCGGCGTTCACGCCCGGGTTGGCGTTGCCGTGGTCGGTGGTAATGATAACGAGCGTGTCGTCACGTCCCTCGGCGAAGTCGAGCGCCGTGCCAATCGCCTCGTCGAACTCAATCTGGTCGTAAATGAGGCCGCCGGTGTCGTCCTCGTGCGCCGCGTGGTCCACGCGCCCGCCCTCAATTTGCAGAAGGAAGCCGTCGTCGTTCTGCGAGAGCCGCTGGAGGGCCGCGTCCGTCATTTCGGGCAGGCGGGGCACCTGCTCCTGCTGGGCGGGGATGTTCTGGTGATCCAGGGCGTAGGGCAGGTGCGTGTCGTAGAAGGTCCCGAGAATGGAGCCCTCGTGCCCCCAGTAGCTCAGGTCCTGCTTCGACCGGGCCACCGTGTAGCCCTTGTCGTCGAAGGCCCCAAACAGATCGCGGCCGTCGCCGCGCCGGTCGGGGTCGAAGTGGCGAGCCCCGCCCCCCATCAGCACGTCGTACTCGCGCTCCAGATGCTGCGCGGCGATCTTGTCCTCGCTCCACCGCGCGGGCATGTTGATGCCGAAGCCCGAGGGGGTGGCGTGCGTAATGCGGGTGGTGGTGACGAGGCCGGTGCCCCGCCCGGCGTCGCGGAAGATTTCGAGGATGGTCCGGTACTTCTCCCCCTCTTGGCTCATGTTGAGCGTCTCGTTGAACACGCGGTGCCCGGAGCCCCAGGCGGAGGCGCCCGCCGCGGAGCCAGTCACCATTGAGTTCGCCGCAGCCATGTCCATGAGGCCGTGTCGCACGCGTCCCTCTTCGTAGAGGCGCAGCCAGTTTGAGCGCCGCCCGTGGTGCCGCCGAAGGTGCAGGTCCGCCATCGTGAGCGTGCCGGCGCTCATGCCGTCGCTCACCAGGAAGATGACGTTTTTGGCATCGCCCGGCGCGTCGATGCCCGACACGTCGGTGCGGGGCTGCCCGTTCGCCGTGCCCGCCACGCCGCCGGTGCCGAGGGCGAGGGCGCCGAGGGCGCCAGTTTTCAGAAAATCGCGGCGGGAGGGCGCGTCGTCGGGGTCAGATCGAAGCCGGTCGTGGTACGCGTCGCTCACAGATGAGGCGGATGTTGGTCGACAGAGTGCAGAGGCACAATACGAAAACCACAGCCGCCCGCAAAGATCCCTGTGCCGCTGACTGGGGCGCATTACCAAAGGATAATCTCTCAGCTACCCGTCGCCAATGCGGCGCAGCTGCTCGGCCTCCGTCATGACGCGGCGGCCCATCAACAGGCTGGTGAGCAGGCTCGTGAGGCCCCCGGCGGCGAAGATCATGGCCATGATGACGAACTGGTAGAGCGCGGCGTAGACGGGATTCTCGCCCCCCAGGATCATGCCCGCCATGACGCCCGGAATCCACACCCAGCCCAGGCTTTTCAGCGAGTCGACCACGGGAATGAGTGAGGCCCGGACGCTGGTCCGCAGGTGCCGCGCCAGCACAGCGGGGGGCGGGCCGCCGAGCGCGAGCCCCACCTCAATCTCGTGTCGCTTGTCGCGGAGCTCGTCCTTGAGGCGGTCCAGGGCCAGGCTGTTGATCTTCATCGCGTTGGCGATGACGAGGCTGCCCACCGGCACCAGGCTGCGGACGGTCGCCTCGATGGCCCCGGCCGCCGTCATCGTGACGATCACGAGCCCCGCCCCCACCGTGATCGCGAGAAACGACACCTGCGTCACGCCGGGCAGCCCCGCGCCCCGCTGCCCCGAGATCCAGGTGGCCCCGCCCACCATCCCCACCAGAATCACGGCGCTCCACGCCACGGGCACCGTCAGCAGCACCCCGATCACGAGCCCCACGGCCACGATCTGCACGAAGCCGCGCACAAAGGCGACGCTGAGCTCCGTTTCGAGCTCCAGCCCGCGCCGCCGCGACAGCAGCACGACGAGTGCGGCCAGTACGGTGGCGGCCCCGACCTGGGCGAGGCCCTCCCACACGATGGGGTCCTGAATGTGGTTGAGGGTATCCTGGAGCATCGTGCGTAATTCTGGATGGCTTCTCGTGGACGACCGCCGTTGAGCATATGTCAACGCGAGACCGGTGTCGAGAGCACGGTGTCGAGAGCCCCGGAGGCCTGAATCCGCCCCTCCTCCAGTCGGATCCCCCGGTGCCCCAACCGACGTGCTCGGTCGGCGTCGTGGGTGACGAGCACGGCGGTGAGCGCGTAGGCGTCCATCACGTCCGCCAGGAGCGACTCGACGCGATCCGCCGCCGCGGCGTCGAGGCTCGACGCGGGCTCGTCGAGCAGCACCACGTCGGGGTCGTTGAAGAGGGTGCGGGCGATGGCCACGCGCTGCGCCTCCCCGCCCGACAGCCGGTCGGCGTCCCGCTCCGCAAACCCCGACAGGCCCAGCCGGTCGAGCAGCTCGTGCAGGCGCCCCGTGTCGACCGGCTCGTCCCGCAGCGTGGGGCCCCACGCCACGTTCTCCGCCACCGTGCCGTCGATAAGCGTCGGCGCCTGCGGCACCCAGCCCACCCGTTGCCGCAGCGTGCGCGGGGCGATCGTGCGGTAGTCGGTGCCCTGCAGGTACACGGTCCCGGACGTGGGCTCGTCGAGGCGGTTCAGCAGCCGCAGGAGCGAGGTCTTGCCGGAGCCGGACGGGCCGAACACGACGAACACCTCCTCCGCCTCCACCTCGATTGACACGTCCGCCACCAGCGTCTCACCGTCGACGACGCGGGTCAGATTCTCGGTGGCGAGGGGCGGGGCGTCGGGCATGCGAAGGGAACGGGACAGGAGAGCGAGTCAGCGAGAGGCCCTACACCGAATCGGCGGACCACGGCCCGGCCCCGGCGATCACCAGCACGAGGGAGCCGAGCAGCATCGCCCAGTCGGTCCGCATCGCGTGGGCCATGCTCCAGAAGCCGTACTGGCTGAGCTCGCGCACCTCGAACGGCCCGAAGCCCGCCCCCATCCAGATCGGAATCTTCGTCGTGAGGATCGCCGTCGTCATGATCGCGGCCGTGCCCGCCGCGGCGAGCCGCGTGTAGAGGCCGACCAGAATGCAGACGCCACAGAGGACCTCCGTCCCGCCCACGAGATTCGCGAGGAGTTCCGGCATCGGCCACCCCATGTCCGCGAAGCGGCCCGGCCCCCGCACGGCCGGATACAGAAACTTCTGGAGCCCCTCGGACAGGAAGACGGCCCCGACCATGAGGCGGACGAGGGGCAGCGTCCACCACGCGGCCCTGGACGATGCACGGGACTGAGGGTCTGCCATGGTGTGGATCAGGGAGGGAACGCGGAAAACAGAAGCGGCGGCCGTCGGTCTCCCCCGGAGGATTATGCATCAAGGGCGGGAACGGGTTCGCCCAGCAGAAGGAGGGCACACCCGATGCCCAGCGCAACCAGGACGAGGCCGAGCACAGTGCTGAGCAACACATTGCCCAGCCCCACCACGATTCGTCCCTCCCGCAGCAGCATCAGACTCTCCAGGCCGTAGGTCGAAAACGTCGTCAACGACCCGATTCCCCCGGTAAAGACAAACAGCCGGGCCTCCTGCGAGAACGAATACTCGGCGGCGAGGACCCACAGCACCCCGATGAGGAAACAGCCCGAGAGGTTGGCCGCGAGCGTGCCCCACGGAAAATTCGACGGCAGAAGACGGTGCGCGAGGACGGAGAGGCCGTGCCGAGACAGGGCACCGAGGCTTCCGCCAAAGGCGATCCAGAGCAGCTTCATCATACGGTGTTCAGGGGGTCAAAAACGGAGCTCCTACGTGGAATGAGAGACGGTAGGAGTCACCAGCTTCGGACGTGCGGCGCTGCGCGGAAGCAGGTATCGGCAAATTCCATTGCCATCACCAGACACGCGGAGAAAGCGGCGTCCGCCCGGCAAGTTTCCCCGGTGGGCGTGCCAGCCTGCCGCATTGTTCTTGACAGTTTCTATTCAGGGGCCGGCCGCCGCGAGTCTCTTCTGCAGGCAGGTGGCGCTCGCCGGGCAGAGCCGAGCGGCCTCCTCGGTCTGCTGAATGGCCTCGGGGAGCCCATCTCGATCCATCGTCTCGTAGCCCCGACGGCGAAAGTAGTCTGCGGCCGTCGTCGTGAGCAGGTAGAGCGTATGGACACCCTCATTCTGAGCGTGTCGCTCGATTGCGTCTACGAGGCGCGCGCCGAGGCCCGCATTCCGGCATTCCGGCGCCACGGCCAGCGAGCGCAGCAGGGCCGCGGTGCCGCAGTGCTCCAATCCCACAGTGCCCACCATGTCCGCCTCGTCGCGGGCCGCGAGAAAGTGGGTCAGGTGGGCGGGCCTAAGGTCCTCGTGCGGCAGGTCGGCCCGCCGGAGCAGGTCCCGGATGGTATCGAGGTCGTCAGGCGCGGCCGGTTGAATCGTCATTGGTCTGTTGCAAGGCTATTCCGACGCCAGAGAGCCATTCGGCCCGAACGTCGCGTCGATCCAGCCCGCCAGTTCATCGCGGATGCGCCGGAAGGCCTCGCGCTTCTCGTTGTCCGTCCCCGTAACGGCGGAGGGGTCCTCGAAGCCGCGGTGCAGGTTCTGCTTTCGGGCCGGAATGTATGGACAGTTCTCCGCCGCGTCGTCGCAGACGGTCACAACAATGTCGTGCGTGGTGTCCGCGTAGGCGTCGACATGGTCGGAGGTGTGATTGGAGAGGTCGATCCCCACCTCCTCCATCACCGCGACGGCAAACGGATTCACGCCACCGGGCTCGGTGCCTGCGCTATGGACCTCGTACCGGTCGCCGTAGCGGTCCCGGAGCAGCCCCTCGGCCATCTGGGAACGAGAGGAGTTATGGGTACAGACAAAGAGAACGGTGTTCATGGAGGCATCCAGGTTGAGACCCAACTACATCTGCGACGCGGCACCCTCGACGTAGAGCGACGACCACAGCCAAAGCCGGTCGAGGCCCACGTGCAGCGGCGCATCGCTGAGCGGTACAAAGCCGCGGTGCACGTACACGGTGAGGCCCTGCTGCTCCATCTCCAGATAGGCCTCGGGGTCGGCCGGCGGCTCCGTACCGACAGTCGCCAGGTCGACGCGCCCCCCACAGCACCCGTGGCGCGGGCTCGGGCGGATCGTGAGCACCCCGCCCTGCTCGCGAGCGTAGGTCACCGCCTCCTCGTCAATCGATAGCTCTAACTGGGATTTGATTTCAGGCACCTCTTAATCTGAACTGTAGGCTGTGTGAGAGCCCGCCGGCCTTGAAGAAAATGCCGCTCGGAGATCTGCAGAGGCGAAGCGTCCGCAAATTCTTCAGTGTCCGAGCGAACGGCGTGAGCAAGTTTGAAGAATTTCAGCGAAGCCGGGGCAGATCTCAGGCATTTTCTTCATAGCCTTGATCTTTTCAGCCCCTTTTTCATCAAGACAAAAGGGGCATCCCAAAATGCTGGTGATGGTGAATACGTCGAATAAAGAAGGCCCTTTGATTGGACGAGACCGGACTATGCCGCAGCCGTCCGCCGCTCAAACTGCGACCGTGTCGCGTTGGCGATCCGGACGAGGGCCAGCATAACCGGCACCTCCACCAGCACGCCCACGACCGTGGCCAGGGCGGCCCCGGAAGTCACCCCAAACATGGCGATGGCCGTCGCCACGGCCAGTTCAAAGAAGTTGCTGGCCCCGATCATTGCGGCCGGGGCGGCCACGTCGTGCGGCACCCGCCAGGCGTAAGTCCACCCATAGGCGATGGCGAACACGAAGAACGTCTGCACGACGAGCGGCACCGCAATCAGGGCGATGTGAATTGGGTTCTGGAGGATCACCTCGCCCTGAAAGGAGAACAGGAGCACGAGCGTGAGCAGCAGGCCGACCATCGTCACCGGCCCGAGCCGCTCCAGGAAGACATCATCGAACCACTCTTCCCCTTTTGCCCGGATGATCCAAGTGCGCGAGAGGACCCCCGCCGCCAGAGGAATTACAATGTAGAGCCCTACCGACAGGAGCAGCGTGTCCCACGGCACGATCACGTCGGAGAGGCCGAGCAGAAACGCCACGATCGGCGCGAAGGCCACCAGCATGATGAGGTCGTTGATCGACACCTGCACGAGTGTGTACGCCGGGTCGCCGTCCGTCAGGTAGCTCCACACGAACACCATCGCCGTGCAGGGGGCGGCGCCCAGCAGGATGGCCCCGGCCACGTACTCGCTCGCGACGCCCGGCTCGATGAGCGGGCCGAAGATGCCCTTCAGGAAGAGCCACGCAAACCCGAACATGGTGAACGGCTTGATGAGCCAGTTCACCACGAGGGTGACGGTGATGCCCTTCGGGTGACGACGCACGCCGAGGATGCTTTTGAAGTCGACCTGCACCATCATCGGGTAGATCATGGCCCAGATGAGGACGGCAATCGGCAGGTTGACCTGCGCCACCTCCATCTCGCCCAGCACATTGGGGACGGCCGGAATCAGCTGGCCGACGGCCACACCGGCAGCGATGCAGAGGGCCACCCACAGGCTCAGATAGCGCTCGAAAACGCCGAGGTCCTCCTGCGCCTTCTCGGCGGTGGCCTCCAGGGCGTCCGCCCCGCCGGATTCCGGATGTCCGTTGGTGGGGGAAACGGACTCGTCGGCGCGGGACGTTTGCTCGTCTGTGGTCGTCGGGGAATCGGCCATGCTGCAATCGTCTTCGGGAATAACTGAAGATCAGGGCGGAACGGGCGTGCTACGCTTCGTCGACGCCGGGCCGGCGTCCTACCACGGTGACGCTTTGCAGCTCGGCGTCGCCCGCCCGGAAGCGCTCACCCTCGGCCGGGCCGAGGTGCTCGGCGAGCAGGTCGTCCGGAAGCGAAATGGGCTTGTCCGTGGCCACCTCCACATCCGTGAATCCCGCCTCTCGGAGCCGATCCAGGTAATCGGGCCGGGCCATCGCCCCGGCGATGCAGCCCGCGTAAAGCTCCGCAACGTCCCGCAATTCGTCGGGGAAGGCCCCCACGTGCACGATGTCGGACACGGAAAAGCGCCCCCCAGGCCGGAGCACGCGCGCCATTTCCGCGAACGCCCGCTCCTTGTTTGGCACCAAATTGAGCACGCAGTTGCTAAGGATGACGTCGAACGTGTCGTCCTCGACCGGAAGGGCCTCGATGTCGCCAATTTCGAAGGTGACGTTCTCGTAGCCCAACTCGTTGGCGTTGGCCCGGGCCTTTTCGACCATCTCTTCGGTGAAGTCCACGCCGTGGACGTGCCCGTCGGCCCCCACGTCGCGACGGGCCACGAAGGCATCCATGCCGGCCCCAGACCCAAGGTCGAGCACCTGCTCGCCCGGCTGGAGGGCCGCATGGTCGGTGGGACGGCCGCAGCCGAGGTCCAGGTCGGCGTCCGTGGCGATCGCGTCCGCGTAGTCCTCGCTCATGTCGACGTCTAGGCTCGTCACACTCCCCCCGGCCGGCCCGCAGCACGAGCCGGTGGCGGTTGCGAGGTCTGCGTACTTAGCCCGGACAGTCGACTTGAGGTCGTCGGGGGAAGGGTCGGAAGCGGCCATGGTCACTAGCAGCAGTTTTGGGGGGTCTGGGGAAGCGCAAGATCGTCGAAAAAGTCTCCCATGCGTTCGTCGAGGGCCCGCATCGCCTCCGGGTTGAGGCAGTAACAGGTCCGCCGGCCCTCGATGGTGCCCCGGATGAGGCCGACCTCCTTCAGCGCCTTCAGGTGCTGCGACACCGTCGACTGGGCAAGCGGTAGGTCGTCCACGATTTCTCCGCAGACGCACTCGTCGCGGTCGGCCAGGAGCCGGACGATGGCCACGCGGGCCGGATGCCCCAGGGCCTTGAAGACCTGAGCGAGACGACGGTCCGTATCGGGAAAGGACGGGTCGGCGGTCGGGGGCATGGGAGTGGACTGTTTTGATCGTTGATCGCCGATCTACGATAAGAACGAAGAGAGCAGGTGTTCCGCATCGCCTCCGGAGGCCGCAGTGCCGACGAGGAGCGACCCGGTACTGAACGATCCACGGTATTTTCCGTCCTGATTGAACGGCGTGTTGCTCACGCTCGGCTTCCACGAGTCTGCGCACTCCGTTTTGATGCCTCCCTCGGCCATGCCCCACGCCCCTTCCGCCTTCTGCTTCTCCTTGGATGCTTCGGCCTGGGGTTCTCCACGGCCCCTCCTCACGCACAGCAGGTGCTCGTCGACGACCCGACGAGCGTGCCGCGCGGGGCGGCCCAGTTGGAGACGTGGCACAGCGTAGAGGAGTCGTGGATGGCCTCGGCCCTGCGCGTACACCCGACCCTGGAGCTGGCCGCAGGCGCCGCGTTTCTCGCAACCGGGGTTGAAGACCAGCGGACCGTCGAGTACAGCGCCGAGGGCAAACTGCTGCTCCGCCCGGGGTTGACGCACCGGATCGGGGTCGCGGCCGTCGGCGGGGCGGGCATTCGCCAGCTCGGCGCGCCTCGGGATCGGCCGGCCAGTGTCTACGGATACGGCGTCGTCAGCCAGGACCTTGGGGCATCCCTCACCGCCCACCAGAACATCGGATGGGTGAACGAGGAGAACGGCCCCCACGAGCTCACGTGGGGCGCCCGGCTGGACTGGGCTCTGCTTGACCGAGCCACCCTTATCGGGGAGGTATACGGGGAAGGACGTGCGGCCCCTCGGTTCAGACCGTGCTGCGCGCCGTGCTCCTCTCGGACCGCATCGAGATGGATGTGTCGGTCACCCGTAGGGGGTCGGTCGATGGGCGGAGCACGTGGGCCACCTTCGGATTCACCTTCATGTCGGCACCGCTGTACCCGTAGACCTCTCTTCGTGTCCCGGTCCATTCCCGAAGCGCCCCGCCGAGTGCCGGGGCCGAATGAGGCTGAGTTCCGGGCAGGAAGTGACGTTGCCGGGACCGCGGTGCAGGTGCGCCCTCGTTCACGTCGTCAGAGATCCCCCCGTGCTCCCCTCCCCGTCCGAGCCCAGCGAAGAGGGACGGCTCATGCAGGCAGCCCGTGCGGCCGCGGCGCTGGCCGAACGACTGGCGACCGGCATCGCCGTCCTGGCAGGCCTCTCGGCCGGCGCCGGCCTGCTCCTCTGGGGCCTTCTCTGGTGGCCGCCCGGCGAGACCCTGTCGTCGCTCTTCGGAGCCGCGGTGACACTCATCTTCGTGTTGGGCCCCGCCACCGTTCTCACCCTCTTCTACCAGGGTCTCCGCGACCTTCTCACTCTCCCCGATCGGCTGTCGTCCCGGACGGCCCGCACCGTCGAGCAGTCCGCCGAGGCCGTTCGGGCGGCGACCCCGGAGGCCCCGACGAGCCTCCTCGGGCGCCTGTGGGGGATTGTGAAGCAGGTCTGGGCACTCCGGGGGATGATCCTCGAAAACCGGGCCCTGCTCGTCCGAACCGGCGCGCTGGTCCGGTTTGCCAATCCGGGCTTCCTGCTCCTCGTGGTGGCCGCAGTGATCGCAACCGGTCTGTTGATGGCGGGCGCCCTGCTGGCGCTTGTCGCCGTCTGGATCCTGTAGACGTGCCTCCAAGTCTAATCTCGTACCGATTCCCGAACGAAATGCACATCGGGGCCTCGACACCTGTCTCGTCATCCCCTCCTTCCCATGAGTTCTTCCACCAGTTCGGCCGACCTGCTTCGCGTCCTGGTGTCCGTGCTCCTGCCGCCGCTCGGCGTGTTTTTGCAGGAGGGCATCGGCACCCAATTCTGGATCAACATCCTCCTCACCCTGATGGGGTACCTCCCCGGACTCGTGCACGCCATCTGGATCATTGCCCGGCGGTAGTCCCACGTCCCGATTAGGCGCAGGGCGGCCCGACATTCCCTCGGCACTGAGGCGGCCCCGCCCTCTCGTTGGGCCGCCGTTGTCCGGCTCGTTTCCGTTCCCCCTTGATGAAACAACCGCTCCGCTGCCTCCTCGTCGCCGTCCTCCTCCTGGTCCTCCTCGTGGGGCTGGACTACGCGGAGGTTGTCGACGTGCCCGGGGTCGACCCGACGGAACTCGGCCTGGGGGACCGCACCTCGGTCGTCGAGTCTTTGGGCCCGAGGGCCCCCAGCGAGCCTTCCCCCGCCCCCGACGATTCGGAGGACCGCCCGGAGGCACCGCAGATCCGCCTCGTGACGTGGAACCTGTACAACTTTGGCCAGACGAAGGACGACCAGGAGATTTCGGTGGCCGCACAGACGCTCCGCGACGCCGATCTGGTGGCCGTGCAGGAGGTCGTGACGTCCCCGCCTGGCGCGCAGGCCATCGGGAAGCTCGACCGAGCGCTCGACCGGACGGGCGCCGCGTGGGACTACCGAATCAGCAAGCCCACCACCGGCCCCGGAACGGAGAAGTACGCATTCCTCTGGAAGCCGTCCCGCCTTCGTCTCCTGGGCCGCGCCTGGCTGGAGGCCTCCCTGGCCGACTCGCTTAACCGGGAGCCGTATCTCGCTCGCTTCGAGCACCGAACAAGCGGCCACACGCTCCTCGTCGCCAGCCTCCACGCGGTGCCCACCTCCAAAGACCCAGAACGGGAGGTCGCCCTGCTCGACCGCCTGCATTGGCAGTACGAGACCGACCACGTCGTGCTCGTCGGCGACTTCAACCTCGACGAGGACGACGCGGCCTTCAATGAACTGCGCGGTCTCGGCTACGCCTCGGTGCTTGAGGACCAGCCCACCAGCCTGCGGCGCAAGCGGCGCGATGGGCGCGACGGCCACCTTGCCAACGAGTACGACAACATCTTTTACGAGACCTGTCCCCTCCAGGCCTCTCAGGGCGGCGTACTCGACTTCACGCCCCGCTTCGCGTCGCTCTCGGAGGCCCGCAGCTTGTCCGACCACCTGGCGGTCTATGCGGACGTGCAGTGGGCGCTTTCCGCTCCGACCTGTCTCTGATTCACGGCCCTGGTCGGTCCGTTCCCGTCGGCGAGGCGCCGACGCGCAGTGCGAATCAGCCTACACGGTTATGCAAGATCTACGCCCCCCTCTTCGTCTTTTTCTTGCGAGTTTTCTGTTCTCGAACGCGGGCGCCCTCACGATCGGCGGGGGCGGCTTTTCGGAGAATGACTGATATCTGCAGTGAGGCGGTGCCCTACCGGAGGGATTCTGTGGAAAGTCGACCCGCCTGGACCCCATCCTCCGGGCTCGTCCAGGCCGCATAGAGCCGGGGCCCGCTCCGCACGAGACGCGGCATGCCCACTCCTCGCGAGGCCGACGGAAGCTTCGCCATCGAGACCGGCGCTCCGGTCGACCCGTCGGCCTCCACGGCCCGGACCCGAAGCGCCGCAGCCCCGTCGGCTTTTCCCAGCCACCCTACGGCGGCACGCCCGTCGTCCAGCAGCACGACGTCGACGCGGCCGGTCGGCGTGCCCTCCGTCACGACGACCGGGGCACCAAATTGCCGCCCGCCGTCCGTCGAGAACGCCACGTGGACGCGCGGCACGCCTTCCGGCGCCGTATACCACGCCGCGGCCACCCGATCGCCGCGGGCCGCCAGCGCCGGGCCGTTGACCGGACACCCTTCGATTTGCCACCCGTCGTCGTGGAGGACCGAAGGCTCGGACCACGACCGGCCGTCGAACCGCACGAGCTGGATATTGCGAACCTCGTCTTCAGACCGGTCCCGGTACGCCACGAGGGCCTCGTCGCCCGTCCGCACCGCCGTGGTGGGGCAGCATTCGCAGGTGCGGGCGTCGAGCACCGCCCGCTGCGCCACCGATCCGGTCGAGTCGACCACGCCGCCGCGCAGGGTCATCTCGCCCCCGTGTCCGTCGCGGCCCGCCATCGTGCGCCCGTCGAGCCAGACGGCCAGCAGGCGATCGTCCGACCAGGGCAGCAGCGACGCGAAGCCGTGCTCCGTCTCCGTTGCATCGTCGTGCGGCGTAACGGCCGGCTGCCATGCACCCGCCCCATCGGTCTGCACGATGCGCACCGCGTAGGCGAGCGGATCGGCCCCAGTGCTCTGCAGGTAGTGCGCAGCGAGGCGCCCGCTGGGCAAGGGGCGCAGGGACGGCACGTCGGCCCAGTTCACGAACCAGTCGCCCCCACGCGCCACGGTGCGCGGCTCCGTCCAGCTCGTGTCGTCGAGCGTGGCGTACCGGAGGGCGTGCCGATCCTCCCCGATGGACTCCACCCAGCTGAGCCACACGGTGCCGTCCGCCCCGGCGTGGAGGTGGGGCTGCCCGCTCTCGGCGGGGGCCGGCCCGGTCAGCCGCGTGCCGGCCTCGGGGGACGCCGATGCGGCGGATGGGTCGGACTCAGACTGGCAGCCCAGCACGAGCAGCATCCCGGCGAGCAGGAAGGCCCCACCCTCAACGATGCGAGTCTTCGACGGTATGCGTTGAATCACAAGACGGCAGAAAATCTTAGAGCGGGGCGGGCGCACATGCTAATCACACGTCGCGGACAGAGAAGATATAGTCCGTAGGGGGCGGAGCAATGTCGTCCCTCCGGGACAGAAGTCCAATCTGGGCACGAGGTGCGTGCCGTGGTTGACGACGTGGCGGCAGGAGAAACTGCTCATGAGCAAGACCATCGCTCCCAAAATGAACCGCCCGGCGGCGGTTTTCAACCCCGCGGCCCGCTCCGCTCCTCCGCCCCGACAGGCCCCGAGATTCTGCAAGTGTCCTCGAACAGTACACGCCCCGCGTCGTACGCCGATGTGCCACGCCGGGACATTGTACGCTCCGGCTTCTCGCTGCGCACTCATTACGGCCCATCCTTGCCCATGCACGAGATCATTGACCTTCCCGACGCCAACCTCGCCGGCATCACGCTGAGCGACACCCTGACGGAGGAGGACTACGAGGCGTTCACGTCGGTCCTGGAAGACCATTTTGAGTCTAACATCACGACGCGCGTGATGATCGTGATGGAAGACGTAGACGACTGGACCCCCGAAGAGCGCTGGGAAGACCTCGCGTTCGACATTCGCCACCTGAGCGACGTGGACAAGGTGGCCATCGTGGGCGACGACCTGTGGGAGCGCTGGTTGGACAAGGCCGAAGTTCTCTTTCCCATGTCGACGATTCAAACCTACGAGGCGGCCGATCAGGAGGAGGCGTTCGACTGGATCCGGGGCGACATGGACGTGCCCGGCGTGGGGCCCGGCAGCTCGTCCGATCCGGAGGCGTCCTTCGCAGACGAGGAAGAATAGCACCCGCTGATTTGCCCCCGCGTGCCGATGTCTTCCCCGGACCTCTCCGACGCAGACGCCGCCCTCCTCCGGACGATACAGACGGAGAGCACCGCCGATCTCTACGACCTCGCCCAGGCGGTGGGAACGGGCCCCCGGTCTGTGCAGGAGGCCCTACGACGCCTCGCCCAACACGACCTCGTACACGTGTCGGGGCGGCACGTCCGATGCACAAATGCCGGCGACCAGTGGGTTCGTGCCCACTCGTAGGGCACCGGCGCCCCGCCCATCCCCAACAGAAAAAGCCCCGTCGGGCAGCACGGGGCTTCAGAAGGGCAGAGGGAACCGGTCAGGAGCCAACGACCGGACTCGAACCGGTGACCTGTCCCTTACGAGGGGACTGCTCTACCAGCTGAGCTACGTTGGCTTTGCGCTGGCATTGTTTTCTCAACGGATAGTCACGAACGGCCCGCGACTGAAGATCCCGGCCGGCCTGCACTTTCACGGTCGATTAATGGGCCGGGACGGGCTCGCTCACGGCACCGCCACAGCATGATTCAACTCGACGCCGTCACCAAACGCTATGGCGACGCCTACGCGGTGCAGGACATCAGCCTGACCGTTGCCCCCGAGGCCACGACCCTCCTCATTGGCCCCTCCGGCAGCGGCAAGTCGACCCTACTCCGGCTGATGATCGGCCTGACTCGACCGGACGCAGGCGCGGTCACCGTGGCTGGCGACCGGCTCGTGTCCTCCAACGCCCAGGCCCTTCGCCGTCGCATGGGCTACGTCATCCAGGAGGGCGGCCTCTTTCCCCACCTTACGGGCCGGGCCAACGCGGCCCTGATGGCCCGCCACCTCGGCTGGTCGCGCGACCGCATCAACGCCCGGATCGAGGAGCTGACCCGCCTCGTGCAACTCGATCCGGACCGCCTTTCGCAGTACCCCACGGAGCTCTCGGGCGGCCAGCGCCAGCGCGTAAGCCTGATGCGCGCCCTCATGCTTGACCCCGACGTGCTTCTGCTCGACGAGCCGCTCGGCGCCCTCGACCCCATGATCCGGGCCGACCTGCAGGACGACCTGCGCGGCATCTTCCGGCGGCTCGGCAAGACCGTCGTCTTCGTCACCCACGACATCGGCGAGGCCGCGTTCTTCGGCGACCAGGTCGTGCTCCTTCGTCAGGGCCAGATCGAGCAGCGCGGCGCCATGGCCACCCTCCTCGACGACCCGGCCTCCCCCTTCGTCACGGACTTCATCCAGGCCCAGCGCGCCCCGCTGGAGCACTTGCGGACCGAGGGTCGCGAATAAGCCATGCACGCCCCCATGCCCCGAAGCGCGAGTCCCATTGCCCGATCCTCGATTCTCAGCGCCGTTCTCTCTGCTTTTGTCGTTCTGGCCCTCGCCGCGGCCCCGGCCCAGGGACAGGCGACCGACTCCACCCTCGCCCTCGGCTCCAAGAAGTTCACCGAGAACGTCATCCTGGGGTGGATGGGGACGCACCTGATTCGGGCCGAGGGGCTGGCCGCCACGCACCGCGAGGAGCTGGGCGGCTCGCGCTTTCTGTGGGAGGCCCTCCGGCGGGGCGACATCGACGCGTACCCCGAGTACACCGGGACGCTCCGCCAGGAGCTGCTCGCCGACGTAGACATTGCCCCCGGCGCCCTGGCCGACACGCTGGCCCGCTACGGCATCGCCATGACCGCCCCGCTCGGCTTCAACAACACCTACGCCCTCGGCATGCGGGCCGACCGGGCCGCGGCGCTCGGCATCGAGACGATCGCCGACCTGCAGGACCACCCCGACCTCCGGCTCGGGTTCACGAACGAGTTCATGGACCGGGGCGACGGCTGGCCGTCCCTGCGGCGGGCCTACAACCTGCCGCAGTCGGCGCGGGGGCTGGACCATGACATCGCCTACCGCGGCCTCGCCAACGGGGAGATCGACGTGATCGACCTCTACTCGACCGACGCGAAGATTGAGCAGTACGATCTCCGCGTTCTGGAGGACAACAGGGACCACTTCCCCGCCTACGAGGCCCTCTTCCTCTACCGGCGCGACCTGGCGACGCGGGCGCCCGCCGCCGTCACGGCCCTCAAGCGCCTCGCCGGCCGGATTCCGGCCGACACGATGCAGCGGCTCAACGCCCGGTCCAACATCGACCAGACGGACGAGGCCACCGTGGCGGCCGACTTCCTGAATCAGTCGCTCGGCCTCAACGCCACGGCCGACACCGATACGCGGGCGGAGCGCCTGCGCCGGTACACGGCCGACCACCTCGTGCTCGTCGGCCTCTCGCTCGGCCTCGCGATCTTGTTCGGCGTCCCGTTGGGCATCGTGGCCGCGAAGCGGCGGATTCTGGGCCCGGGCGTCCTGATCGTCGTGGGCGTCATCTACACGATCCCGGCGCTCGCGCTGCTGGCGATGATGGTGCCGCCGCTCGGCCTGGGCCGCGTGCCCGCCGTGACGGCCCTCACCCTCTACAGCCTCCTCCCGATCGTGTGGACCACGTACACGGGCCTAAAGGGCATTGCGGGGCCGCTGCGGGAGTCGGCCGACGCGCTGGGGCTGTCGGCCCCGGCAAAACTGTGGCGGGTGGAGCTGCCGCTGGCGGGCCGGTCCATCCTGGCCGGCATCAAGATCGCCGTCATCATCAACATCGGCGCGGCCACGCTCGGGGCCCTCATCGGGGCGGGCGGCTACGGCCAGCCCATCCTCACCGGCATCCGGCGGGCCAACCTGGGGCTCATCCTGGAGGGCACGGTGCCGGCCGCCGTGCTCACGATCCTCGCCCTGGCGCTGCTGGAGGGGCTGGAGCGCGGCCTGCTGCCGCGGTCGATGCAGTCGTAGCGAACGCCGGTGTCCAACCTGGCCCCGATGGATGCCGGACTCGACTATCCAGGTTCCAGAGGGGTAAGCCCCTCAAATCGATTGAAGTCCGTGTCGTACGTGTACACCTCCTCAAGCCCGTGGTGCTCCATCCAGGCCGCGATGTAGCAATCAGCGAAATCGACGTTCTTCTCTTCGTACCATACGATGGCCTGTAGCAGCACATTCTGATCCTCGACGGTCAACCCCGGAAGCCCAAGAATGGCCACCACTTTCGCTCGGATGGACGGCCGATCAAGTTCGTAAACCGATTCGAGGACCCAGACAATCTCCGCAATGGTGAGGGCAGTCGTCACGAGGGCCTCTTCCCCGCGCTCCGCCCGCTCCAGAAGCGTCCGCACTTTTCTGGCCTGCTCGGGAATGTCTCCTGTCAGATACCGGAGGAAGATGTTTGCGTCGACCAGTGCGGAATCGGCGTTATTGGGCATCGGACTGGGCCGTCTCGGATGAAACGTCCGCTTGAACGCGCTCTTGCGCCTTCCGGCGACGGGCCTCCGCGCGGAGGGCGTCGAAATCCTGCGGGCCCTCCACGTCAATTGACCCGTAGTGGTTGGAAAGGGACTCGTTGAGCGGAAGCAATGAGATAGATCCGCCACGCCTCACGAAGGCAACCCGTTGTCCTTCGTCGATGTCCAGCTCTTCCCGAATGTCTTTCGGCAACGTCAGTTGTCCCCGTCGCCCAACCTTCGCAGTGTTCATGGCAAAATATTTTTTGACAGCCAGAAGTGAATTTGACAGTCTTTTCCACGAGTTTAGGATCGGATCGGTTCCTTCCCGACACGCCGCCAATGACCGGCAACGGAGACAGAAGAAGGCCTGCGTTCAATCCCCGCGGCCCAGTCCGACATCCTTGGAGATGGGTGGGCCTGCTGTCCGAATCAACGCAGTTGCCGCAGGGGATCCTCAGCGGACCTCGAAGTAGCGGTCGTGGTGCCGGGCACAGCCGGGGTTGAACGCCGCCCCGCAGGACGGGCAGGTGTGCTCGGCGTCCAGGTACTGCTGAATGGTGAGGACTGCCTGACACATCCCGCACACGACCGCTGGTGTATGAAACCGATCTGCGGGCCATCGCTGCGCCTCGTGGTCCGTCGTTTCTTCGTGGCACGCGAAGCAGGGGTAGAACGCGTCGCAGCACGG
>NZ_JAZKRW010000045.1:0-21093 GCF_036626415.1 Salinibacter sp.
AGGTTTGCCTGTGCGGCTACACGGACCCGGGTTCGACTCCCGGCATCTCCACAACACAAGCCCCTGAATCGCCTTTTGTGGCGGCTCAGGGGCTTTTCTTTTGGGATGGGGGAGGGACTGGGACGTGCTCCAGCTTCTCCCATTTGTTCTTTCGCGGTTTCGTTCCCGGAGGCGGGTCAACGCCCGCCCTTCCCCGTTCGGGCCCTGCGCATTTGCCGCTCTGATTTCCTGATCTGATGGGCCGAGGCGTTCGACTGCTCGTCCCGACGCGTGTCCTCGGGATGGGGCACTCGCAATGCCACTGTTGCAGACGCCCCCGTCCCACGGACGCTTGCGGAAAGACATGGGATGCCACACGTTGCAGACCTGTAGATCCGCAGTGCCACGGTCCCGCGTCAGTCCTCACCACTTGCAAGAAGTGTGAGAAGATTGCCGGGGCGGAAACCTGCCCTGTCTCTGCTCCGTGCCGCAGCGCGTTCTGAAAGCGGCGTCCCCCTCCTTCGTCCCGATTCTCTCTCCACCGCTTCCCACTTTCATGGCACGCAAGCGCCACCCCCTCTCCTCCGATGAAAGACAGCGCCTCGACGCCCTGCTCGACGAGGTGCTGGATACGACCGTTTACCACTACGGCGCCGAGCCCCGGTCGGCCGTCCGATACGATAAGCGGACGGAAATGTACGGGGGCTCCGGCGCCACGTACCTGCTGCAAATGTTTGAAGAGGGGGACCTTGTGAACAACCGAATCGGCGCCTACATGGTGCTTCCCACCGAAGAAGACAGTGTCGGCTTTCATACGCACGGCGACCGCAACGAACAGGAGCTCTATGTCGTGATGCAGGGCACGGGGGCCTACCTGGAGAAAGACCACGCGGAAGCCGCGGCACGCAGGTACCCCATCGAAACGGGCACGATCACGACGGTGCGCGGAAGTGCGTACCACGCGGTCCGCAACACAGGGAATGAGCCCCTGGTCATTTTTGTGATCACCACTTTTGAGCCGTAACGATGGAGGCGCGCCGTAAATGGCTTAAAGACACGATCCGGGGTGCTCTCTGCTCATATTCTGAAACCCCGCCGAACCCATGTGTCCTCCCGATGTGGACCATCCCCAAACTCGTGAGCCCAGCGGTCTACGCAGATGAGGCTCGCGGCCGCTCCGGCTCGTGACCGCCTCAATGCAGCCAGAGCCCCAAACAGTCTTGAGTTGTCGACTCCGTTACGGATGCGCCTTGACGGCCCGGGGGACGGTCTCGTTAGCTTTAGTGCAGAACATGCACCTAAATTCAGCCCAGTTTGCCTGCTAGGCATCACCCCGGGCCACGTCCACTGTGGTTGCCGCCACGGCGGAGGGACCCTGATGTCTTCAGCGAACGACCTTTTTCCCTCAGTCCTTCGTAAATTATGCCAGACGTCTCATACCCCTCTTCGTACGAGTGCGCTGGTTGCCCCACCGGGTCAACAGTGACGCGAGAGGATGCGCGCGGCCTCTATCCCAATCCCGATTCGCCCAACGCGCCAGAGGTTGTTCTTCAAGAGCGGGGCTGGGTGAAGGGCCCAAACGACGAACTGTACTGCCCACGCTGTGGGAAGGCAGCGGGCCGCTAGACCCGACCGGCAGACGAAGAAGCGCTCGGCCTTCGGGGACGAGGAGACACATACGGCCGTCACAGGCCCCTCGCACGAAAGCCGGCGGGAACGCAATGCCCAAGGGCGAAAGCACGACGCCTGCCTGATGGTGAGACTCCCCGTTATGCACGACACAATGTCCGCGCGGTGACTCTTCCAGAGGCCACCCCGATCGGCTGAAAGGTCTCGTCAAACGCGTCAGGGGCAGGTCGGCGCAGTGCTGCCTCGAAGGCCATCTTCCAGCGCCACTCCGCGAGGTTCTCTCTGAAAGTACATCGCCGCTGCACTCAAAGTGCTCCGGGGGTGGCCCCATTCAGACGATTGAATTTTAGGTCGCGTCCGAGAGTTGTGAGTTTTGGCTTGGAGCCACGCCCGGCACAACGCCGGAAACAACCGGCGGACCCACTTCTCAAGCCGGGGGGCAAGAGCAAAGGCGTCCAGAACGGAAGACTCGTCCCGAAAACCCAAAGGATTGGGACCTAACCAAATTCTTTCAACAACGGGGCCGCTCACTCCTGACCGGAATTCTGTCGTATACAATCTCCTCCGGAGAGATAAGTGTTTGGCACGAGTGAGAGAAGATTTGTACCCTGTACTCGAAGAGAATGGCGTCTTCCGAGGCACGGGGCACACGCCCCGCCTTTTATCGATTGCCCCTTTTGCCCCCTCACGCGCATGCTCAAATACCTTCTCAACCTCCGCTCCAAACCCCCACTCCAGAGAGGAGCAGTTCGCGCTGGGATATTCGTCCTGGTGCTTCTTCCCGTCACGGCGCTCTTCAACTACCTCGTCGGCACCCCTGCTGCGTGGTCGTTCTGGACGTTTGTTGAGATTGGCATCGCGTCGGTCCTCTATGCCTTGCTGGTGCACTACTTCTGGGACGACAACGAGTCCTCCGACCGCCAAGACCGACCGCCCCCCACAACACGGTCGCCTCGGTAGCCCCTGAGAGGGACCGCCGGCCCTCCGGCTTCCCCCAACGTGACCTCGAGACGCAGCCGTCGCTTCCCATCTCGTCCTGCAGACCTGCGCGAGAGACCACCGCTCAAAACGTGCCTAGGCTCAACCGGACCGGAGCACCGGGCGCATCCCCCCAAGGCCCGACGCCCTGTGGGATCCTGGATTGAGGGGGCGAGCAATGATGGCCAGGGGGAAAATTGAAGAGAGGTGAGACGTCAGAGGTGGCCCCCAACACAAAAAAGCCTGCATCGACAGCTGGGCGGGGGAGGATGCTGTCGAGCAGGCTTTAAAGGCGTCACGCAGGAGGCACAAACAAGCCGGTCGACCCGAAGGTCAACAGCTGGTTGGCTTCCGTGCGCAACGCACAACCTCATTGTACGGTACGCTGCGCCCCAGTGCAAGAGTCTCTCCACAAAGATTTGGCGTAGGTCCTGAGTAGATTTGGCAGAGAGTGCTTGTCTCCGGTCCCAAGACCCGTCTACCAGGTCCTCTCCCACTGGGCCTAGTGGACGCACTGCCGCTCACAAAAACGGCCCGGCAGACCGCCCGCCGCCCGCGACGAGCGCGTGGGCTGCCCCAGGGTGCAGACTCAGTCTCACTGGACTTGCCCTGAGGCTTGGTTGGCCTCATCAAATGCGTCCTTCGCGCGGTGGTAGGCATCGTTCCGGTCAACAATCGGCACCGGGTAGCCTGGGGCCGCCCCCGAGAAGTCCACCTGGTGACCGGAGGTCAACCGGTCGGCACTCACGTCCCGGAGCTCCGGCACCCAGCGCTTGATGTACTGGGCCTCGGGATCGTGCTTTTCGGCTTGGGCGTAGGGGTTGTATATGCGGAGCCGGTAGTCGGTGCCCACCGAGGCGGCCCACTGCCAATTGCCGGCGTTCACGGCGGGATCGTAGTCGGTGAGCGTCCGCGCAAAATGCTGCGCGCCCCAGCGCCAGTCAATGAGCAGGTCTTTCGTGAGAAAGCTGGCGACCACCATGCGCACCCGGTTGTGCATGTAGCCGGTGGTCCGCAGCTCGCGCATGCCGGCATCGACGAAGGGCACGCCCGTCATGCCCTTGTGCCAGCGGTCGAACTCGCCCCGCTCGTTGCGCCACGGCATGTGGCGACCAATGGGGCGGAGCGAGGTGGTGAGCTGTTCGGGACGGTGGAAGAGGAGATGGGTGTAGAAGTCCCGCCAGTAAAATTGACTGATCAACTTGTGGTAGTCCTCAAACGCCTTCTTCACGACGTAGAGGGACTCCCGGATGGAAATGGTGCCGAACTTGTGGTGCGCCGAGAGGGCCGTGAGCGACTCCTGCGCCGGCTGGTGACGGGCGTCTCTGTAGGCCCCAAGCGTCTCGACCTCCTCGAGGAACGCAATTCCTTCCGCCCGTCCCCCCTCTGCCCGCAGGGCGTCCGTAGAGTTGCGATCGTACTTCTCCAGGGGAATCGTTTCGACCGAGAGGGGGCTATCACAGAACGGCCCCTCCACTTTGCCCCTCGGCGATGGGGTGGGCACGGATTGCGCGCGCCTCCGGAACGGGGTAAAGGTATGGTAGGCCCCTCCGCCGCTGGGCTGGACCTCTTCGGGCTCAGTCAGAAGAAGAGCGTTCGACGACTGCAACTGCGCGCCTTGCTCGCGGCACACCGAGCGCAGCTTGTCGTCCCGGCGCCGCGAGAAGGGCGTGTAGTCTCTGTTGACGTGGACCGCCGAGATGTCGCCGCTGGAGATAAGCCTGCTGAGAATCTCAGCCGGGTCGCCCTCAAAGACGAACAGCCGCCCGCCCCGCTCTCGAAGGCGCCGCTGGAGCTCTTTCAGCGAGCGGATCATGAACGCAAACGCGTGCTCGCTGAAGAACGAGTTTTGCTCAGGGTCGCACTGTCGCGGGTCGAAGATGAAGGCCGGTACGACCTCGTCCGACCAGCGGCACGCCCGGGCCAGCCCTGTGTTGTCGGCCAGCCGGAGGTCACGCCGAAAAAGGAAGAGGCTGCGGCCGGGCACTGTATACAACCTAGCGTCTGTGTAGGAGCGAACCTTCGGAAGAAGCCCGACCGGCCCTCAGACCGGACCGAGTACACAGGGAGCGATGGCAGACGCGTTCAGGCTTCGAGGGATGGTGGGATGTCCTCGCCAGCACGCGTTCAGGCAATAAAATAGGTGCCCCAGAGCCGCGGGGCGGGGGGAGGGTCACGGCTCGGGGCACCCAAAAGTGGAGCCACGGGGATTCGAACCCCGGACCTCTTGCATGCCATGCAAGCGCTCTACCGACTGAGCTATGGCCCCAGAATGATTGTGCTTTCGGAGTCGGCTGCGACGCCGCTGTTTTTTGTCCGATAGGGCTGTACTTCAGTCCCATTCTGACGTTCCCGCGCAGTGGAGTTTGGAGGTCGTTTCATCGAATTTGTCCGGACCGTCTGCGGAAGCGTCCCCGGGCGGGGCCGGGGTAACAAGAGGCATCCGCGGTCCGTATGAATGCCGTCGTACTCATGTTCACCATTCTCTCCCTCTATGAGGTTTGCACTCGTTGGCACCGGACAGATGGGGCAGGCCGTGGCTCGGGAGGCCGAGGCCGAATCCCACGAGGTCGTCGCCCGCTTTCATTCCGATCAGCCCTTCCTGAACGCGTCCCGCTCCGCTGTGCGAGATGCAGACATGGCCGTCGACTTTTCCCGTCCCGAGCTGGCGGTCCCGCATCTTCGGCGCTGCTGCGAGTGGCAGGTGCCCCTGGTGATGGGCACAACCGGGTGGTACGATGCGCTCGACGAGGTCCAGGCCCTCGTCCGACAACACGACGCCAGCGTGCTGTACGCGCCCAACTTTTCGATTGGCGTCGCGGTGCTGTCCCGGGCGCTCGACCACGTCACGAGGCTCATGGACGAACTCGACGACTACGACGCATTCGTGCAAGAACTTCACCACACGAAGAAGGCGGACAGCCCCAGCGGCACGGCCCAGATGCTCGCCAAACAGATTGTGGACGGGCTCGACCGCAAAGACCACGTCGAGCCGGAGACGCAGCACCAGCGCATCGACCCCTCGGCCGTGCACGTCAGCTCCACCCGTGCCGGGACTGCGTTCGGGGAGCATACGGTCGGATTCGATAGCCCCTTCGATCGGGTTGCGCTCCGCCACCGGGCCAAGAATCGCCGTGGATTCGCCGCGGGCGTTCTGCGGGCCGCGGAGTGGCTCAGCGGGCGCACCGGGCTCTTCACGCTGGACGACGTGCTGGACGACTGGCTCAATGACTGACCCGATCCCTCCGTCGACTGCACCCTCTTCCCACTGACCAACACGACGTCTTTTCCCATGACACACGACCTGCTCTTCCGCGGCGTGGCCCCGGCCCTGGTGACCCCCTTCACGCCCGACGACGCGATCGACGAGGCCGCCTTCCGACGCCTGATCGACGATCAAATCGAGGGAGGCGTCTCGGCCCTCGTCGTGCTGGGCACCACCGGCGAGAACCCCACCATCACAGAAGCGGAACGGCGCCAACTCGTGGACGCCGCCCTGGACGCGGCGGACGGCCGGGTGCCGGTCGTCGTCGGCACCGGGACCAACAACACCGACGAAAGTGTGGCGTTCTCAAAAGCGGCGGTGGACGCTGGGGCTGATGGCCTGCTGGTGGTGGGGCCCTACTACAACAAGCCCTCCCAGGCGGGCTTCGCGGCGCACGTAAAGGCCATTGCGGACGCCGCCGAGGCGCCGATCATCCTCTACAACGTGCCCGGGCGCACCAGCTTCAACATCTCTCCCGAGACCGCGCTTCATCTGGCCGAAACGGTGCCACATGTGGTCGGCATCAAAGAGGCCTCCGGCGAGATCGAGCAGATCGACGACCTTCTGTCTCATCGGCCGGACGGCTTCGGGGTGTACGCCGGCGACGACGAGATGGCGCTCCCCCTCCTCGCCATGGGCGGGGACGGGGCCGTCTCCGTCATCAGCAACGCCCTGCCGGAGCCGTTCTGTGCGCTTGTGCAGGCCGCGCTCGAGGGCGACCTGGCGACGGCCCGCGAACGACACGCCGAGCTTCTGCCGGCCATGCGCGCCTGCTTCCTGGAGACGAACCCGGTGCCAATCAAAGACGTCTGCGCCGCGCTCGGCCGGATGGAGCCGCACGTGCGCCTCCCCCTCACGCCGATGGACGAACGCTCCCCCGTCCGCCAGCGGGTCTTGTCCGCGTTCGACGACCTGATTGACGTGACGGTCGCCTGACCCGGACGCAGGACGCTCCCGTCGCGCCGCGGCTGGGGCCTCACCGTGCGAAGAGCGCCACGACCGCCCCCATGGCGGCCGTGTAGACCGCCGAGCCGAGCCACAGGCCGTACAGCAGGAAGCCCGTCGTGGCCTGGGACTGCAGCGCGACAAACACGACGAAGAGCCCGTTGTGCAGCAGGGCCACCACGAGCCCGCCCAGAAGGGCCTGCTGCGGCCGAATGATGAGGGGCGTGTGCTCCTCCACCGCAAACCGGCCCACCAGAAATCCGATCAGGGCCTTCACGAACATGTGGATGCCCCACGTCCCGTAGACCACGTCCAGAGCGACCCCGAGCCCCGCGCCTGCCAGGGTGCCGCGCCAGCGCCCTTCCCGCAGTGCGTACCACCCCAGGAAGAGAAGCACGGCGTCCGGATAGGCCCCGTAAATGCGCAGGCGGCCCACAATGAGCCATTGCAGCCCAAACACTCCAACCGCGGCAAGAAGGCGACGTACAGAACGGGACATACAGGGAAAATCGACGGGCGTGACGCACAAGCACTCCGCGGGTCCATCAGGACGGAGGAGGGGCCGCCAACAGCCGCACGATGTCATCCATCGTGTGTGTGATCTGATAGGACGGGCCGGTGTAGTTGTTGGCAAACAGGGTGAACGCCACACGTCCCCCACCCGGACGCTCAACGTACCCGCTCAGCCCCCGGATGAAGGCGAGGGATCCCGTTTTGGCCCAGACCGACGTGCGGCCAAGGCGCGAACGGAGGGTCGTGCCGCGCTCTCCACCGCGTGGCAGCGACCTGCGAAAGACATCGCCGGCCGCGTGGGCATCCATATGGGCCAGCAGCGCCCGCACGGATCGGGGCGTGACGAGGTTTTTGCGGGACAGCCCCGATCCATCGTTGAGGGAAAGGGCCCGCGTGTCAATTCCGGCCCGCCGCAGGAACGACTCGGTCCGCCGAACCCCCCCCCGTGTAGACCCGCCCCATCCGTATGTCTGGAGGACCTGCTCCGCGTAGAAGTTGTTGCTCTGCTTGTTGATCTCCTCCACGATTTCCGACAGGGGGGGCGACAGGTGCACAAATAAGAGCTCCCCTTCCCCGGACGACGCCTCGAGCGCAGCGGCGTTGACGAGCTCCAAGTCCGTCTCGATGCCGGCGTTCCGGAGACGCTCTCGAAAGATGCGGATCGTAAAGGCCGTCGGGTCGCTCACCGGTACGTTGCGCACCCCACCGTAGGATCGCGCCACCGAGCCGGTCAGGACGATCTTGTTGGTGGAAAAGGTCCGGTTGATCAACAGCGTGCTTCCCCGCCACCGCTCACTCGTCACGGCCTCGTTCTGCACCGACAACACGCCCTCGGGCTGGATGCGGACCTCGGGCGGCGCCCCGGGCTGCGTCGCGCGGACCGTGACGGGCACTGTGTTGTCCCGGTAGCTGAGCCCTCCCGCGCGGACGCCCATCTGTTGTCCCTTCTGTCGCGTCAAGTAGTTCACGCTCCAGCCGTCCGGGTAAAAGCCATCCAGAAATTCCTGGCCATCCCCAACCAGGCGTCCCTCAATCCGACGGACGCCCATCTCGGCCAGGCGCTCGGCCCACTCGCGGAGGGGATCCGTGCGCGCCAGGGCCGTGCTTCCGAACGTCGGGTCTCCGGAGCCGACGAGGCGCAGGTCGCCCTGCATCACCGAGTCCCGCGTCGTCCCGTCGAACGTGAGCGTCGTCTCGTACCGGTGCTCCGGCCCCAGCAGATCGAGCGCCGCGGCCGTGGTAAACAACTTCTGGTTCGACGCCGGCAGGAAGCCCCGGTCCTCGTTCCGCCCGTACAACAGGCTGTCCCGCTCAAGGTCGTAAATACTGATGCCCCAAAACGCATGGGCGGCCCGACGCTCTTGAAGCAGCGAATCAATTTGGGGCGCGAGGGGCTGTGCCTCACCCCCTTCCGGCAGAAGCCCGGGCAAGAGCAGAAGCCCTGTCACGAGGACATACCAGCGATGCATTGCGGTGCGCATTAAGGAGGCGAGAGACGATGGCGGCTGGAACCTCCCCCAAAGACCCATGGTTTCCTTGTCTTGATAACGCAAGCCTCTCTGGAGAGTCTCGCTCCGTCACCGCCTTGGCGGGTTGATTCACGTTCTTAATTCCCTCTGCCCCATGCCCAAGTCTTCTCGGCGCCAAGACCGATCCGGCATCCTCGTCTTCGAGAACTGGAATTACATGCTCCTTCTGATTGGCGTGGCGCTCATCGTGACGGGCTTCGTGACGATGTACCTCGAAAACGCATATCAGGGCTTCATTTCTCTCTACGTATCCCCCGTCCTCATCCTGGGCGGGTACGCCGAAATTATCTATGCGCTCCTGTGGGCTCCAGGCGAGGAGATCGCCGGAGAGGACCAATGACTAGCGCTTCGCTCCCTCCTCGTCGTAGAGCAACGCGGCGGCCCGTCGGTTCCGAAAGGTCTCCACAGCGTCCGTCCAGGATGCAATGAGTGCCTCCGGGGGCGCGCCGTGCCGGAGCTGCGTATGCAGCCGATCGGTGCCCGCCAGCCGCGCAAGGTGCTCGGGCCGGCTCACAAAGGCTGTGTCGCCTCGGGCCTGGGCCCGGTGGTACATCGCATGGAGGGCGTGAATGCCAACCTTTACCGGCTCCACGACGCGCCGATTCGTCACCTGCACCTCAAACCCGTAGACCCGTTCCCCTTCGAACCGTGGGGCCGGGGCCCCGGACATGGAACGGGGCGTGAAGGCCGTCGTGTCCACCCTCACTCCGGGCAGGTCGCGGGCGCGGAGCGTATCGACCACCTGCTGTGCCGCCTCCGGCGACCACGGCGCACCGATCTGACGAAACGGGCGCTCTGTCCCGCGCCCTTCACTGACCCGCACGCCCTCAAAAAAACACATCCCCGGGTACAGCAGTGCGGTTTCCCAGGTCGGCAGGTTCGGGCTCGGGGGGCTCCACTCACGGCCCGTGTCCGGCCACTGCAGGCTGCGCGTCCAGTTCTCCATCGCGACCACAGACAGGTCGAGGCGCCCCACGCCCGGAAGGAGCCGTTCGGCCCGGATGTAGCGGGCCAGCTCCCCGATCGTCAGGCCGTGCGCAATCGGAATCGGGTACCGCCCCACGAACGAGGCGTGGTCCGGCTCCAATACGAACCCGTCCGTGTAGCCTCCCCCGAGGGGATTCGGGCGATCCAGCACCACAAACTCGAGGTCCGCCGCGGCGGCGGCCTGCATCGACAGCCCCATCGTGGTGATGTACGTGTAGAACCGGGCGCCCACGTCCTGCACGTCGAACACCAAGGCATCGAGTCCCGCGAGCCTCTCCGGCGTCGGTCGGCGCGTGTCGCCGTAGAGGCTGTAGACCGGCGCGCCGGTGCGGGGATCGCGGCCATCGTCCACGGCCTCGCCCGCCCCCGCCGTGCCTCGAAAGCCGTGCTCCGGCGCGAAGATGGCCCCGAGCTCTACACTCGGGGCCGCCGCGAGGCGATCGGCCAGGTGCGACGTGTCAACGCGCGTCGTGTGGTTGGCAATCAGCCCCACACGCTGGCCCGAAAGGGAGGCAAAGTCGTCGGCCGCGAGCACCTCGGCCCCGGATTGCACCGGCGCAGGCGGGGCCTCCGCCCTGCAGCCTGCGAGCGCGAGGGCCACAAGTCCGAGGGCCAAGAAGAGGGCCTTGCGCCGCCCCGGTCCGGTACGAAATGCCTGCAGGCTCACGAGTTGGCAACGATCTCGTGCTCGGGAAAGAAGTAGGCCGCCTCTTTCTGTCCATTCGATGGGGAGTCGGATCCATGGACAATGTTTTCTTGGATGGACCCCGCAAAGTCGCTCCGAATGGTGCCCTCCGCGGCCTCGTCCGGATCGGTCGCCCCAATCAGTTCACGAAAGTCCGCGATGGCGTTTTCTTTTTCGAGGACGACAGGCACGCACGGCCCGCTTGACATGAAGTCGGTCAGGTCGCCGAAGAACGGCTTGTCTTTGTGGACCGCGTAGAAGCCTTCGGCCTCGGCCTTCGACATCGTAACCATTTTCATGGCGCGGATCTGAAACCCGGCGTCCTGAATGCGGCGAAGAACCTCGCCGATCTTTTCCTTGCGGACACAGTCGGGCTTGAGGATGGCAAGGGTGCGTTCAATGGCCATGGGGGAAGAAGGGAGAAATGAGAGGTGATGAAACGGCTCCAGTCATGGATCCGAGACCGTGGTGAAAGCTACGGTATCGGAGACCACATTCTAAAAGTATGGGATGGAGGCCTCTTTGCAGTCTCACAGGTGTTAGTCATCCGTGAATCTTCAAGGCCTGCTCGTAACGAGTGTGCCATCCGTATTTTTCTCCCCTCTTGCTCGGCAACAGGGCTCCCCCGAATGCATTGGACAAGGTCCGTTCTTCTCACAACCCTCCATTCAACCTGTGTCGAGTCTCAACCACGCAACCCTCGGGGGCGGCTGCTTCTGGTGCTTAGAGGCGGTGTACGAAGAAGTGGATGGCGTCACGGACATTGTCTCCGGCTACGCGGGGGGCCACGTTCCAAGCCCCTCATACCGGCAGGTCTGCAACGGCACCACCGGCCACGCCGAGGTGGTACAGCTGACCTACGACCCGTCGGTCATTGCGTACCGCGATCTCCTGGAAATTTTCTTCACCATCCACAACCCGACGACCAAAGACCGGGAGGGCGCCGACGTGGGCCCGCAGTACCGCTCAATCATTCTCTACCACGACGACGAGCAGCGGGAGGTCGCCGAGGCCCTCATCGACGACCTGGAGGCCGACGGCGTCTTTGGGGCCCCGATCGTGACCGAAGTGGACCCCCTGGACACCTTCTACCAGGCCGAGGACAAGCACCAGGACTACTACGAGCGCAATCCGTCGCAGCCCTACTGCCAGGCCGTCATCTCTCCGAAGGTGGCCAAGCTCCGAAAGAAGCACGCCAACAAGCTGCAAGGACAAGCGACGAGCACGGCCTCCTAGTCCGTAGAGGCCCGCAGGGTGCACGTCACTGCCGGGCGAGGCCGAGCGTCATGAGATAGAGGGCGTCGGCCCCTGCGTCGGCCAGCGTCTGGCCGGCAGCCACGGCGGTGGAGCCTGTCGTGAGCACATCGTCGACCAGCAGCCAGCGCCCCTCGGCCGCCGCCGGATCGGCCGAGAAGGAGTCGCGCACGTTCTGCCAGCGTTCCGCACGGGACAGGCCCGTCTGTGACCGTGTGGGATGCGGGCGGGTCAGGAGCCCGGGACAATCGGGACAGCCCAACGCCTCCGCCGCGCCTTCTGCGAGGGGGGCGCTCTGGTTGTACCCCCGCTCTAGCCGTCGTGTCCGATGAAGCGGCACCGGCACGACGCCGTCGGGGGCAGGATATCGGTCCGCAAAGGCGGTTCCCATGAGCCGGCCCAGTGGCACGCCGTAGCGCGGGCGGTTCTGGTACTTGAGCGCATGCTGAACAGCCTGCAGGGTCCCGCCCTTGTCGAAGACCCACAGCGCCAGCGCCCCATCGAACACCCCTCCCCCCACCGGCAGCCGATCCAACCGGGCGGCCACGCCCATCTCGGGCGCCCGCCCCAGCGACTGCAGGCACTGCGGACAAAGCGGAAGCCGCACCGACTGCGGCCGGGCCCCACACCCGAGACACCGCGGTGGATAGACCACATTGAGCAGGCCCCGTCCGAGATCGCGCAGGAATTGGGCGACGCCCAAGAACCGTGAAGATCGAAGAGACATCGCGCACCTCGCCCTGCCGACCCGCAATCCAGCCGGCCAGAAGGACAGATTTTCAATAAAATGCCGCCGACGGGGTGCAACCCTACCCGGTAGTGTATAGGTTTTCGGGTGTGGAGTCAACATGAAGAGGCTCGGGCGTTCTCCGATTCTTACCGAGAACGCTCTCACCACTCCGTCTCTCACGCACGCGCTGGGGCCGATGTCTGACCGGATTCGACGTGGCATGCTTATCAAAAACAGTGGATCCGAGGCCGTGGAGGTGTCGATGTCGTCCCGCCCGCTTCGTCTCGACCCGGGGGAGGAGTCCTTCATCACGCCCGAAGAGGTGCGGGACCCCACCCTTCGCCGGGCCCTTCAGGAGCGGTCCATCGCGATCGTGCGTCCGGCGACCCCCGCTGAGGACGAAGCCCTGCGCGAGCGTCTTGACGAGCGGTAGCCGCTCGCCTCCGCCCCCTCTTTGTACTGCCGTCCGCCCGCCGATGAACATTCTCGCCCTCGAACCCTGGTATAGCGGATCGCGTCGTCGCTTTCTGGATGGGCTGGCCGAGCACAGCGCGCATGACGTCCGGTCGGTGACCATGCCGGGCCGCTTCTGGCAGTGGCGCATGGAAGGGGGCGGCGTGACGTTGGCCCAGAAGGTGGGCTCGGTCGTGGAGGGCGGCTTCCAGCCCGACCTGCTCTTCGCCACGGACCTGGTCAACCTGCCGGCTGTGTTGTCTCTCGCCCGTCCCCACCTCAGCGACGTGCCGGCCGTCGCGTACTTCCACGAGAACCAGCTCACCTACCCGGTGCCGCCCGACGAGGAGCGGGAGCGGGCCTACGCCATCACGAATTACCTCTCGGCCCTGGCCGCCAACCGGGTTGTGTTCAACACGCAGTCCCACTTCGACGAATTCATTGAGGCGCTCCCTCAACTTCTCCGCGACTTCCCGGACTTTACGAACATGCACACCGTGCGCGACATCCGCGACAAAAGCACGGTGCTCCACCCGGGCCTCGACCTGCGTGCCCATGACCAGTACGCGGGGGCCCGCACCGAACGGACCCCCCGGGGCACCTCCCCGCCCATCGTGCTCTGGAACCAGCGATGGGAGTACGACAAGAACCCGTCGGGCTTCTTTCGAATGATGAACCGACTCGACGACGCCGGGGTGCCGTTTCAACTCATTCTGGCCGGCAAGCACTTCTACGAGCAGCCGGAGGAGTTCGAGCGGGCCTTCGAGCGCTACGCGGGGCGCATTCTGCACTACGGCTACGCCGAGGACTTCGACGCGTACAGCCGCCTCTTGCATCGGGCCGACGTGGTGGTGTCCACGGCCCGGCACGAGTTCTTCGGGGCGGCCATTCAGGAGGCCATCTACTGCGGCTGCCACCCGGTCCTGCCCAACCGCCTCAGCTACCCCGAGCTCATCCCCGAGACGCACCACCGTCCCCTCCTCCATGCCCCGGTGTTGTATGACGACGAGGACCACCTTTTCGAGGTGCTGCGCTCCATTCTGGAACGGGAGGAGCGCCCCCTTCCGCCCGACACGCTGCGCCAGATGCCCGCCCCACTCGATTGGGCCTCTCACGCGGAAGACTACGATGACATGCTCGAAGCCGTTGCTGAACACTCCCTCGCTCCGGCGTAAAAACCATCGCCCGAGAAGAAGTACCGTCCCAAAAAAAGGGGCCCCGGAGGCACTCCTCCGGCGCCGTGGGACAAACGAAATGGTACCGCGTACGGGATTTGAACCCGTGTTACCGGCGTGAAAAGCCGGCGTCCTAGACCAGGCTAGACGAACGCGGCATCAGGTGCGATCCCGTCGCTCCGGGATCAAAGCAGGGTGAGTGGTGGGATTTGAACCCACGGCCTCTAGGACCACAACCTAGCGCTCTAACCAACTGAGCTACACCCACCGTGTACGAGGCGGTGGCCTTTTTGGGTACCACTTCGGACGCACATTCGCGCCGATACGTTTCGTCACGATCCCGCCACGGCCCCCGTCGCGCCGTGAACTTTCCGTGCACCCCTTCCGGCTCACTGAGACGCACGGTGCTCGCCGTCAAGCTTTGGCATGAGCGTCGCCATTTCGATGGCAGCCTCCGCGGCCTCGCGGCCCTTGTTGCCCGCTTTCGACCCCGCACGCGCGATCGCCTGGTCGACGGTATCCGTCGTCAGAATGCCGAACAGCACCGGCACGTCCGTATCGAGCGCCGTCTGCATCGTCCCGCTCGTGGCCCCCGAGCACACGTAGTCGAAGTGGGGCGTCTCGCCGCGGATGACGGCCCCCAGACAAATGACCGCGTCGTAGGTGCCCGACCGCGCGCACTTCTGGGCCGCGACGGGGATTTCCCAGGAGCCCGGCACGTGAACGACCGTGACGTCGTCGTCCCGGTCGGCCCCGTGGCGCTCCAGCGTGTCGAGGGCCCCGTCGAGCAGCTTTTCGGTGATGTGCTCGTTAAAGCGGCCCACGACGAGGGCAAAACGGTGGCCGTTGACGACGAGGTCGCCTTCGAGATGGGTGGGCATTGCGCGGATGGTCGGAAGCCAAAGGGTGATGTATCTACGCGACGCTGTTACAGAGCAGCGTCCTCGAATCGTTCCCACGGGCCACGGGTGAGCCCTACACTGCCGAGTTCCGTGTTTTCTGTCCCCGTCCCCCCGTGATAGTCGGAACCACCCGTCATTAGCAACGCGTGGCTCCGGCAAATCTTCTGGTAGTAGTCGACGAGATACTCGGGATGGCTCGACGCGTAGCACTCGATGCCGTCCAGCCCCCGGTCGCGAAGGGTCCGGAGTACGGTGCTTGGCATCCACTGGCCGGGGTGGGCGACCACTGTGACGCCGCCCGCGGCGTGGACCGCGTCGATGGCCTCCCCTGCGGGCTGGGTCGGCGCCGGCACATACGCGGGCCGCTCCGCACCAAGGTACTGTTCGAACGCATCGCGATAGGTGTCAACGTGTCCCCCTTCCGTCAATGCCCGGGCGAGATGGGGACGGCCCGGCGCTGCACTCGCCCCCACATGCCGGTCTATCGTGTCGGAAGAGACATCGATCCCTTGATCCGCGAGCCGCTGCACCATCCGGCGGAGACGCTCTCGGCGTCGGGCCGTAAACGACGCAAGATAGTCGGCCAGGACCGGATGTCCCGGGGCGAACCCGTAGCCCAGAAGATGGACTGCGTGGCCGTCAACCTCTGTGCTGAGCTCCACGCCCGTCACGAGCCGAATGTCATGGGCGTGGGCCGCCCTGCGGGCGTCCTTCAGACCCGCCGTCGTGTCGTGGTCGGTCACCGCGAGCGCCTCCACGCCCCGCTCCGCGGCCCGACGCACCAGTGTGTCTGGGGGAAGGGTCCCGTCGGAGCAGTGGGTGTGGGTGTGGAGGTCGGCGTAGACGGGGTCGGAGGACATCCGGTCTGAGGGCCTATTGCCATCGACGTCGGGGCCGTGTCTGTGCGGGAGCGTCTCCGGCAAAAAAAGTGGACAAGTCTCCCGATGCGACTGAACCGAACCGGTCCGTTCGGGTTCGTACACGCAGCCTCGCCTCGTGCCTTTTTCTCTACACTTAGTACCCGATGGATCGCATGTGGAGCCCCTGGCGGTCGGCGTACGTGTCTGAGGCAAACGAGCGGGAGCCCGACGCCGACGAGTCGATTTTCACGGCCCTACTGCACGAGGAGCAGGACGAGCAAAATCTAATCTTGTGGCGAGGGGAGCACGTATTCGTCATCATGAACCGGCACCCCTACAACAGCGGCCATCTGCTCATCCTTCCCTACCGCGAGGTCACACAGTACGATGCCCTCACTCCTGCTGAGCAGCAGGGCCTCGCGGCCGCCCTCGACCGCTGCATGGGGTGGCTCCGCGAGGCCCTCTCCCCGGACGGCTTCAATATGGGGATGAACCTTGGCCGGGCGGCCGGGGCCGGGATCCCCGAGCACCTCCACGCCCACATCGTGCCACGGTGGGACGGCGACACCAACTTCATGCCCGCTACGGCAGACACCAAGGTTCTCCCAGAAGACCTCCAGACGACCTACGACAAACTCCGCACGGCCATGTCCCCCGAGGCACGCGATTCGACGAAACGCGGTGCCGAAGCGTCTTCCGAATAATCCCCACGTCCCATTCTGCCCCCATGAGCACCGCTTCGATGGACGACCGCCGCACCGCGGTGGACGCGTACAACTTTCGAGAGATTCACCCACACGTTCGCTTCGGCACGGCCAGCAACCGGTACGGCGGCTGGGTCGGCCAGATCTACTCCCCCGAGCGCTACGCCGATCGCGTGTCGACCCGCTCCCGCAAGATGGGCGGCGAGACGTTCACGGAGCGGCGCGTGCCCATCGAATCGGTGCGCGACTACTTCGAGCACTTCGAGGTGCTCGAGCTGGACTTCACGTTCTACCGCCCGCTGCTGGAGGCGAACGACGAGCGTGGCTCCAACTACCACGTCCTCTCCAACTACGCCGAGCACGCCCCCCCGGACGCCTCTTTCCTCCTCAAGGCCCCGCAGAAGTTCTTCGCCCGCAGCCTCCGCCGGGACGGACAGTTCGTGGACAATCCCACCTTTCTCGACGCCGAGAGCTACGTGGAGACCTTTCATGAGCCTGCCCTTAGCATTCTGGGCGATCGGCTGGACGGCATCGTCTTCCAGCAGGAGTACCAGCGCGTGGCCGACAGCCCGAGCCCCGCCGAAAACGTTCAGCAGCTCGACGACTTCTTCGGGACCCTTCCGGACGCCCCTCAACCTCACATCGAACTGCGGTCCGAGCACCTCCTGAGAGGCCCCTATTTCGACTGGCTCGCCGAGCGCGGGCTGGGGCACGTCTTTAGCCACTGGACCTGGCTGCCCCCTCTCCGCAGGCAATGGGCTCTAACCGGCGAGCGGCTGACTGCAGCGGACGAGCAGGTGGTGACGCGCCTTCTCACGCCGCGCGACATGAAGTACGCGGAGGCGTACGCGACGGCCCATCCCTTCGAGGAGCCTGTCTCTGAGCTAAGCGAGACGGAGCAGGCCCACGACATGGTACTCGACGTGACCGCCCTCGCCTTTCGGGCGGAAGCCCAGAACGCAACGCTCAACGTGATCGCGAACAACCGGGCGTGGGGCAACGCACCGGACCTGAACCGCACCATCGCCCACCGCATCCTGGATCACATCGAAAGCCGGGGGTAGCTTCGCCCACGCTACTCCGCCCGATTCAAATAGCCCTGCAGGATAACCGCGGCGGCGGCCGCGTCCACGCGTCCCTTGTCGTAGCGCCCCGGCTGGCTCACCCCAGCCTCTCGAAGCAGGTCTTTCGCAATCTCGGAGGTGTACCGCTCGTCCTCCCGTACAACCTCCACTGTCCCGAGCGTGTCGCGGATGCGATCCACATAGGCCTCCACCATCTCCGTGGCCTCCTCCGCGGCCCCTTCTTCGGTGAGCGGCCACCCCACAACAACCCGGTCGATCCCGTCCTCGGCACGCAGGGTGCGGAGCTCATCGAGGGCTTCCTCCGGCGCGTAGGTGCCGTGCGGCCGGGCAAACAGGCGCAGGGGATCGGCCACGGCCACCCCAACGCGCTTCGTGCCCACGTCGACCCCGACGACACGGGCCTCGGATGAGAGTGTACTCACAGTGGACTGACGGACACGGTGCATCAAACAGACTGGCCTCCCCACGGGACCGCTACTCTTCGTCCCCCGCGGCCTCCCCGTCGTTCCGCCTCGCACTTCCCTCCGGCACCTCGTAGCCCAGCTCGCGGAGCGGCGTTTTGAGAACTTCCTCGACGCGCTTGCCCGGCCGAAACAGGGTCTTGCGCCGGCTCGGCACGAACATCGGTTCATTGGTCTTGGGGTTGCGGGCCGTCGGCTTGGCCTTCGTCTTCTTTACCTCAAACACCCCGAAGTTGCGGAGTTCAATCCGCCGCTCCGGGTCCGCCTCAATCATGAGGTCGCCCAGGGCCGTGAGGACGGACCGGACCTGCTCCTTGGCCTCGTACAGCGGACAGTCCTGCATGTCGGCCACGCGGCGGGCCACGTCTTCCTTCGTTGCCGTATCGACTTCGTCTGCCATCAGGGGAAAAACTTGTGTCGGAATGCGAGCGAAGGCCCGAATTACTCCTTAAACCGGTACACGCCCTGGATGCCATCGATGCGCTTGAGGCGCTCAATCAAGCGCTGCAGGTGCTCCAGGTCCGAGACGTGAAGCATGATCGTGCCGGAAAAGATGCCGTCCTCGGTGTCAATTGTCAGGGACCGGATGTTCGTCTTCAAGTTTTTGGAGATGACCGTCGTAATGTCGTTCACCATCCCCACCCGGTCTTCCCCCATCAGGCGCAGCGCCGCCACAAACTGGACGTCCTTTTGGTGACTCCAGTCGACATCCAGGATGCGATCAGCCTTGTTCACGAGCAGGTCCGAGGCGTTGCGGCAGTTCGACCGGTGAATATTCACCGTGCCCGTCTTGCTCACGAAGCCGAACACCTCGTCCCCCGGAATGGGGTTGCAGCAAGACGCGTAGTTTACCGCTAGGTCTTTCTGCACCTCTCCGTCGATGACGAGGGCCTGCTTCTCGGTCTCCTGCGCGGCATCGAGAAACTGCTCGTACTGCTCTCGAAGAGACTCCTCGTCAAGCTCCTCGACGGTCTCGTCTTCTGACCGCGTGGTGCCCTTTATGTAATCGACGAGTTCGTCCGGGTCGTAAAGCCCCTTCCCGATCTCGTAGAACAACTGCTGGAGGTCGGGAAATTTGAGCTCATGGGCCACCCCCTGGAGGTCCTGGTCGCTGATCTCAAGGTCCGCCTGGTCCTTCCTCTTCGCCCAGATCTCTTTGCCCAGTTCGACGGCCTTGCGCCGCTCCTCGTTGCTCCACTTTCGAATGCGGCTGCGCGCCTTGTGGGTCACGACGAAGTTGATCCAGTCCGGGCTCGGGTTTTGCTTCTCCGAGGTGATGATCTCGACCTGATCCCCGCTCTCCAGTTCTTGCGAGAGCGGTACCATCTTGCCGTTCACCTTTGCCCCGATGCACTGCATCCCCACCTCCGTGTGCACCTTGAACGCGAAGTCAACCGGCGTGGCCCCCTGTGGCAACGTGAGCAGATCGCCCTGCGGGGTAAAGACGTAGATCTCTTCGTCGTACAGGTTGAGCCGGAACTCCTTCACGAACTCCGTGGCCTCCTCCGGCTCCGGATTGTCGAGGAGGTCGCGCACCCACTCGAGAAACCGCTCCATCTCCTCGTCTACGTTCTCTGCCCCCTCCTTGTATTTCCAGTGCGCGGCCACACCCCGCTCGGCGACCTCGTGCATCTCCTGGGTTCGGATTTGCACCTCCACCCGGCGCCCCTTCGGACCAAAAACGGTCGTGTGGAGGCTCTGGTAGCCGTTCGACTTCGGCACCGAGATAAAATCACGGAAGCGCTCGGGAAGCGGTTTGTACAGGTCCGTTGCCAGCGAGTAGACGCGCCAGCAATCCTCTTTTCCCTTGCTGCCGTTGCTCTGCAAGATTACCCGGATCGCAAAGATGTCATAGATCTCATCGATCGGCTTATTCTTCCGCTCCATCTTGCGATGGATGGAGTATACGTTTTTCACCCGGCCCTTGATTTCGAACTCGAACCCCTCTTCCTCCAGGTGCTCGGCGAGCGGGTCGATAAACGCAGCGATGTAGGCCTCCCGCTGCTCGGCCATCTCTTCGAGCCGATCCACGATGTGGGTATACGCCTCGGGATCCAAAACTTCGAAGCTGAGGTCTTCCAGCTCACTTTTGATCTTGAACAGCCCGAACCGGTGGGCGAGCGGGGCAAACAGCTCCTTCGTCTCACTGGCCTTTTGGAGCTGCTTCTTCTTCGGGAGCGCCTCGATCGTGCGCATGTTGTGGAGGCGATCCGCAAACTTCACCAGGATGACGCGGAGGTCCGACGCCATTGAAAGCATCAACTTCCGGACGTTTTCGGCCTGCCCAAGCTTCTGGCTGCTGAAAACCCCTTCGATCTTCGTAAGCCCGTCGATGATGGTGGCCATGGTGTCGCCGAACTCGTCCCGAATCAGGTCCAGGGAGAGCTCGGTGTCCTCCACCACGTCGTGAAGCAGGGCCGCCGCCACGCTCGTGTCGTCGAGCCCGATGTCGCGAGCCACGATGGTCGCCACGCGGAGGGGATGACTGACGTACTTTTCCCCCGACTCACGCCAGTCGTTGCGGTGGGCCCAGTAGCTCAGCCGGAAGGCCCGGCGGATCATGTCCTCGTCGACGGTGGGGAGATGAGTCCGGCAGCATGCCAAAAGCGCTTCGAGACGCTCCTCGTACTTCGTGTCGATCTCGATCTCGCTTTTCTGCGGGACAGCCGACGCTTGAATCATGGACAGAGCGGTGGAGGCAACTCAAGAAGCATGCTCATGCTGCCTTTAAATTCCGGGGGGCCTACAGGTTTCCCAGCTCAATCTCAGTTTGGCCTTCCACCCCCAACACACATCCTGCGCCCAAACAGCAAAAGGCGCCGTGATCGACTCACGACGCCCTGCGGTGCCGAAAAAGGGGTGCCTCCAGATCCTAGCGATCGTCTTTCTCCGTCTCGTCCGGACCGGCCTCATTCTGGTCGGCGTCGGTGGACGCTTCCTCTTCGGCCGACTCCGGGTC
>NZ_JAZKRW010000046.1:0-20651 GCF_036626415.1 Salinibacter sp.
GCCCGCGACCCAACGGTGACCGTTACGCCCTCGCCCTGCAGCGGCGCTCGCTCCAGCGCGAACCTGCTCCGTGTCGTCGTCCCCGCATTCAGCGTAAGCTCCCGCTCGACGGTCTCGTACCCGACGAACGTGACGCGGGCGGTGTACGAGCCCGGCTCGATGCCCGTGATTGTGTAGGAGCCGTCGGGCCCGGCCGCCGTGCCGTAGTCGGACTCCAGAAGCACGACGTTGGCCCCGGGCAGTGGATTCTCATTCGGGCCGACGACACTTCCGGTGAGCGTAGCGGCCTGCTGGGCCTGCGTCGGGGCCACCGAAAGAAGGCCCCACACGAGACCAGCGAGCACGAGAGTGGAAACGTAGCGTAGCGTCATGGGTGACCTGGCAACTTCGAGAGAGACAAACGGACGATGGACCTTGGCAAACCACATCGGGGAAACGTCCCCCGGAATTTACCACGAATGCTCACTCTATATAATCTTAAAGATTTTGACTGTCAATCCCTCGGAATCGCTTCGATGACCCCGCGGAGGCGCTTTTGCCCGAAAATGCGTGAAATTACACGAAAGAAGCATTCCAACTTTCTCGGCCTCACGTTTGTAGAGTCCGTACTTCTCGCAATTCCCACTTCCATATGTGTGCGTCTGCTGGCTCCTCGGCTCTCGACGACCGGATCCACACCGTTGCTCGTGCCCGGGGCACGTCCCCCGTCGCGGTGCTGGGCCAGTGCCTCCTCGGCCCCCTGTCCGCTCCGGACCGGCCCGGCCCCCGCCACACCCTGCTGGCCGTGTGCCCCAACTCAACGGCCGTGGCCCGGGCGGCCCTGCTCGCCGCGAAAGAAGCCAACACGCCCCTGCTCTACGCCGCCACCCTCAACCAGGTGGATCGCGACGGCGGCTATACCGGCTGGACGCCCGACGCGCTGGCGGCCTTCGTGGCGGACGAGGCCGACCGGCTCGGGGTCGAGGTCCCAGTGTTTCTCGGCCTCGACCACGGTGGGCCCTGGGCCAAGGACGCCCACGCCGACGCGGGCCTCTCGCCCGACGCGGCGATGCGGGAGGCGAAGCGGTCCATCACCGCGTGCATCGACGCCGGGTACGACCTGCTCCACCTCGACCCCGCTGCGGGCCCGCCCGACGCGCCCGACGAACCGCTGTCCCTCGGCACGCTCGTGGAGCGCACCGTCTCCCTTCTGCAACACGCCGAGGCGGCCCGGGCAGCGCGGGACCGTCCCCCGCTCGCCTACGAGGTGGGGACCGACGAGGCCCGGGGCGGATTGCAGTCCCCCGACCGGATGCGCTCGTTCCTCCGTCGCCTCCACACGGCCCTCGATGCCCACGGCCTGCCCCGTCCGTCCTTCGTCGTGGGCGACCTCGGCACCCGGCTCGACTCCGGCCGCTTCGACGCGGACCGGGCCCGGCAGTTCGTGGCCGCCGCTGGGGAGACCGGCACGCTCGTGAAGGGCCACTACACCGACGACGTAGATGTCCCCGCCGACTATCCGCTGAGCGGGGTGGGGGGGGCCAACGTGGGCCCGGGCCTCTCGGCCGTAGAGGCCGCGGCGGTGCGCGATCTGGCCGCTCTGGAGGCACAACTCGACGGCGATTCCGGCGTCATGGACGCGCTGCGAACGGCTGTGGTCGACAGCGGACGCTGGACGAAATGGCTCCGCCCGGACGAGCAGGGCACCGCCTTCACGGCACTGCCGGAGGATCGGCAGCGCTGGCTCGTGGAGACGGGCAGTCGCTACGTGTGGGCCGACCCGGACGTGCAGGCCGCCCGTGCCGAACTCTACGAACACGTGGCGCCGTACCGGGACGCGGAGGCGTTCGTGCTGTGGCGGCTCAAGGCGGCCATCCTGCACTACATGCACGCCTTCAACCTCGTTGGCCTCACCGCCCCACTGATGGAGGCCCTCCCAGAGGAGACATCTTGAACTGCACCCCGACCCCTCGCCCTGCGCGCAGTCACCGCTTCATAGCCAACGTCACGCCGTCGGCCAGCGGCAGCATGCTCAGGTCCACCCGCCCGTCGTCGTGCATCTTCTCGTTGAGGCGCTGGATGGCCCGCACGCTCTCGTCGTCCACGTCCGGATCGGCGACCTGCCCACCGCGAAACACGTTGTCGAGCACAATGACGCCGCCGGGCCGCAGCAGCCGGAGCGACTGCTCGTAGTAGGTGTCGTAGCGCTCCTTGTCCGCGTCGATGAACGAGAAGTCGAAGGTCCCGTCTTGACCGTCGTCGACCAGCGCCGCGAGCGTCTCCTCAGCGGGCGCGATGCGGAGGTCGATGCGGTCGGCCACGCCCGCCTCCGTCCAGTAGCGACGCGCAACCTCCGTGTACTCCTCGCTCACGTCACAGGCGACGAGCGTCCCCGTCGGGGGCAGGGTCGACGCCACGGCGAGCGCGCTGTAGCCGGTGAAGACGCCGACCTCAATCGTGCGGCGGGCCCCAATCAGCTGAACCAGAAACCGGAGGAACTGTCCCTGCTCCGGGGCAATCTGCATGTTCGACTTCGGATGCTCGGCCGTCTCCGCCCGGAGGCGCTGCATCACCTCGGGCTCGCGGAGCGACACGGACAAGAGATACTCGTGTAGCTCGTCCGACAGGCCGATCGACTGAGTAGACATGGCAGGGGGTGGGAGCAATGATATGCGATCGTGTTGACCGCATGGCTTGGTGAGGCCAACGTTCCTCGCGTCTTCTCTCCGGCGGCCCGTGCCACCGCCCTCACACCCCGCATCGCCACGACAGCACGCGCCCCGGCTCGCCATCGTCGATCGCGTAGATCCGCTTGCCTCGTCCCTCGAAGTACGACATCGCCGTGACCACCTCCATCGTTTCGTCCCCGTTCGCGTCGAGCACCGCGGCCACGCGGTAGGTGGAGGGGGCGCACTCTCCAAGACACGCCTCCCGGTAGTACTCCGCCTCCACGGCTCGTTGCCGCACCGCCCCGTCGACGACCGTCCGCAGGAGCACAAGGCCGTAGTCGCCGGCCTGCGCGGACGTCGCCGAGCCTCGGGCCCGATGCGACACGACCAGAACCTCCATCGTCTCGTCCCCGTCCAGGTCTACGCGCAGGACCTGGTCAAGGGACACGGCCGCGGCCTCAATCTCGATTCCCTGCCCACGAAGATGCTGCGCGACCGCGGTCTTATAGACCGCCTGCGTGGTGTCCTGGACCTGCGGCGCGCGGGGAAGCAGGGGCCAGGAACCCGCAACGGCAATCACGTCGCGCGGGGAGGCGGGGCGAGGCCGGATCTGCACCGCTGGGTTGTCGCAGGTTTCTCTCGGCGGCTCGGACGCCGAGCCCGCCCGTGTGCCCAGCGTATCGTTCCCTTGAATCAGCCTGTAGCTTTGCCCCGCCTCCACGTAGTCCACGGCCCGGCCGGCAGACACCCACTCGTCGCCCCGGCTCGCCCCAAACAGTTGGCCCTCGCCAACATCGACGATCGGAGCGACGGCGGTGGACCCGCGTGCCGGGCCGGAGGCCCTGTCGCCCGACGCGGCCTCCGGCCGACACTCGGCCCCGAGGACAAAGAGCAAAACGAGGAGCCCCGCGCATCCCCCGCGGATGGCAACATGCAGACGACAGATCACGATTCGGGGCGGAATTGGTCGAGCCAGGCATCGGTTTTGGGGTGCTGGGCGAACGTGGTGACGGCACTCTCAATGGCCTTCCGACTCGCCTGCCCGGCCAGCTCGTCTGAAATGGTGGCGTAGAGGGCTTCGAGAAGGCGGAGCGGCGTCTTCTCGGTCGCGTCCGCCACGCCCCGAAATCCCCGCTCGGCCGCCGCGTCGAGGAGATCGTCCCAGACGCGATCGAGCACGCGGTACAGTCCCTCCTCGGTCGCCCCCTCGTCGCCCTCCGCAATCCCGAGCGCACGGAGCACCGCCCGGGACGCCCCGTTGGTTTCCGGGCCCGTGCGCCCATCCACCGTCACGGGCTGATCGAACAGGTGGGTCAGTGCCATCTGCCAGTACGTGACCCGCGACTCATGGGCCGCCACGAACCCCGGCTCTCCCCGGCCGGACACGTGGAAGTGATCCTGATGGGCGGCGTCAAATTTGTAGTTGAGCACGGTCCCGATGTGCTTTCGGAGCACCGATTCGACGGCGAGGTAGAAGGCTCGATCGTTCGGGTACTGGTTCGTAATGAACGCCTTGTCGGCCCAGAAGATGCCGTCGATGTCGAACGCCCGCCCTGCGCCGTGCATGCCGCCCTTGTCCACGTACGCCCCGGCCGAGGTGATGACCTCCGCCGGCCCGAGCGGACAGACGGCCCAAAGCTCCTCGAAGGCCGCGTGCAAGGTGTCCTCGAACGACTCCGTGCAGTGAAAGGTGTAGGGAATGCCGCGGGTCCCGTACCCGGCGTCCGGGGCACGGTCGTAGTGGACGGGCACGCCTGCGAGCGCATCGAATGAGTTCTCGGGCTTGGGCATGGGTGGTGGGAGGGCTCATGAACGAACTGGCGATCGACTGCGGGCCCCGTAGACACGGACGGCGGCCTCGGCATAACGTCGGGGCCAGGCGACCGCGACGCGACGCAGCGGGCCGCAGACGTAGAGTCGGACGCGGAGGCAAATTGGACCTGCCGAAGCGGCTCGCTCCGGGCGAGGGCATGCCTCCTGAACGCGACGTGACGCCCCGGGTACAACAACCTTCAGCACGTTCAGTCTCTGGCGCGCCTCAACCTCTTTCTGTTCCCCTCGGTCGGCACTCGACACGGTTCCCCTTCCTCCTATGAGCCCCCAAATTCTCTGGGTCGACGACGAGATCGACCTGCTCCGCTCCCACGTTATGTTTCTGGAAGAGAAGGACTACGAGGTTTCGACCGTAGCCAACGGGGCGGACGCGGTGGACCTGGTGCAGCAGCGCCCCTTCGATGTGGTCCTGCTCGACGAGCAGATGCCGGGCATGGAGGGACTGGAGACCCTCGACGCCATCAAGGACGAGCAGCCCGACCTGCCGGTGGTGCTCGTGACCAAGAGTGAAGAGGAAGACCTGATGGAGGCCGCTCTCGGCAACCAGATCAGTGACTACCTCACCAAGCCCGTCAATCCGAGCCAGATCCTCCTCACCTGCAAGCGGCTCCTGGAGCAGTCGCAGATCCGACAGGAAGCCCTCTCGCAGCAGTACCTGCAGTCGTTCAACGAGATCTCTCAACGGCTCCGCGGCCCCCTTTCTCATCACGAATGGGTCGAGCTGTATCAAACCCTCGTGGAGTATGACCTGGAGTTGACGGACGACGAGGGCGCCCGGCAGGTCTTCCAGGACCAATTTGAAGAGGCAGATCGCGAGTTTGGGGTGTTTGTGGAGGAGCAGTACCCGGACTGGATGGGACGTGTCGACGAGGCGCCCGGGCCGAACCGTCCGGTGCTGTCCCAGGAGGTGGTGCCCGAGTTCGTACTGCCGGAGACGGGGGACCGCCCCGTCGTCTTCTTCGTGATCGACTGCCTGCGGTACGACCAGTGGCTCGAAATTTCCGAGCTGCTCCGGCCGCACTACACCATCGACACGGACTTTTACATGAGCATCCTGCCTACGGCGACCCCCTACTCCCGAAACGCGATCTTCAGCGGCATGCTGCCGGTCGACCTCGTGGACCGCTTTCCCAAGGCGTGGCAGACGAGCGAAGAGAGCGAGCACAGCCGCAACCAGTACGAAGACGCCCTGCTTCGGCACCAGCTCGACCGGCACCACCGCGAGGACCTGAGCATCCGCTACGACAAGCTCATTACGGGGGAGGACGGGCAGCAACTGGCCCAGGACGCGGCCAACCTCACGCAGCACGACCTGAGTGCCGTCGTCGTCAACTTCATCGACATCCTCGCCCACAGCCGCTCCGAGTCGGACGTGCTGAAGGAGCTGGCCCCGGATGAGGAGGCCTACCGGGCCCTCACGCGCACCTGGTTCGAGCACTCCTGGCTTCTCGACATGCTGCGGGCCCTGTCCAACACGGACTGCACGGTCGTCCTCACCAGCGACCACGGCGCCGTGCGCAGCCTGCAGTCGACCAAGGTGATTGGCGACCGCGAAACCTCTACGGCCCTCCGCTACAAGTATGGGAGCAACCTGAAGTGCGACGAGGACGATGCCATCTTCGTGCGCGAGCCGGAACGGTTTGGGCTGCCCAGCTACGGCATGAACACGACCTACCTCTTCGCCAAGCAGGACTATTACTTTGTGTACCCCACCAACTTTCACCACTACGAGAACCTCTACCGAGACACCCTGCAGCACGGCGGGGCCTCGATGCAGGAGATGATTCTACCGGTCGCGACGCTCAGGCCGAAGGGGTAAGCCTGAATCGGTCCAACGAATCCATGCCCGATGACCCGTGGTGCGTGAAACGTCGTGGCCAAACGACACCGGCCCCCTCTTCACGCATTACGCTTCACCCTCCCCCCCATGCCCGAAACGACACGCAACACGATCCAGGATCTCCTCCCCCGAACGACCGACTCGGTGGAGGCCACCATGGCACTTGGGGCCCGGATCGCAAACATGCTCGCCCCGGGGGCCGTCCTCGCACTGTACGGCGACCTGGGCTCGGGGAAGACCCACTTCGTGAAAGGCATCGCGAAGGGCCTCGGCCTTGCCCCCGCCGAGGTCCGAAGCCCCACCTTCACGATCCTCGCCGTCCACGACGAGGGCGAGCGGCCGCTCTACCACTTCGACGCCTACCGCGTGCAGACCCCCGACGAGTTTGTGGAGCTGGGCTTTGAGGAATACGTCCACGGCGAGGGGATCACCTGCATCGAGTGGGCGGACCGGATTGCCGACCGGCTTCCGCCCCACACGGTCCACCTCCACTTCCACCACGCGACCCCGTCGGAACGACGGATCACCCTCGGCGCGCCGGACGATGCCTCTCCCGGTGCTGATCGCTGACCCCTGGCCGAGGCGTTCCGACGAAAGCATCTGTACGCCAATGGTGCTCCCCTTCCACTCCCCAACGTCCTACCCCCAACGCGCATGTCTGACGATCCCCTCGCCCTTCTCCTCGACCGCCCCCAGTACGCCAACGTCGCCGACGACGCGTACGCCCCGGGCCTGGACCGGATGCGAGTCCTGATCGACGGAATGGGAAACCCGCACGAGGCGCTCCGGGCCGTGCACGTGGCCGGGACGAACGGGAAGGGATCGACCGCCGCCATGACCGCGGCCATCGCCACCGCGGCGGGACTCAAAACCGGCCTCCACACCTCCCCACACCTCACGCACGTCACCCAACGGATGCGCGTGGACGGCACGCCCGCCCCCACCGACTGGCTCGGCGACGTGCTCAACGAACACCGGGCACTCATTGAAGAGGTGCAACCCAGCTTCTTCGAACTCGCCGTCGCACTCACCTTCCGCTACTTTGCCGAGCAGGACGTGGACCTGGCGGTGATCGAGGTCGGCCTGGGCGGGCGCCTCGACTCGACGAACGTGCTCGCTCCGGCCCTGTCGGTGATCACGCACGTCGGCCTCGACCACACCGACATGCTGGGCGACACCCTCGACGCCATTGCCCGCGAGAAGGCCGGCATCATCAAGCCCGGGACGCCCGCCCTCAGCGCCGTTGCGCAACAGGAAGCGCAGGCCGCCATTGCGGAGGTCGCCGCCGAACAGGACGCGCCGCTCCACCGGCTCGACGACGAGGCGACCTGGACGACGCACCGGTCCGACCTCACCGGCAGCGTCTTCACGCTCGACACCCCCGCCCGCCGCTACGACCGCCTCTCGCTGTCGCTCGCCGGCCCCCACCAGCAGCGGAATGCCGCCCTCGCCGTGCGGGCCGCGGAGCTCACGTTCCTAACGGGCGAGGGCGATGCGTCTGCCGAGGCGGCCGTGCGTGACGGGCTCGGCGACGTGCGGGGCCGTACGGACTTCCACGGGCGGCTCGACGTGCTTCAGGAGGAGCCCCTGATCGTGGTCGACGTGGGGCACAACCCGCCCGCCATCGCCGCCACCCTCGACACCGTAGCGCCCGTCGTGGCCGGCCGCGGCGGCACGCTGCACGTCTGCCTCAACGCCGTGCGCGGCAAGCAGCTCGACGAGACGGCCCGCCTGCTCGCCGAGCACGATGCGGTCGTGACGCCCATCCCCATCGACACGAAGCGCGCCCTCCCGCCCGACGAAATTGCCGAGCGGCTGCGGGCCCAGGGCGTGACGACAACCGCCCCACGGCCCCTCGCCGACGCGCTCGACGCGTTCGAACGGACCGCCGCACCGACGGACGGGCTGCTGCTCACCGGCTCGCACAAGCTCGTGGACGTGCTTCCGCCTGCGTTCCGCGACTGACTTGTCTCTCCTCATTCCTCCTCGTTTTCCCACTCCTCTCCATGCTCTTCCCCGCCCGCGACGACGAGTTGCCCTTCGACGACGTCCCACGCGTGCTTCTCTTCACGGGCAAGGGCGGCACCGGCAAGACCACCTGCGCCGCCGCGACGGCCCTCCGCGCAGCCCGCGACGGCCACAAGACGCTCGTCCTCTCCTCGGATCCCGCCCACAGCCTCGCCGACGCGCTCGACCAGGAGCTCGGGCCCGAGGCCCAGGAGGTGCGCGACGACCTCTTCGCCCAGGAGGTGGACCTCTACTACTCGATGAAGAAGCACTGGGGCAACATGCGGGAGCTGATGCTCACCGTCTTCCGCTGGCAGGGCGTCGACCAGATCGCCGCCGAAGAACTGGCCGCCCTGCCGGGCATGAACGAGGGATCCGTGCTGCTGTGGCTCGAAGAGGCCCTCCGCGAAGCCGACTACGACCTTATCATCGTAGACAGCGCCCCGACCGGCGAGACGCTCACCCTCCTCACCCTGCCCCAGGTGACGCAGTGGTGGCTGGCGAAGGCCTTCCCGTTTCAGAAGCTGGCCGTCAAGTCGCTCGGCTTCGGCGTCCGCAAGACCACCGGCATCCCGCTGGACAAGGGCTACGAGGAGCTGGAGGTCATTTTCGAGAAGCTGGAGCGCGTACAGCAGGTCCTGTCGACCCCGTCGACCACCTCGATCCGGCTCGTCACGAACCCCGAAAAGATGGTGATCGAGGAGGCGCGGCGGGCCTTCACGTACCTGCAGCTGTACGGCTACGGCGTGGACAGCGTCATCGTGAACCGCGTGCTGCCCGAGGACGAGGTGCCGGAAAATTCCTTCTTCGAGGGCTACGTGCAGTCGCAGCGCGCATACCTGGAAGAGATCGAGCAGAGCTTTCGGCCCCTCCCCATCCTCCAGGTGCCGCATCTGGGCGAGGAGGTGTTCGGGGCCGAGCGACTGGGCCGCATCGGGGACGCGATGTACGCGGACCGATCTCCGACGGACGTGTTCTACGACGAGCCCACGTTCACGGTGCAGGAGGACGGCGACGCGTACGTGCTGGAGCTGCGGCTCACGTTCGCGGAGGCCGAAGACCTCGACGTGCGCCAGCTCGGGGACCAGCTCGTGGTGCAGGTGGCCAACCAGCGCTCCAACTTCATCCTCCCCAACTTTCTGAACTACTACACCATGACGGAGGCGGACCTACAGGACGGATGCCTGCATGTCCGCTTCACTCCGGATGGGGACGCCGCTTCGAATTGAGCACGAGAGAAGATCGCCTGCTCACTTCCGCCTCCCCCTTCCCTCATACCTCTTCCCTCCTTCCCTCACCCCCCACGAACCCGTCCGGATCGTCTCCGTTGAGGCGGTGTCTCGTGTTCGCGCCGCTCCCGATCGCCCGAGCTTCCAGCGCTCATGTCCGTGCCCGACGCCCTCTTAAAGCAGCTCTACACGTTTGGCAGCCTCGAGAATACCGACCGAGGCGTCGAGTTTGCGCTGAAGAACCGACTCAAGGACGCCACGCTCACCGGGCTCTCCGACATCCAAATCGACGGCGACGCAGTGCCGCCGGACCGGGTCCATCTCTTCATGGGAGAGGGCGAGCCCTACGCGGCCAACGAGATTTCCGAGGAGACCCCGATCGGCTTCCCCCTGCGCCGCACTCTTCACGTGCGGGCCGACCGCCCGGCGCTGGAGACCGGCAAACACACCCTCGAGCTGACCTTCCGGGCCGAGCCGTTTGGGACGCTCACCTTCTCGGTCGAGGACTCGATCTCTGGGCAGGATGAGGCCCTGAAGCGCATTCCGCGGGCCCCGGACAACAACCACAGCCCGGCCATCATCGACGAGCGGCAACAGTTCGTCGAGGACTACAGCGACACCTCGCTCGACCACGTGCCCCAGTACTCGTTCGACCCCGAGGTGACCGACGGCAACGTCGAAAACTTCACCGGCGTCGCCCAGATTCCGCTCGGGGTTGCCGGCCCGCTCACGGTGCACGGCGAGCACGCGCAAGACGACGTGCTGATTCCCCTCGCCACGTCCGAGGGCACGCTCGTGGCCTCCTACAACCGGGGCATCAAGGTGTGCAATTTGAGCGGCGGCGTGGAGGCGACCGTGTCCGGCGACTGCATGCAGCGTGCCCCGGTCTTCATCTTCAACAACGCCCGGGAGGCGCGCGATTTTACCCACTGGGTGGACGACCACATGGACGCCGTCCGGGCGGAGGCGGAGGCCACCTCCAGCGTCGCGGAGCTGCTCTACATCGACCACTACCTGTCAAACCACTTCGCGTACCTGCGCTTCAACTACCGCACCGGCGACGCCGCGGGGCAGAACATGGTGGGGCGCGCCACCTTCGCCGCCTGCGGCTGGATCATGGACCAGTACCCGGGCTCGGTCGAACACTTCTACCTGGAGTCGAATTTCGCGACGGACAAGAAGGCCTCGCAGGTGAACGTGATGCGGACACGGGGAAAGCGCGTGACGGCGGAGGCCACCATTGACCGGGACACGCTCGCCCAGCACATGCGGGTCGACCCCGAAGACCTCCACCACCACTGGAACGTGTCGACCGTGGGGGCCTTCCTCTCCGGCGCCAACAACAACGGCGGCCACTCGCCCAATGCCATCACGGCCCTCTTTATTGCGACGGGCCAGGACGTGGCAAACGTCTCCGAGTCGTCGGCCGGCGTTCTCTACACCGACCTGACCGACGACGGCGACCTCTACATCTCGCTCACCATTCCGTCCCTCATCGTGGCCACCTACGGCGGGGGCACGGGGCTGCCCACCCAGCGCGAGTGCCTCGAGATCATGGGGTGCTACGGCAAGGGGAAGGTCCACAAGTTTGCCGAGATCGTGGCGGCGGCCACGCTGGCCGGCGAGCTGTCGCTGGGCGCCGCCATCTCGTCCTCCGACTGGGTCTCCAGCCACGAGACCTACGGCCGAAACCGGTGACCGGGCACGAGAGCGTAGGCGCGTGGGAGTAAGAGAGCAAATACGCTTCTGCCCATATCCACGCCCAACGTTCAACCTTCAACGTTTCAACCTTCAACGCGAATGCTATCAGCCCTTGAGGTCGCCATTCCAGTGCTGTACGCGGTGGCCATCGTCGTCCTTACGGCCTACGGCGGCAACCTGCTCTGGCTGGCCCTCGTCCGCGCCAACACCGAGACCCTGCGCGACGGCCCGGTGCCAGCCCCCGACGCCCTACCAGCGCCCGCCGACGACTGGCCCGTCGTGACGGTGCAGCTGCCCCTCTACAACGAGGCCGAAGTGGCGCGGCGCCTTATCGACGCCTGCGTAGACCTCGACTACCCCCGCGCCAAACTCGAAATCCAGGTCCTCGACGACTCGACCGACGAGACGACCGAGCGGGTGGCCCGCCGCGTCGCCCACTGGCAGAACGAGGGCGTCGACATTACCCACGTGCGCCGCGACGACCGCACCGGCTACAAGGCCGGCGCCCTCGCCCACGGACTGCAGCTCGCCCGGGGCGACCTCGTCGCGATTTTCGACGCCGACTTTGTGCCCCGCCCGTCGTTCCTCCGTCGCCTGGTCCCCCGCTTCTTCGACGCCCCCGACCTCGGCATGGTACAGGCCCGCTGGGGCCACCTCAACCGGGACGACTCCCTGCTGACGAAGGTGCAGGCCTTTGGGCTCGACGCCCACTTCGCGATTGAGCAGCGGGTGCGCGAGCTGGCCGGGTGCTTCCTCAACTTCAACGGCACCGCGGGCGTCTGGCGTCGCGCCTGCATCGAGGACGCGGGCGGCTGGCAGCACGACACGCTCACCGAAGACCTCGACCTCAGCTACCGCGCTCAACTGCGGGGCTGGACCCTTACCTACCTCTCCTCTGCAGAGGCCCCGGCCGAGCTGCCCCCCGACATGAACGCGCTCCGCTCGCAGCAATTTCGGTGGGCAAAGGGCGGGGCCGAGACGGCCCTCAAGCTGACAGGGCGCCTCTGGCGCTCAACGCAGCCGTGGCGGGTGAAGCTGGAGGGCACGTTCCACCTCACGGCCCACTTCGCCTTTCCCTTTATTCTGCTTGCCGCCCTCACCCATGCGCCCCTACTGCTGCTGAAGGGGCTGGGCCGGGGGCCCGGGGAGGTGTACTTTGCCATCATGGGGTTTGGCCTGTTCGGGTTCGCCGGCTTTTTCCTCGCCCAACTCTTCGCCCAGCGGGCCCTCCATCCCGACTGGCGACGGCGCCTCCGCCTCTTCGTGCCGTTCATGGCCGGCACCATGGGCCTCTCCCTCAGCAATACGAGCGCCGTCTGGCAGGCCCTCCGTGGCACCGACACCGCGTTTGTTCGCACGCCGAAATACGGCGCCACGACCGGCGACGGCTGGTGGGAGAGCCGCTACGCCATCCGCGAGGTGCCCGGGGTCGTGTGGGGCGAGCTGGCGCTGGCCCTCTACTCGACCGCCGGCCTCGTCGCCGTGGTCGGACTCGGCGAGTGGGCCGCCGTGCCGTTCCAGGCGCTCTTTGCCCTCGGGTTTGGGCTGGTGGCCGCGTCGAGCCTGCGGCAGGCCCTCACGGCCCAGCAGGCCCCCGCGGCTTCTGCCCCGGCCTCATCGCCGGCCGCCTGACCCTCGCCCCGGCCTCTTTCGGCGGACACGTGGCCACCGTGCGCGCCCCCGTCGGGAACCCCCGTCCGCGCCCGTCATTGTCCCTGTCCTCTCTTCGGTTCCGAGCGCTCCACAGTGCCCCGTCATGTCGCTGCCCGACCTCCAAGAGCCCCTCGCCCTGCTCGAACAAGAGGACTACGGCGCCGCCATCGCGATGCTTGAGGACACGGTGGCGGCCCTGCCGGCCCACCTGGGGGCGCACGTGCTGCTGGCCCACGCGTACGAGAGCCGGGAGCGCTGGGAGGACGCCCTCCAGTCGTGGGCGGAGGCGCGCCTCCTGATGCCGAACAGCCCGATCGCCGAGACCGGCACGCAGCGCGTCCTTCGTCGCCTGGAGGAGCACGACGGACACTCTTTTACCTTTGCCTTTCCGCCGCCCCTCAGGCCCCAATCCCCGCCCGACGCCGGCACAGACGCGGCCCCGGACGGCGACGAATCTCCCCCACCCGACGAGCAGGGGGACGACGCCTCGACCGACGAGGACGCCGGCCTCGCCCAGCTGCGGCGTCAGGCCGAGCGGGAGGCCCGGCAGGGCGGCGCCCGCCCGGACCTGTCCGACGCGTCCTCCGCGCCCGACCGTCCGTCGCCCCCCGATGCGTCTCCGCCCACCCCCGAGGAACAGGTGGAGCAGCTCGAGGACGAGGGCGACGCCGACGACCTCGACCACCTCATTGACGAGCTGCAGTCGGCCCGCATCGAACCGGAGCCGGACGCCGGGGCCGACGCGCCGCCCTCTAAACCGGACACTCCAGACAGTGCGGACGACGCCGAGGGCACAGAAAACGAGGACGAAGAGATTGTCTCGGAAACCCTGGCCCGCATCCACGAGGGCCAGGGCGACTACCAGGAGGCTGCCCGCATCTACGCCACGCTGGCCGAGCAGGAGCCCGATCGGGCCGATGAGTTTCGGGAAAAGGCCGGCCAGATGCGCGAGAAAGCCGACGGCACCGACGGCGACGGATAGACAGAAAATCAACTTCAGCACGCGGCTGCTTGACACAACCCCCGTCCGCACCCCCACCACTCGTCGTCCCGAATGGACGCGCTCCTCGCCCTTCATCGTCAGTCGCGCCGTACGGTCGTGGGCCTCATGTCCGGCACCTCGCTCGACGGCGTGGATGCTGCGCTCGTGCACCTCGACGACAGCGGCCCGGATCTGACGATGGAATCCGAAGCGTTCGTTCATGTCCCGTACCCCGGGCCCCTCCAAGAACTCATCCACAAGACGACCTCGAGCTCGTCGTCAATTCGGGACGTGACGCGCCTTGACGCCCGTCTTGCCGAGGCGTACGCAGACGCTGTGGGGAACGTGCTGGAGGAGGCCGGGACGGATCGGGAGGCCCTCGACCTCGTGGGCGCCCACGGACAAACGGTGTGTCACCTTCCCGAGCCGACAGACTGCGCCGGCGAGGCGGTTCGGGCCACCCTCCAGCTCGGCAACTCCTCAACGCTCGCCACGCGGCTGGGGGTGCCGGTCGTCGGCAACTTTCGCGCGGCGGACCTGGCCCTGGGCGGCCAGGGCGCCCCGCTCGTGCCGTACTTTGACCACGTCGCCTTCACCGACGCGGACGAGCCCCGCGGGCTGCTGAACCTCGGCGGCATCGCCAACCTCACGGTGCTGCCCGCGGGGGGGGCGCCGGACGCCGTGCGCGCCTTCGACACGGGCCCGGCCAACATGGTGATCGATGCCCTCGCCGCCCGGCTGTTCGATGCCGCGATGGACCGAGACGGCCGCCACGCCGCGCAGGGCACGCCCGATCACGACCTGCTCGCCGACCTGCTGGAGGGCGACTTCTTCCGCCGCGAGCCGCCGAAGTCCACCGGACGGGCCGACTTCGGAGCGGGCTACGTGGATCGACTGCTGAGCGCGGCCCAGTCCCGCGGCCTGTCCCCGGAGGACACGATGGCCACGGCCACGCTCCTCACCGCCGCCTCCGTCTACCAGGCGTATGCCCAGTACGTCCGGCCCGCGCAGTCCATCGAGCGCCTCATCGTGAGCGGGGGCGGCGTGCACAACGACGCGCTCCTGCGGATGCTGAAGGACGCGTTCGCCCCCATCCCGGTCGAGTCGATCGCCGAGCACGGCGTGGACCCGGACGCGAAGGAGGCCCTCTGCTTTGCCGTTCTGGCCCACGAGACGGTTAACGGCGTGCCTACGAACCTGCCGTCGGTGACCGGGGCGTCGGCGCGCACACGTCTCGGCTCCCTCAGCGTGCCGGGCCCGTAACGATCGACTGAGCGCCGGGCTGGGGCATGGCCTTGGCAAAAAGCCGACGAAAGGCCCGCCTCTCCCAGACTGACCACAAACATGCCCCTGCCGCCGGGATATAGAAGATTCGACAGTCGCTGCCTTTTCTGAACGTAAACGCCCCCATGGACCCCCAGGAGCAGTCCGACCAGACCGCCCTCGCCGAAATCGGCGAATTCGGCCTCATCGCCATGATGCGCGACACGCTCGGCGAGCCGACCGACGACACCATCGTGTCGGGCATCGCCGACGACGCGGCCGTCTACCGCGTCGACGACGAGCGCGTACACGTGCTCACCACGGACACGCTCGTGGAGGGCGTCCACTTCGACCGTGCCTTCATGCCCCTGGAGCACCTCGGCTTCAAGGCCCTGTCGGTCAACGTGAGCGATGTGGTGGCCATGAACGCCTCGCCCCGCTACGCCACCGTCTCGATCGGCCTCCCGCAGAACGTGTCCGTCGAGATGATCACCACGGTGTACGAGGGGCTCAAGCAGGCCTGCGGCGCCTACGACATGCACATCGTGGGGGGCGACACGAACGCGTCCCACGGCCTCTCGCTCTCGATTTCGGTCGTGGGAACCGCCGACGAGGACGCCGTGGTGTACCGCAAAGGGGCGCAGGTGGGGGATAAGATCTGCGTGACGGGCGACATCGGCTCCTCGTACGCAGGCCTGAAGGTGCTGCTGCGGAATCGAGAGCGGCTCCAAGAGCAGGAGGAAGACTTCGAGCCGGACCTCGACCCGTACTCCTACGTCATTCGCCGTCACTTGGCGCCGCCGGCCCAGCTCAAGACGGTTCGCGACTGGGCGGACGCGGGCGTGCAGCCGACTTCTCTCATCGACATTTCGGATGGGCTCTCTGCCGAGGTGCACCACATCTGCGAGGCCAGCGGCACAGGGGCACAGCTCTACGAGCCGGCCCTGCCCATCGACCCGGAGACCCGCAATACGGCGACGGACTTCGGGGAGGACGTCACCGTCTACGCCCTGTTCGGGGGCGAGGACTACGAGCTGGTGTTCACGATGCCGGAGGACGAGCTCGACGCCCTCGACCCGCAGAGCTACACGGTGGTGGGCGAGATTGTGGAGCCCGGCGACTCCGAGCCCCCAATTAAGATCCAGCGGGCCCACGGCGAGAATGTCCCCCTTCAGCCCGGCGGCTTCGACCACTTCGACGATTCGTCTGCTGCTCCGTTGGCGTAGCCCTCGACCGCTACTCCTCGATGGCCTCCTGGCATGCGTTCCGAAGGGCCTGGAGCTCATCCCTGAGGCGGTCAACCTCGCTCTCCAACGTGTCTAGGGCCGCCGCGGCCTCCGCAAAATTGTCTTCGTAGCCCATCTCTTCGAGCACCTGGGCCGCCTCACTGACGGGACGGGCCCGCAGGCTCCCGGCGGCCCCTTTCAGGCCGTGCGCCTCTCGCTCGAGGGCGTTCCCGTCTTCGTTCTCAACCGCCTCCCGGATGCCCTCCATGTAGTCGGGGCAGTCGTCCAAGAATGAGCCGATGAGGGTCGCGATGAGCTCAGGATCGCCGTCCAGCAGGTCACTGAGGGCGTCCCGGTCAAGGGCAGATGTGGCCATGGGGGCTCCGTCGTCTGGATCGAATCAGTACGGCCTCGGCATGTCGAGTGCCCGGCGCGGCGGGGACGACATTCGCCCTCGCCCCACGCAGAGGTCAAAAGGGGCGTCTCTCCGCTTCTAGCAGCCGACCCGGAGAATGCCCTCTTGTCCGCCGAAACGCCGCGTACAGTGCCGTTCCGAGGCGTCGCTCGCGGGGCTACCGTAGCCGCAAGAAGCATGCGAGAAATGCAAGGCTGTCCCCCTATGGTCTATTTACGGTCTTTGCCGCGCGCAGGGCGACGGGGGCCACTGATTGAGCCAGGCGTGTCGCTGGACGTGGCGACGGTGATAGCCGGGGGCCTGTCCGATGGGAGAACCGGGCGGCGCATCGACGGAAGACGGGCGGGCCGCCGCGTCGTGAGCCCGGTCGAAAAATCGCTCAATCGACGCCTGGATGGCGGTTCGGTGGGCGTCGGTCTCCGCGTCCTGTCCCGGATGCGCGGCAAGCCAGTCCCGGAGCGTGCGCAGGTGCTGTTCGAGGCGGGCCTGCACGGCCGGGGATCCGTCGGCGGCACTGGCCCGGTGGAGGAGCACGTCGGTCCACACCTGCTGCACCGTCCGCTGCACCTCGGCCCGGTACGCATCGGCGGGCGCGTCGGCCTTCCACACCGCGTCGGTGATTTGAGTGAGCGTGCCCCGGAAGCCCGGAAGGTCGGCATTGGCGTCCCGCTGCTCGATCAGACGCAGGGCCCGCTCCGGCACGGTGAGGGCGTCGAGGACCATCGTCGCCGCCACCTCGGCCGGGGCGTAGGGGTCGAACGTCGGGTCTGTACGTCCCTCGAAGAGCTCCCGGTTGTCGGGGTGGCCGGGTGGACGCGGCGGGATGCGGTCTCGGGCGCCCGCCGGCAGCGCCAGCGCTGCGGGCGTGATCGTAGAAAGCAGGGCGTCGAGGGCCGCCGTCTGCTGCGAGGCCGGCACGCGCCCGGACAGCTGCGGGTCCGTCTCTCCGCGCATAGCATACTCGTAGGCCTCGCCGCCCACGAGTTTTGCCGTGGCCGCGACCTGGTACCGATGCCGCAGGTACAGCGGCACGAGCACCTCCTCCATACGGGCCAGGGGCTCGCCGCGCTTCACGACGGCCTCCCCGAACCGGTCGAGCGCCACCTCGCGCACCCGCATCTCTCGGTCGAGGGCATCCACCATGTCAGATCCGTTCTCCCAGAGGTTGCCCTTCGGGTGGGCCGCGCCGGACGGACGGGCGTCGGCGTCGGTGACGTAGCGAAGGCCCTCCCGCTCGGCCGCCCGCACGAGGCTGTCGAGCAGGGCGGACTCGGTCTGATTCGGGCCGGGCCGGGCATAGGCGTACTGCATGGCCTTCACGTCCCACCGCTCCACGCCGGTGTCGTAGGCCTCCTCCAGCGTGATCGAGTCGCCCTGCACGCGGACCAGCGGGGCCGGGTAGTCCATCACCGAGGCGCGGTCGTTCACCGACGCGGCGAAGTTGTGGGCGAGGCCCAGCGTGTGCCCCACCTCGTGGGCCGACAACTGGCGGATCCGGGCGAGGGCCATCTCCAGCATCGGATCGTTTTCCGGAAGAAATCCGTCGGCCTGAGCGCCCTGATACGGCGCCAGTAGGCCCTCGGCCAACAGGTAGTCCTGTCGCACCCGCTGGGACCCGAGGGTGACGTGGCCCTTCAGAATTTCGCCCGTTCGGGGGTCGGTCACGGAGGCGCCGTAACTCCAGCCCCGCGTGCGGCGGTGCACCCACTGAATGACGTTGTAGCGCACGTCCATCGCGTCGGCACTGTCCGGCAGCACCTCCACGCGGTAGGCGTCCTCAAAGCCCGCGGCCTCGAACGCCTCGCCCCACCACCGCGCCCCATCGAGCAGCGCGCCGCGCACCGGCTCGGGCGTGCCGGGGTCGAGGTAGTAGACGATGGGCTCCTCGGGCGGGCACAGCCCGTCTTCGCCAGGGGCCTCTGCACAGGTGAGCCGGTGCCGGTTGACGAGCTGTTTCGTCATCGGCTCCCCAATCGGCGTCGCGAAATCCATGTAGTCGGCGTAGAAGAGCCCAGAGCGCGGGTCGAAGCGGCGCGGGCTGTACCCGGACGTGTCGGGCAACTCGATGAGCGAGTGGCGCACCCGAAGCGTGATGGCCCGGGGCGTGGCCGCCGTCTGCTCCACGTATTCGCCCGGGTCGCCGTCTGTGGTGAAGGTGAGGCGCGCCTCCAGTTCCGTGTTTTGCGGAAAGGCCTTCATGTTCTCGAGGACGGGCGCACTCCGCCCTTCGGCGAGCGAATACGCCCCCTGTCCGGTGTTTTCGAGGCGACGGCCCACCCCGTGGGCGTCGCGCACCACGAAGTCGGTCGCGTCGACCAGCACGTGGCCGTCGGGCCCCTCGGCCGCCACCTCAAACCCCCACAGGACGCCGGGCGCAAACGCCTCCCGCACGGCCTTCCGCTCGTCCCCGTTTTCGGAGGCGGCACGATAGTCGAGGTTCGGCGCCACGAGCAACACCTTCGGCCCCGCCCGCTCGAAGCGGACGACCTGTTGTCTGCCGAGCTGGCCCCGGTCGAGCCCGACGGGATTGGACCCCAGCCCGGTGGGGAGCGAGCTAACATAGAGCATCTCGGCATCGAGCCGGGAAATCTCTAGCCAAAGCCGGCCCGTTGTTTCGTCCCAGTAGGTAGGAACGTAGCCGTTCATCTTCATCATCCCCTCGGTTTTCTCGGCGATGGTGGGAAGAGCGGCCCCTTCCGTATCCTGGCCCGTCGCGGGCGGCACCGCAGGCCCCATCGCACCGAACAGAAACAGAAGAAGCATCACGCACAGGGGGCGCAGCGAGGCGAACGTGGACGTGGGGAGCATGGATGCGGAAGCGAGTTGACGAGAGGATGGAACGTGGCACTGTTCTGAACCTACGAAACCGTCCGTCGGAAACCGAAATCCCGGCCGCCACGAAATTCCCGGATTCTTTGCGACGCGACCGTGGAATTCTCATCCGCCGCGTGGGCATTTTCCGTCGGCACCCGTTAGGTTTTCGACCATGTAGATTCTACGGTGGACCCGGCATTGTCCGGCGAAGCATCGCCGTCCTGTGCGGCCTCTGGCCCTCTTCTCATCGAATAACGGACCCTTTCTCATGGAAGCAGGAAGCAACGAAGTTAAGGGCAAAATTGTCGAGGTGCTCGGCCCGGTCGTCGACGCCGAGTTTCCGCGCGACGGCGTGCCCGACATTTTGGATGCCCTCCGCATCGACCAGGAGGACGGGCGCGACCTGGTCCTGGAGGTGCAGCAGCACCTTGGCGAGCGGCGTGTGCGGGCCATCGCGATGGACTCGACCGACGGCCTGCAGCGCGGCCAGGCCATCGCAGCGACGAACCAGCCCATCAGCGTGCCCATCGGGCAAGAGATTCGGGGACGCCTCTTCAACGTCGTCGGCCAGCCGATCGACGGCCTGCCGGAGCCGGACGTCGACGAGCGCCGGGCCATCCACCAGGCCCCCCCCGACTACGACGAGCTGACGGGGTCGCAGGAGGTGCTGGAAACCGGCATCAAGGTGATGGACCTGATCCAGCCGGTGCCGAAGGGCGGGAAGGTCGGCCTCTTCGGCGGGGCCGGCGTGGGCAAAACGGTCCTCATCATGGAGCTCATCAACAACATCGCCAAGGCGCACGAGGGCCTCTCGGTCTTCTCCGGCGTTGGGGAGCGCACCCGCGAGGGCAACGACCTGCTCCGCGAGATGATTGAGGCCGGCGTGATGACCTACGGCGAAGAGTTCGAGGAGTCGATGGAGTCCGGCGGCTGGGACCTCGACAAGGTCGACTTCGACGCGATGAACAGCGAGAGCAACATCTCGCTCGTCTTCGGCCAGATGAACGAGCCGCCCGGCGCCCGGGCCCGTGTGGGCCTCA
>NZ_JAZKRW010000047.1:0-20645 GCF_036626415.1 Salinibacter sp.
GGCGGTGACCGACGCGTTGGCGATGACGGGGTCCTGCGTGGGGAGGCGTTCGGTGGTGGGCATCTCGGTCGGGGCGTATGGGCGTGTTCGAGTGTGGGGGCGTGGGCGTGCCGGCAGGCGTCAGTCCAGTGACACGATCGCGGGCCTCCTATGAGAAACGACATCAACAAATTGCATTACGCAAGTTGTGGGGTGCGCGTCGAGAGTTGTCAACGCAGCCTTTTCGACCTTCGCTCAGATGCGTTCCCGTCGAGGAGCTGTAAAAGCCGCATCTGGAATCAAGGTGGGCTTTATATGCCGAGCGGCGAGGATTGATGCCTGTTCGTGCACTCGTAGATGACATCCGCGTAACCAATGTGCCCTTCGTGCTGCCCCCGGAACGGCGGCGGGGAGCAACCGTGATGAAAGCGTTCACCGTCAACCCACTCGTCGCCGTCCCACATGTCCATCAGCCCTGCTCTTCCCATGCGCACCTTCGTTGGCCTACTGTCGCTTCTCCTCTGCGCCTGCACCGTCAGTGGCGATCCCGGGTCCTCCGAGACCAACTCGGCCACCCCAGACGAGGAGGTCGTCCTGGAGCGTGTCGAGTCGGAGGAAGAAACGTTTCGCGTCGTGAAGACCCTCGGCGGTCTTGAGCACGCCTGGGGCATGGACTGGCTGCCGGACGGGCGGATGCTCGTCACGGAGCGGCCCGGCCGCATGCTCCTCGTCGACGAGGAGGGAACGACCGAACTGTCCAATGTGCCGGCAGTGTGGGCCAAAAATCAGGGCGGCCTGCTCGACGTGCGCGTCGCGCCGGACTACGAGGAGACCGGGTGGATCTACTTCACCTACTCGAAACAGGAGGGCGACACGGGCGGCACGGTGCTCTCGCGGGCGAAGCTTGACGGCACGTCGCTCACCGACGTGGAGGAGCTCTACCGGCAAACCCCCTTCCTGGAACCGGACTACCACTTTGGGTCCCGCGTTGCATTCCTCGACGATGGCACCCTGGTCGTCTCGATGGGCGAGCGCGGACAGCGGCGCGAGCGTACCGTCGACATCCCCACACCCACCACGTCGGTCGGCACGACGGTCCGCCTCAACATGGACGGGTCGGTGCCGGAGGACAACCCCTTCGTGGGAAGCGATGAGGGCCTCGATGAGGTCTACGCCTATGGCCACCGCAACCAGCAAGGCATGGCGATTCATCCGGAGACGGGGGCCATTTGGCAGCACGAGCACGGGCCGCACGGCGGGGATGAGCTCAACCTGGTGGAGGCGGGCAACAACTACGGCTGGCCCGCGGTCTCGTACGGCGACACGTACACCGACCAGTCGCCCATCGGGGGCACCACCGCGCCCGGCGTGACCGACCCGGTCGAGTACTGGGACCCCTCGCCGGCCCTTTCGGGCATGGCGTTCTATACGGGCGACAAGTTTTCGAACTGGCAGGGACACCTCTTCATGGGCGCGCTCGCCCACCAGAAGGCGATGCGCGTAGAGCTCGACGGCCAGGGCGTGTCCGACCAAGAGGAACTGCTGCGGGCCGAGCTGGGCCGCATTCGCGACGTCGCGACGGGGCCGGACGGCTATCTCTATCTCCTCACCGACGCGCCGGAGGGCGGGCTCTTCCGACTGGAGCCGGCGGAGTAGCGAGCGGGCGACCGTCTGGGCGACGTGTTGTTCTGGGGCAGCGTGACGTCTTCGTTCGGGCCGTAGAAGAAGAGTGCCAAGCTATCGTGGTCGGGAGTCGGGGCGCAGCGATCGTGGGAGCACGCCGCCGGCAATCAGACAGCCCGCGCCAATGGGGACCCACAGGAACAGTTGCCCCCAGTCGTCCGACGGCCCCACCACCACGGTTGCGACGGTGGCCGCAGAGAGGGCGAGCATGTAGACCGCCCCCTTCACGCACCAGATCGTCGCCCACACGTAGCCCCACGGGCGATCCTGCCAGAGCCACACGGCGCCCAGCAGCGCCACCGGCACCACCATCGTCAGGTCGAGGGCCGCGATCAGGTTCGTGTGCAGCCCCACCGCGTCGATCATGGCGGGCACCTGTCCGGTGACCACGTACTGGAGCGACAGCGCGACGTAAAAGCCCCCCAGCGCGACGGCCACGAACACCATGAAGCCGCTGATCCACCGGACGGGGAGGTCGGACTGCACCCGTCTGTAGAGGGCCGTCGCGTCGAGCGACACGAGGCCGAACACCAGTGCAAAGCCGGAGAGCGTGAACAGGAGAACGTAGACCAGGAATAAGGAATTGAACGCCGCCCCGAAGAGATAGAACGCGGAGTTGTAGAGCGAGTAGGCCAGCATCCCCATCCACACGAGGATCGCCCGCCGGGACCCGCCCCAGGCCCCCAGCAGCGCGACGACGAGCAGCGGCGTCGCCACGACGAGCGTCACCAGGTCGGTGCCATACCAGCTCGATGCGACCAGCGCATTGTCCCGGTACAGTTCGTGAGAGAAGAGTCCCGCACCTGATGTCAGGGCCATGAGGACGGCGATAAGCACCGAGAGGCGACGGGCGGTGCGGCGAGGAGGGGAGGACATGGCCATGGGGACGGGGTTCGACAAGGTTACAGGCACGGGAGGAGGATGAGCGCGGCCAGGATGACGATGTTCACGAAGATGTCCGCGTACGCGACCGTCCAGTCGAGCATGGTCAACACCAGGGAGAAGAGCGTGCCCCCAATCAAGATCGTCCGCCGGGAAGACCCGTCCAGCGCGTGAGCCGCGGCAGCGACCAGAACCCCGTCGCGGCGCTACCCCCGAGGACATCAGCTGCGTTTTCGTTCACGCTGTGTCGACCCCGTCGCGGGGAAAGAGGACTGCGAGTGCCGGCAGCAGGGCCACCGCTGAGAGCGCCGGCCCCACCTGGTGGGCCGGCACCGGCAGGATGTGTCCCACGACGGCTCGTCCCCGTTCCCACCAGAAGGCCAGAATCGCGATGGCGAGAACGGCCATTCCCCTCCGCAGCGCCCGATCGCGGTCAGACAGGGGATCAAACGTCTGGCGGCCCGTAATGCCACCGTGTCCGAGCCACAGGCCCAGCCCAACCGCAATGCCCCCGAGCCCCCAGACCAGCGCCTTGATCCATCGCACGGAGCGGACCGGGCGGGGCGAGCCGAGGCCGCGCCAATTCGCCCTCGCCTTTACGACGCGGGCAATGAGCTGCAAGCTCCGTCCGCGTCCGGCGGCTCCCAGTCCTTGACGTACCGGAGGGCCGGCTCGTCCAGCTCGATCCTGCCGGTTTCCGCGAGCCGCACGACGCCCCACGCGGCACCGGGCTCGACTGGCCCCCCACTGCACCCGACGAGGCCGAGCGTTCCCACGGCGAGGAGGAGCCCGACGATCCACGCGGGCATCCTGTCGGTGGTACGCCGCTCGTTCCGGTCGATCATTGCGCGGTCTCATGCTCAGGGAAGAGAGGTCAAAGGGGCTGTGCCGCCGTGATGTAGAGGCCGCCGCCCTCTTGCCCGAGGGCATAGTCCAGGCGGAGGTGAACCCCCGCGTCGTTGAGCTGAAATCGAAGGCCCGCCCCACCCGCCACCTCCAGCCCCTCCGCCGCAAACGTGCCGATGCGGCCGGACACCGCCCCGGTCCCCGCAAACAGGGCCCCGTCGAAACGCCACCACACCGGAAACCGCCACTCCGCCTGGACGCTCGCCGTCACGTCGTCGCGGAACCGTCCCTCGCGGTAGCCTCGCATTCGAAGCATCCCCCCGAGCTGCGGGAGCATCGTGAACGGCGCGGTGCCGGCCAACCGCCTCGGCGTAGCCCTGCAGGGCCACCACGTGCTCCGGGCCGACCGGCACGTACTGCCGGGCATCGAGGACGCCGCGGGCAAAGTCGAAGGTGCTGCCAACGGCGCCGGCGTGGACCAGCCCGTACGCCGTCACGAACTGCCCGCGGTGGGGATAGAACACCCGGTCGCGGGTGTCCCACGTGGCGATCGGGCCCACGCCGACCGCGGTCCCCCCGTCGGTCCCGGGCACGACGGGCCCATCGAGGAGACCGCCGTCCTCGACCTCCGTGATTGCCTCGTGCCGGAGACGGGCCCGCAGGCCGACCCGCCCCCCCTTCGCGACGCGCTGCTCGAGCTGAACGACCGCGTCGACGAACCGGCTCTCGTACTCCTCCTCCATCGCGTCCGTCGTCTGGGGCCCGATGCCGTAGAAGACATCCGGAAACGAAACAAGACTCAGTTCCCCGACGAGCCGTCGACTCCCGTTGCTGAGATAAAGCTCCGTGACGACGTTCAGCTGATACTGGCCGCGAAGAGTCGCCGAGACATCCCCTTGCACGCTGGAGGGGCGCCCTGTGATCAACGGAAAGAAGTAGCCCGCAGCCGCCCCGCCGCCCAGGCTCGTCTCGGGCGTGAAAAAGAGCGTGGGAAACAGGTACCAGCTCGTTGCGGCCTCCCCCGCCGTCGTGTCACTGGTCGCCGTTGAGTTGGAAGGGGACTGTGCGGACACGATCGGTGCGGCAAGAAGGCTGTAAAGGAGCACCACGAGCACGGTCCCGCCCCGAAGCGCAGAGATGGGTTCGGTGCGAGCGGTGTCGAAATCGAGAATGGAGCGGATCAGAGCGGCGTTCATCGGAACAGGCGGTAGAAGAAAATGAGTCAGCCCTCTTCCGCTTCGGCTCCGCGCAACGTCTCCGCCCCCCATCCCCACAGCACGATCAAGACGAGGGCGGCGGTGAGGTACGCTTCGTAGGCGGCGACCGGATCGGGCGCGTCGAGCAATTCCCCCGCCGCGTTCACGGAGAAGTGGAAGAGGACGGCCGCGAGGACGCTTCGGCCCGTGTGATTGTGGATCCAGGTGTACAGCACGGAGATGAGGAGAATCATAACCCCGAACTGGAGCGGGTCGGGCGCCCCGCCGGCCCGCGCGAAGTATCCCGTCATGAAAAAGAGCGGCCCGTGCCACGCGAACCAGGCGAGTCCGAGGAGCAGGCTGGCGCCCAGCGCGCTGAACCGGAGCTGGAGCCGATCGAGCAGGTACCCGCGCCAGCCGATCTCCTCGGGCAGCGGCCCCAGCAGCAGAAGAAATCCGAGGTAGGCCAAAAGCTCGCCGGGCTGTGCGATCAGGGCAGTTGCCTCTTCCAGATTGAACGGCGCGTCCGTCACGCCGAAGAGGACGGCGAGGCCCCCGGCGCTCAGTTTCACCGCGGGCATCAGGAGCAGGGCTGCTGCCCACCACCGGCCCGAGATGCGACCGGGCTGGACAAGGCGGCGCCCGAGGTCGCGGAGCCCGTCGCGCCCCGCCACGCGCCACGTCATGACGACGGCGCCGAGGGGAAGACCGAGCCCGCCGAGGACGAGGAAGACAAGCCCTGTGGTCGAGGCCCAGACGTTCAGTCCGAGGCCGATGATGAGCCCCCAGAAGAGCCACGTCCAGCCGTGGGAGAACGCGAAGAAGCCCCACAGGTCCCACATCCCCGAGACAGAGCGGCGGGCCGTGGTCAGTGGGGCAGCGGCGGGGGAATCGGTCATCACGAGCAGGGATGTATCGGGGAGGCGTTACGGATCGGTAGCGGCCACGGCGGCCCGTCCGAGGCAAACGGCATAGTCCGCCATGTCGTACGGCCCAAGGGCATTGACCTGCAGGGCGACGGCAATCTCGTGCTCGGCGTAGTACTCGAAGATCGACAGGTAGCCCGGCGTCCAGCCCCGGTGGCCGTAGGCCGTGCCCAGCGCAGTCGAGCGGATCGTCACCCCGAGTCCGTAGCACACCTCGGGCCCGTAGCGGGCCTGCTGCGTCGAGTCCTTCGGCACCGCGTCGAGAAGGGCGTCGCGGTAGTTGTCCGGCAGGGCCTCCCCTTCGTAGAGCCCCTTCGCCCAGCGGGCCAGGTCCTGCGAATGCGTCACGAGCCCGCCGCCCGTCCATTCCGTCGCGGGATTGTAGACGAGCACGCCGCCCGTCGTCACCTTCGGGGGCACCCCGAACGGGTCGTCCTCCTCGACGTACCCCGCCGCTAGATTCGGCGGGGCGCGCCGGTTCGCCGGGGCCGTTCGGGAAAGACGCAGTGGATCGATCAGCCGGTTTCGAAGCACGTCGTAGTAGTCGCGCCCAGTCACTTCCTCGATGACGAGTCCCGCGAGGAGGAACCCGGTATCGGAGTAGGCCTACCCCTCGCCCCCGCGGTCCTTCGAGAAGCCGTTGACAAATCTCACGCCATGGCGGAACGCCTGCATACCCCCTGGACGCACAAGCTCATCATCTCGCCGTTCGGGAGGCTGCTGAATACGCGCCTCTTCGAGTGGCTCAAAAGCCGGTCGCTGCCCCGCGAGTTTCGGCTGGCCCGTGCAGGAGCGGCGGCCGCGGAGACGGTCGGGGAGGATGTCGATGCCTTCCTCGACGCGCTGGGCGTGGCGCCCGACGAGCTTTCCGACGACGTGCGCGACCGACTGCCCGGCGCACTGGCCAGTTTTGCGGAAGACGGGCGGGCCCGCATCGAAGCCATCGACGCGTGGAGGAAGGCCTTCTGGGGCGACGAGGACGTAGGCCCCGACGAGCGGGTGGCGCGGGAAGAGACGCGCCGTGAGGCGTCGGAGCGATGCGTGACGCCATCCGGTGCGCTCGGCGTTCTGGCGCGCGAAAAGGCCCTGCCGCCCGTACAGTGCGACGTACCCCCGCCGGCCACCACGTTCGACACGTGGGCCGACGCGCTCAACGATCCGGCCGGCCTCTACGCGGTGCCCGAGGAAAACATCCTGACGTGGGACGCAGGCCACTTCGGCGTGCTGGTCCGCCTCTACCGCGAGGCCGACGCACAGGATCAGATCAAAGACGCTCTCGATCACGCTTCGCCATCGAACGCAGCATAGAATGCCCGGAAGGGTCCTTGGCGCCTTGCTGAAAGTGCCACTCTCTACGACGAACTCTCCTGAGTGACATCCTCATTGCCACATCTCTGGCCGTGGCCCTATCTCAGATCCTTGTGCATACCCCAGCGATCCGCGGTCCCGACGGGGCTCCGAGGCCTCGAAGCTCACTCTTTTGTCGTGAACTGAGACCAGCCGGGCGCCGAAAAGGCCGATGGAGCCAGCGGCATTGGCACACTCCCTCCGGAGCGCTGCGCCTGCGACCTGGATTGCCTACATGCCCCCACACTGAAGTGCGTCTTTTTCTCACAACTCATGGAGGAAACGCCCCGCACGGCGCGGCCACGGTTTGGCATATCATGACATGAGGGGTTCTTGGACTCGCTCTGCTTGGAAGCGCCGGCGGGCCCGTGCATCTCTCATCTGCAAAATGATTTCCCAAACGAACCTTGCGTCCTCTAAGCCATGACGCACCCGCTCCCCCCTTCTCCCTTCCGCCCGGATCCGATACCACGCCGAGACCTTCTGCGGACCGTCACGGGCGGCGCCGCCCTGATGGCCCTGGGGCCGATGCTCGCGTCGTGCGCCACCACCACACGAACCGCCGCCTCCGCCCGTCCCGCGGCGCTCATCGAGCAGATCGGGGCGCCGCGAGCGAAGATTCTTCAGTACGCGTCCCTCGCTCCCAGCGGCCACAACACGCAGCCCTGGAGGGTTGCAATCGAGGAGCGGGACCGATGGACGCTCGCGCTCGACGAGGATCGACTGCTTCCGGACGTCGATCCGGAACGCAGAGAGGCGCTGTTGTCGCTGGGGCACTTCATCGAAAACCTTGTGATTGCGGCAGGCAGCATCGGTTTCACGGCTGAGGTGGAGGTGCTCGCCGAGGAACGCCAAGAGCGTGAGGTGGCCCGTATCCACTTGTCATCTCGCTCGCCCGTCGACTACCCGCTCCGCAAATTGTCCCTCCGTCGGACGCTTCGAAGTGGGTTCTCGCCAGAGGACCTCAGCCGCTCCGACCTCGATGCCCTGCTCGCTCCCCTGGACGGCATGGGAACGTACTTTCCGCGAGGCAGCCGAGAGGCCAACTGGCTGCAGGAAGCGGAAGTGGAGGCCATGCGGAAGCAAACGTGGCGGGATTCAGCGCAGCAGGAACTCTCCAACTGGGTTCACCTCGACCGTAGTCGGGCCGAGAGTCGTCAGGATGGGCTTACGCCCGAGACCATGGAAGTCTCGTGGTTTGGCCGTCAGTTCATGTACCTGTTCATGGACGAGGATTCGGTGATGACGGAGCGCTTCCGCGAGAAAGGGATCGAGACTGCTGCACAGCAGGCCGGTGAGGGCGCCGGATGGCTTGTCGTTACCAGCCCGGATCAACGCCCCTCTTCGATTCTGAAGACGGGCCGACGCGTCCAGCGAATGTGGCTCCAGTGTCGAGAACGAAGGATTGCTATCCATCCCATGTCGCAGGTCCTCGAAGAAGAGCCGTGGCGCCAGCAGATCGCCAACGCCGTTGGACTGGACCAGAAGCCACAGTACCTGCTTCGCGTGGGATACGTGAGCGACTATCCGGAGCCGGTCAGCATGCGGCGTCCCGTGGAGGACTTCACGACCCTTGCGTGAGCGGGATCGAGAAAACAACGGGTCGAGAAAACAAACAGAACGTAAGCGACGACACCTCTCATGAGACGAGGGGAACAGGCAGAAGTGCCGCCAACACGCCCCGATCTGCATCCCTGAGGAGGACAGGATCGCTCCCATGGGCGGGCGCCGCCCCGAGAACGAACGGGGAGGCGATGGACAGGTCCGCATCATGGAGATTGAGTCTCCTCCGCGCCCCTCTGCATCACGTCGTTGCGGAGCGGAAACCTCCCGTCGAACGTCATGGGCCGCGGATCGGCATCCAGGATGGTGGAGGTGCCCACGGAGTCCTGCGCGCTGACGTGCAGGTGCGGTTCCCAACTGTTTCCGCTATTCCCAACTCGACCGAGATACGTGCCGGTCGAGACGGAGTCGCCCGGCTGCACCTGTAGGCTCCGGTGTTGCAGGTGTGCCAGAAGCACGTACGCGTCGGGGGCGCACCGAAGCATTACGTAGTTGCCGGCCTTGCGGGCGGTGTCCCGCGCCGGGGGCGTGAGGTCGGGAAGAGTCTCCTCCACGTCCGCTACGGTCCCACTGCACGGCGCGTAGACCGGGGTCCTGAAGATGGCATAACGGTCGAGTGCGGTCGGGTAGAGCCCAGTCGCGCGGTTGCCCGACGGGTAAAGTTCGACGACGTCGAGCCCCCAGAGCTGTCCGCGCCACGTGTGCAATTCAGGGGCTCCCACCTTCATGTGCGGGTTCATGAGGGGCTGACTGCCGCCGCTCGCCACGTAAAAGGCGCCGTCGCGCAGCGGGAAGGTCACATTTACGGGATCGTCGGGGATCTGATGAGACTGATAGACGGCCCAGAGCCCCGCACCGCCGAGGAGGAGCAGCAGGCCCGCGAGAACGGGTCCGGTCCACTGCCATCCATCGGGACGGATCCAAAAGCGTTGATGACGCATGCGCCAGCCCCCGTAGGCCGCCGTCGCGACGAAGAGTGCGAGGAGCCCGTACCGACCGTAGTAGGACAGCGTGTGCCAGGCGCCCATGTAGAACGTCGCCCCCACGTAGCTCCCCACCGCCGCGGCTTTCAGGCCCCAGAGGAGGCGGCACGAGCTCCGACGCGCGAGCCAATACAGCGCCAGCAGCGGCACAACGACGAGGGAGAAGAATGTGGAAACGAGAAGCAGGGTCATAGCGGGTCGGAGGTGCGTCGGGCGTCTACGTCGTCACGGTCTGTGAGCCGGTAGTCAATCGATTCTATGTGTCCTCTACAGTAGGCCACCGCCCCCTCCGGGTGGATCCACGTCACGTCCCCGTCCGTTGGCACGCGCAGGCCGTTCCGGCGCTCGTAATTTCGCCGGGTGCCCTTCCGGGGTCGCTCCTCGCAGGTCCCGTCGTCGGTCAGAACCGGTCGCTTGCCCGTCTGCTCCAGGCGTCCGGCGCGAACCAGAGGTTGGTCCGGGGAGAGAACGTGCCGCAGGTAGCGCTGTATTGGTGCTGGGAGGTCGTCGAGATCTATTGTTCGAACGGCCCGATACGGAGGCGCTTCCGCAGCGGCGAGCAGGTCATCCACGACGGCCCTGTTTTTTCGGTCAAGCTGCTGCCGCCCGACGTAGATCGCCCCGCCGAGACCGGCCACGATCACTCCAAGCGTGGTGAAAAGAAGTGGCGTCCACATGGGATACGCCGGCGTGGAACGGGAAGTGTCGATTCGCCGAAGGGGAGGCTGTCAGCTATGTCCCATTTTACATACTGACTGTCCGCCAATCAGCTCTACCGTTCATCGCGGAAGGGGGCGTGGGGGAAAGGTGCCTCAAGGTGTCGGGGGGCCCTGCGCCGTCCGGAAGCGCGAGCTAGGGTCCATCAGGCGTTCCCCGGCACAACTGTGCAAGCTCTCCCCACGTCGGTTCGGGGACGAAGCGGGCGCCGAATCTACCTGCGGTCTGTGAGGTTAAATACGCTCATACTTCTCTCGAAGATCGCCCTCGCCTCATGGACACGCTGGAGCACGACGACATCGTCCACCTCGATCCGGAGCAGCCGTTCTGGGAACGCTTCTACATGGTGGCCCCGCTCATCGTGGTGGGCACCCAGAACGAAGACAACTCCTACAACCTGGCCCCGAAGCACATGGCCGCGCCCATGGGGTGGGACAACTACTTCGGGTTCGTCTGCACGCCGCGCCACAAGACGTACCGCAACGCCGTGCGCACCGGCGTCTTCACGGTCAGCTACCCCAAGCCGTCGCAGGTGGTGCTGGCGAGCCTGTCGGCGTCCCCTCGCGTGGGGGCGACGGAGGGACCGCGGCGCAAGCCCGCCCTGAACCAGTTGCCCATGCGGGCGGCGGCAGAGGTGGACGGGGTGTTTCTCGAAGACGGGTACCTGTTTCTGGAGTGCGAGATGGAGCGGCACGTGGACGACCTCGGGGAGAACAGTCTCCTCATCGGGGCGGTCAAAGCGGTGCACGTGGAGAAAGACGCGCTCCGTGTGTCGGACAAAGAAAACGAGGCCGTCATTCGGGACAACCCGCTCCTCGCGTACCTGCCGCCCGACCGTTACGCGACCATCGACGAGACCAACGCCTTCCCCTTTCCCGCAGGCTTCGAGAAGTAAGTTTCCGACGGGTGCGTCCCTGATTTTCTGTGCTGACTGGACTTGCGTTATGGAACCCGCCGTGGACGCCGACCGGGCCCGCGTCCTTCACGACTACCTCGCACGCCACCGCGGGCAGATGCTGGCGGTGCTGGAGGCCCTGGTGCGGGCCGAGTCGCCGACGGACGTGCCCGAGGCGCAGGCGGAAGCGCAAGACATGCTCACCCGCCTCCTTCGAACGTTGGGCTTTCGGGTGCAGCACCTGCCGGTGCCCGGGCAGAACCGCGGCCACCTCTACGCCCGCCCCGAAGACCGACCGCGGGGCCGGCCCGTGCAGCTCCTCGTGGGCCACAGCGATACCGTGTGGGCCCGGGGTACCCTTGAGGACATGCCGTTCGAGGTCGAGGGCAACGAGGCACGCGGCCCGGGCGTCTTCGACATGAAGGCCGGGCTCGTGCAGATGCTGTTTGCCTTCGCCGCGCTTCGGGCGGCGTCCGTCGAGCCAGCGGTTGCGCCGGTCGTGCTCATCAACTCCGACGAGGAGCAGGGCAGCCCCACATCGAAGCGCCACCTTCGTCGGCTCGCCCGCTGCGCCCACCGTGCCTTCGTGCTGGAGCCCGCCCTTGGGCTCGGCGGCAAGATCAAGACGGCCCGAAAGGGAGCGGGGCGGTTTACGATTCAAATTCAGGGGGAGAGCGCCCACGCGGGCCTCGATCCGGAGAGTGGGTCGAGCGCCATCCTGGAGCTCTCGCACACGGTACAGCAGCTCCACGACCTCAACGACCCGGAGGCCGGCGTCTCCGTGAACGTGGGGACCATCGGGGGCGGCACGCGCCCCAACGTGGTCGCCGATGCGGGTTCTGCCGAGGTGGACGTGCGTGTCGCGACCCGCGAGCAGGCCGAAGAGGTGGAGGCGGCCATCCGGGCCCTGGAGACGACTACCCCCGGCACCTCGCTCACGATTGAGGGGGGCATTGGGCGTCCGCCGATGGAGCCCACGCCTGGGGCCCGGAAGCTGTGGACGCAGGCGCGTCGGGCTGCCTCCCTCCTCGACCTTGAGTTGGAGGAAGGCCGCTCCGGCGGCGTCTCCGACGGAAACATCATCAGCCAGTACGCCCCCACGCTCGACGGTCTTGGGGCGGTGGGCGACGGCGCCCACGCCCGCCACGAGTTCTGCTATGTGGACCAGATGGTGGACCGGAGTGCCCTCCTGGCCCTCCTGCTCGCCCAGCCGCCCCTGTCGACAGGGCCGCACAATGCCCCCCCTCCCCCCGAAACGGTCGACGCACCCTCGTCCCCGCACGCGTACTCGTCCTAAGTCCTCGTCCTTCCCGCCAGTCCTCGCCCTTCTCGCTCACCGACCCACTGTTGGCTCTATGGTCTCTTCTCCTGTCTTCAACCGGTGCATCTTTGGGTCCCTCGCCCGCATCACAGATCTCGACGCCCGGCCTTTTGAGGTTGAGCCCCGGGCTCAGTCGGAGTGGGACACGGGGGACTATGTCGTGGGAATCGTTACCGATACCTCTGGCTATCGTGCAGTTGAGTTGCCCAGCGGTCGAGACATGGAGGTGGCCGCGGGCGACGCCGTCGTAGGGGCTTTTGGGACCCGGCACGCGACCTTGGAAATGACGGGCTCCTGGCGGGACATCGGCGACGACCTCCTCATGCACGCCCTCACCCGGGCGGGGCTCTTCGGGCACGTCGAGTCGCGGTCGACCCTGGTGCAGCCGCCCTTCCAACTCCGGTACCACGGACACGTCTGCCGGGACGACACCAAAGTGACGATGGGCACGGCCGCCTCGTCCGTTGACGAGCAGCCTTACACCACGCCCACGATCCTTTTTGCCGGCACGTCCATGTCTGCCGGCAAGACCACCGCCGCACGCATCGTGACGCGTCGGCTGAAGCGGATGGGGCTGGACGTGCTGGGGGCCAAGGTGAGCGGGGCGGGCCGCTACCGCGACGTGCTCTCGATCCAGGATGCAGGGGCCGACTGGGGGGTTGACTTCGTAGATGCAGGGCTCCCGTCCACCGTCATCCCGGAGGGCGAATACCGAACCGCCGTGCGCCAGCTGCTGTCTCGCATGGCCCAGCCGTCGGCCGACGTAGCCGTGGTGGAGATTGGGGCGTCGCCCCTGGAGCCGTACAACGGAGCCATCGCCGTCGAGGAGATGCAGGAGGCCCTGGCCATGACGGTCCTCTGCGCGTCGGACCCCTACGCCGTCCTTGGGCTGGAGACCGCCTTCGACATGCTGGCGCCCGACCTCGTAACGGGCATCGCCACCAATACGGCCGGGGGCATCGACCTCCTTCACCAGCTCACCGACCTGCCGGCCTTCAACATCCGCGACAATGACACGCACGACCGCCTCGACGCCCTCCTGCGCGATCGGCTCGGGCTCGCCGAAGAGGTGAGCACGGGCGGATGAAAGGGACCGACCGCGGTCGCCATGGCCGCCGCACAGGCGCGAGGCGGCGACGCAGCACAGCCCCGGTTGGGAAAACAAGGGCGCAGGCATCAGGCTTATCTACGCCGACCCCGAACGAACATCCGCCCGCGTCACGGCGTTGAGTTCTGCTGTTGACATCCTATTTCCGCACCCCCGACGATCCTCATGGCGCAGTTCAACACGCCCGACCAGCTTTCCCTCCCCGACCTCGAAGAAGACGTCCTCGACTGGTGGGACGCCCACGACATCTTCGAGCGCAGCGTTGAAGAGCGCGAGGGCCAGCCCACGTTTACCTTCTACGAAGGGCCGCCCACGGCCAACGGCAAGCCGGGCATCCACCACGTCCTGGCCCGCTCCATCAAGGACATTTTTTGCCGCTACAAGACGATGCAGGGCTATCAGGTGGCCCGCAAGGCGGGGTGGGACACCCACGGCCTGCCCGTCGAGATCGAGGTGGAGGAGGAGCTGGGCCTCGAAAGCCGGGCGCAGGTGGAGGACTTTGGCATCGAGAAGTACAATGCGGCCTGCCGTGAGAGCGTCCTGGAGTACAAGGACCTCTGGGACACGCTCACGCAGCGGATGGGCTACTGGGTCGACCTCGACGATCCGTACGTCACGTTCGAGACGGACTACATCGAGACCGTCTGGTGGCTCCTCAAGCAGATTGAGGAGGAGGATCTGCTGTACAAGGGACACAAGATCCAGTGGTACAGCCCCGGCTCGCACACCGTGCTGTCCTCCCACGAGGTGAGCCTCGGCTACGAGGAGACCCAGGACCCGAGCGTCTACATTCGCTTTCCGGTGGCGGGCGAAAAAGACACCTACTTCCTGGCCTGGACCACGACGCCGTGGACGCTCATCTCCAATACGGCGCTGGCCGTCGGGCCGGACCTCCCCTACGTCAAGATTCGCCACGAGGACCCGCACCGGGGCGAGGAGCACCTCATCCTGGCCGAGGAGCTGCTCGACGACGTCATCGACGAGGACTACACCGTCGAGGAAACCTTCTCCGGCGACGAGCTGATCGGCCAGCGCTACGAACCGCTCTACGACTACTTCACCGACCGCGCCGAGCCGGGCACGGACGCGTGGTACGTCCTCGGGGCGGACATCGTCTCGACCGAGGAGGGCACCGGCGTGGTGCACATGGCGCCGGCCTTCGGGGAAGAAGACCATGCCGTGGGGCAGGAACAAGGGCTGCCCCTCTTCAACCCCATCGACAAGGACGGCGCGTTTACCGCCGAGGCGCCGCTGGTGGAGGGGATGTGGTTCAAAGACGCGGACAAGACGATCACCGACGACCTCAAGCGCCGCGGCCGCCTCTACAAGCACGAGACCTACCTCCACAACTACCCGCACGACTGGCGCAAGGGGACGCCCCTGATGAGCTACCCGGTCGAGAGCTGGTTCATCGAGACCACGAAGCTCAAGGACCGGATGGTGGCGCTTAACGACACCATCAACTGGCAGCCCGAGGCCATCGGCGAGGGCCGCTTCGGCGAGTGGCTGGAGAACAACGTCGACTGGGCGCTCAGCCGCCGCCGCTACTGGGGCACGCCGCTGCCGGTGTGGGAGAGCGACAAGGAGGGCTCCGACCACTACGAGGTGATCGGCTCGGTGGAGGAGCTGCGCGCGAAGGCTGGCGACCAACTGCCGGAAGACGACGACGAGATTGATCTCCATCGCCCGTTCGTCGACGAGCTGACGTGGGAGGGACCCGACGGGGGCACCATGCGCCGCGTGCCGGACCTCATCGACGTGTGGTTCGATTCCGGCGCCATGCCGTACGCGCAGTGGCACTACCCCTTCGAGAACAAGGAGGACTTCGAGGCCAACTTCCCCGCCGACTTCATCGCCGAGGGCGTCGACCAGACGCGCGGCTGGTTCTACTCGCTGCACGCGATCGCCACGCTTGTTTTCGACGACGTCGCGTACGAGAACGTGGTCGTCAACGGCCTCGTGCTCGACGAGGAGGGCAACAAGATGTCGAAGTCGAAGGGCAACACCGTCGAGCCCTTCCGGGTCATCGACGACTACGGGGCCGACGTGGCGCGCTGGTTCATGATGAGCAACGCGCCGCCCTGGGAGAGCATTCGCTTCAGTGAGCGCGGCCTGCGCGACCTGCGCCGCACCTTCTTCGGCACCCTGGAGAACGTCTACCGCTTCTTTTCCACCTACGCCAACATCGACGGCTTCCGGTACCAGACGGACCGGATGCCGGTCGAGGAGCGCCCGGAGCTGGACCAGTGGATCATCAGCCGCCTGCACACCACGACGCAGACCGTGGAGGCGGCGCTGGAGGACTACGATCCGACCACCGCGGCCCGGGCGGTCGAGGCGTTCGTGGAGGAGCTCTCGAACTGGCACCTGCGTCGCTCCCGCGCCCGCTTCTGGGCGTCGAAGAAGAGCGAGCAGAACGGCAACGCGGGACAGGGCGGCACCGTCGCCGCGGAGAAGAAAGAGGCGGCCTACCAGACGATCTACGAGTGCCTGGAGGCCACGGCGAAGTTGATGAGTCCCATCGCCCCGTTCTTCGGCGAGTGGCTCTACCGCACCCTCACGGAGGTGACCGGCGGCGAGGCCGACTCGGTGCACCTGGCCTCCTTCCCCGAGGTCCGCGAGGAGGAGCGCAACGAGGCGCTGGAGCGCCGCATGGGCCTGGCCCGCTCCATCGCGTCCAGCACGCTCTCGCTCCGCAACCAGGCCGAGATCAACGTCCGCCAGCCGCTGCCGCGCCTCCTGGTGGTCACCGGCACCGGCGTGCCGGAGGCGGAGGTCGAGCAGGTGAAGGACGTGATCCTCGACGAGGTCAACGTGAAGGCCATCGAGTACGTGGAGCACAGCAGCGAGGTGGTGAGCCGCTCGGCGAAGCCCGACTTCAGCCGCCTGGGCCCGCGCCTCGGCGATCTGGTCAAGGACGTGAATCGGAAGGTGCGCCAGCTCGACGACGAGACGATCGACGCGTACGTGGAGACCGGCGAGCTGACGCTGACGGTCGACGGGGAGACGGTCGAGCTCGGCCCCGACGATCTCATCATCCAGAGCGAGGGCATCGAGGGGTGGCTCGTGGAGCAGGAGGGCGACGTGACCGTGGCGCTCGACACCGAAATTACGCCCGAGCTTCGGGCCGAAGGGCTGGCCCGCGAGGGCGTGAAACGAATCCAGGACCTTCGGAAAGAGGCGGACTTCGAGGTCACGGACCGCATTGTGGTGGCCTACGACGGCTCGTCACAGATTGCCGATGCCATGGCCGCGTACGCGGACTGGATCCGGAACGAGACCCTGGCCCTGGAGTTGCAGCCGTCCAGTGAGCCGACCGGAGAGGCCGTCGAGACGTTCGAGGTGGGCAATGGGCGGCTGACGATTGGAGTTCGTCGCGCCGAGGCCGACGAAGCGCTGAATGCTTGAGTGCTCTTCGGGCCCACAGCGGGCCGGAGTGCGCATTACGCATCCCTTCATTGAGAGCCCAGTTCTGACCGTCATGGCGAACGACGACACGCATTCTGAAGACGACGCCCCCGACGCCCCCCTCCATGCACAGTCGGAGACGGACGAGGATGGGGAGGAGCGCCGAACCCCCTTCTCCGACGAAGAGCTGGAGCACTTCCGCGAATTGATTCTCCAGCGCCGACGAGAGGCCAAGTCTGAGATCGAGCAGATGCGGAAGCAGGTCGAGCAGGCCAAGGAGCAGTCCGACGACAACACGGCCTACGGCATCCACATGGCCGATGCCGGCACCGACGCCATGGAGCGGGAAAAGCTCCACCTCATGATTGCCCGCCAGCAGAAATACATTGGCTACCTGAACCGCGCCCTCGAGCGGATCGACAATAAGACCTACGGCATCTGTCGGGTGACGGGGGAGCCCATCGCCAAGGAGCGGCTGGAGGCGGTCCCCCACACCGAGATCTCGATTGAGGCGAAGCGGAAAGAGAACGCCAACGGATAGGCCGATCGAGCGGCGGGGCAGGGCGGTTGTGCGCTGTGACCAGTCCACTTGGACGGCGCCGGGGGCTCCTACGAGACGCACCGTCCCGCACAGGGCCTGCTGCCCGACGGGCACACGTCCGCGTCTGGTCCCTGGCTCTCCCCTCGATCACCTCTGCGCGCTGGGCTCCGGCGGCCCGTCTCCTCAACGCCCTACGCCACAATGATCGATTACGTCTCTGGAACGCTCGTCGACAAGGACCCGGAGTCGGCCCTCGTGGACGTGAACGGGCTGGGCTATCGGGTCCATGTGCCCACGTCCACCTACGAACGCCTCCCGGACACCGACGAGGAGGTCACCCTGCACACGTACCACTACCTCCGCGAGGACGACGAGTCGCTGTACGGCTTCGCCACCAAGGCGGAGCGGACGGTGTTTGAGACCATGACCGGCGTGTCGCGCGTGGGGCCCGCGCTGGCCCTCTCCGCCCTCTCCTCGATGCGCCCGTCCGAGCTGCGCGACCACGTCATGGAGGGAGACAAGAGCCGCCTGACGCAGATTTCGGGGGTTGGGCAGAAGACGGCCGACCGGCTCATCGTTGAGCTGCGCGACCCCCTCGCGGACCTGGACGTATTTGACGACGCGTCGCCCCTCAGCGGCGGGTCGGACGCTCGGGCCGAGGCCCGGGCCGACGCCCTGGAGGCCCTCACCGAACTGGGGCTCAGCAAGGCCGACGCCGAGCGGGCCATCCGCCAGGTGCTGCGCGACGACGCCGGCATCCAATCGGCCGACGAACTCGTGCGGCGGGCCCTGAAGGCGGACCAGGAGTAGCCTGTCCCATCCCCACGACCCTCTGTCTCCTCATGTCCGATGCCCTCCGCCTTTTCGCGCTCTCTGAAAGCCAGGCCTTCGGCACGGCCATCGCCTCGGCGCTCGACACGGAGCTCGACGCCCACTACGAACAAACCTTTACGGACGGAGAGCACGAGGTGCGTCCGGAGGTGAACGTGCGGGGGCGCGACGCCTTCGTCGTCCAGTCCCTCTACGCAGACGACGCGTGGAGCGTGAACGACAAGCTGTGTCGCCTGCTCTTCATGCTTGGGGCCCTCAAGGACGCCTCGGCCAAGCGCGTGACGGCGGTGGTGCCCTACCTTTGCTATCAGCGCAAGGACCGCAAGACGCGACCACGGGGCCCCGTGACCACCCGCTACGTGGCCGGACTGTTTGAGGCAGTGGGGGTCGACCGCGTGCTCACGATGGACGTGCACAACCTCGCGGTGCTCCAGAATGCCTTCCGAGCCCGCACGGAGCACCTGGTGGCGCACCCGCTGTTCGTCCACGAGATTGCAGGCCTCCTGGACGAGGACGAGGTCGTCGTGGTGTCGCCGGACGAGGGCGGCGTGAAGCGCGCCGGAAAGTTTGCGGAGGGACTGGGGGCCGTTCTCGATCGGGAGGTGCCCACGGCCTTCGTCGAAAAGATGCGGAAGGACGAGGGCGTGACGGGCGGGACACTGGTGGGGGCGGTCGACGGCCGCACCGCCATCATCGTCGATGACATGGTTAGCACGGCGGGAACGATGACTCAAGCCATCGAGGCGTGTGCCGGGGAGGGGGCGGCGGCCGTGTACGCCGCGGCCACCCACGGGCTTTTCGTCGGCGAGGCGAACGAGCGCATGGCCGCAGCCCCAGCGGACGCCCTGTTCGTAACCAACACGGTGGAGCCCCGGCTTACGGGGGCGGCGGCCGATCGCCTGCGCATCTGCAATGCCGCCCCCCGGTTCGCCGCGGCCATTCGGGCCGTCCATACCGAAACCTCCGTGAGCGCCCTGAATGAGGTGTAACCGAGGGAGGGACTGCTTTCAGGGCGTCCCGACCGGGACCCGGCCGAGAGGGCAGGGGCCCCATCCGACAGGGCAGTATGGAACAGGGCAGTACGGAGGGCGGTCCGAGGCTGAGAAATGAGGGGCATGACTGCGGGGGGCAGCGCCTACAGTGGACGAAGGCGCACCCGAATCCGTGCGTCCGAGCGGTCAAGGTAGTTGCGAACGAGGGCTCGGTACCAGCGCCACCGCCCGTTTCCGGTGCGGAGGCGCAGAAGCCACCGGGCGCGCTGCTTTCGGTGACTCACCATGTGTGCCAGGTCCCGCATGACACGGCGCAGGTTATAGCCGTGGACGTGGGAGAAAAAACAAGGGTCGAGTGAAGCGTCCGGGGGATGCTCCAGCACGCGCCGCGCCGGCTCATTTGAGTGCAGAATGGTGCCGTCACGGTCTAGATCGAGGGTCGGCACGTGCGGTTCGTCGCTTTTTTCGGAAGCGCTTCCAAATTGAGTGCGAGATGCTACAGAGGCCGATCGAGACGGAGAGGGCGGCATAAGAAGCTACCTGCTTTGGTTGGGGACAGGAAAAAAGGCCCGGGCGTGTTGTTTGTAACGCCCCGTCTTCTTCCTGCGGGCAGAGTCCGGATCCGGACGGAGAAACACCCAGCAGAGAGAACAAGAAAGGACAAACATGCTCGACGAAAAAATCTCCTCTTCGTCCGGATGTTACAGTATAGTGAATTGAATCTGCCCCCGTCAAGTTCATTCTGGAGCGTGAAACTGGGTAGAATTGGATCATGAAGAAGAATGGAGGCGCCTGTCCGGGTCGTTCGGCGGGCGTGCGGCGCGTTGAACCTGAAAGCGAAAAACTCAGTTTGGAAATCATCCGCCCTGTTATACACACCAACGCCCCCGTTTCACAATGCGTACGGCCGATGCTCTTGCTCAGCAGCTCGACGGGCTCGTTCACCTCGACACCCAGCGCGCGCCGACCGGCGTTGACCTGACGGTCGACACGGTTTTCCGGACCACTGGTCACGGCCAGCTCGACTTTGGCGGCGGAGAGTTCCAGGCCGCGCCCCGCGAGCGCATCGAGCCGGTGCTCGACGATCCGGAGGACGACTACGGCTGGTGGGGACTGGAGAAGGGCGCGTACATGATTCGGTACAACGAGGCCCTGCACCTGGACGGCGGAGAGCAGGCGGTCGTGGCGCCCTTGGAACGCACGCTCCTCGCCGGGGCGCACCACGGCGCGTTTGTCGTCGAGGACGGGCGCGACCCCCTCGAAACGCTGCTCGTGGTGAGTCGAATGGGCTGCCGCCTCAAGGAAAACGGCCGCGTCTCCCGCCTCGTGGTGCTCGATTGAGCGTGTTGACATTAGCAATTCTTCCACCCAGGCGCCCCTTCTCCCCCACCCTCAACGCCCACGCCCACACGGATGCCCGAACTGCC
>NZ_JAZKRW010000048.1:0-20550 GCF_036626415.1 Salinibacter sp.
CAGCCTCCGGAGTCCTGGCGGTTCGCCCGCGAGCAAGTCGTACCCCCCGAGGTCAGCGGCACCGACACCCTCAGGGTTCAGTCCGTGACGAATGACGAAAACGGCCTCTGGGTCGTCGCGGAGAACCGAGTATTTTTTGGCCAGTCTGGCGGACGCAGCAGTCAGACAGAGGATGCGTACATGTGGGAAGCTGTGGATCCACTGCACTTCCCAAAGCCCAGTAGGACAAGAGCAGCTGTCAGTCCAGACAGTACGCTGTGGCTCAGTCACGGATCGGATCTCTTTCGCTACGAGTGGGACGAGGGCTCGGGGAGCCCGCCGCTGACGCCGCCGCCGTCGCCAATCGTCCGGCGGGTCTCTCTGCTCGAAAGTGGCCGGACGGTACACGGAGGTGCCAGTCCGGTGTCCGGGGACGGCCCTGCCCTGGCCCTTTCGTATGGTCGGGACTTCCAGGTGGAGGTCGCGGCGCCCCAGTACCGCACCGTGGAGCCGCATCAGTACCGCTATAAGCTGGCCGGGCGCAGCGATGAATGGAGCGACTGGACGACCGACGCCCGCCAGCGGTACCGAGGCCTCTGGGAGGGCACGTACCAGCTCGACGTGCAGGCCCGAAACGACCGTGGGCAGGTCAGTGAGGCGTCGACGTTCTCTATTCAGATTCTTCCGCCCTGGTACCGCACGCCCTGGGCCTACCTCGCCTACGGCCTCGGGTTTATCGGTCTGGCCTACGGCTACCGGCGCTACCGTCTGGTGAAGAGGGAGCGGCGGCAGGCCCGCGAGCGGGTGCGTCAACTGGAACGCGAGCGCGTCGTCGCCGAACGGCTCAAGGAGGCCAACGAACGACTTCGGGAGGCCAATCGCCTCAAGGAGGACTTCCTCGCCACGACCTCCCACGAACTGCGCACCCCGCTGACCAACATCCTCGGCTCCCTGGAGGTGCTCCGGGGCATGATGGACGGGGACCAGGCGAAATTTCTGGATATGATCGAGAAGAACGGCCAGCGACTCAAGCGGACCTTGAACGCTCTTCTCGACCTGTCGATGCTGCGATCCGGGGACGAGGAGCTGGACCTGGAGCCGACGCCGCTCGACGAGTGTGTGGAGCGCATGGCGTCGGACCTCCGGGCCGATGCCGAGGAAAAGGGACTTGCCTTTCGGGTGGACCTCTCGGAGCCCCCGGTGTGGGCCCGCCTCAACGACCAGTACCTCGAGCAAATCCTTCGAAACCTGATCGAGAACGCCATCAAGTATACGGACGACGGATCGGTGGAGGTCTCGACGGGGACCGTCGACGATCGGGTGTACGTGGAGGTGGAAGACACGGGCATTGGCATCGACGACGAGTTCCTGCCGGACCTCTTCGAAGAGTTCAAGCAGGAATCGCGGGGGCGGTCGCGCACCTACGAAGGGAACGGACTCGGCCTCGCCATCTCGGCCCGCTTGGCGGACCAGATGAACGGCTCCATTCGGGTCGAGACGGAGAAGCACGAGGGAAGTCGATTCCGCGTGGAGTTCCCGCGCGCCTCGGATCCGGCGTCCGCTGAGATGGAGGACCAAGACACGGTTCGGGGTTGATCGACCGGGGCCCTCGGCCGCAATGGAGGCACGGAGAAATCGTCGCAGTCGTATTACACCTGCGGGCGGTTAAAGGGAGGGAATGGGACGTGCACCGGGCGGCTCGACGGAAACAATTTGAGGAAGACAAGGTGGAGTTTGAATCCTGTTCTCCCCTCTACGCTGCGCCAAGGCCATGGCCTCGTCTTCGAGAGGTTCTACACGAGTGCTTGCCGGGATTGGGCTCGTGCTGGTGGGCCTGCTGGCCGGAATCCTCGTGATGCTCCTGGCGGACGACGAGTCGGACACGACCGAGGTGGCCCGGATCGTAGAGCGTGTGGAAACGACCGAAGCGGCCGAGACGACCCGCACGGCGTCGGCCCCGCGCGAGTGGAAAGAGAGCGGCCCGCCCCCCGCGACCCTCAACCGTCTCTTTCGGGAGGTGGCCCGCGGCGTAACCAAAGGGGTCGTGTCGATTCGCGTCGCGTCGGGTCCGGACGGTGGAGAAGAGAATCCGTTCGGACAGCCGTCTCAGAACCTTGGGAGCGGGGTCATCATCAGTCCGGAGGGATACATCGTGACGAACAGTCACGTCGTGGACGAGGCGGAGCGCATCCAGGTGCGGCTGACCGACAAGCGGCAGTTTGAGGCCCGAGTCGTGGGCACGGACGCCTCCACGGACCTCGCGGTCCTCAAGGTGGACGGGACGGGGTTCCCGGTGGTGCCCCTGGGCGACTCGGATCAGGTGCAGGTGGGCGACTGGGTGGTGGCGGTGGGCAACCCGCTGCAGCTTACCTCAACGGTCACGGCCGGCATTGTCAGCGCGTTGGGGCGCCAGCTACGGATCATTGAGGATCAGTTTCGGATCGAGAACTTCATCCAGACCGACGCGGCCATCAATCCGGGCAACTCGGGCGGGGCCCTCGTCAACCTGAAGGGGGAGCTCGTCGGCATCAACACGGCCATCGCCAGCCGAAGCCGGCGGACGGAGGGCTACGGCTTCGCAATTCCGTCGGCGCTCGTGGAGCGGGTGATCACCGATCTCATTGCGTACGGGGAGGTGCGACGCGGGTACCTGGGCGTCAGCATTCTCCCGGTAGACGCGGAGCGGGCCGATGAGATTGGACTCCGCAACATTCGCGGCGTGTACCTGGAGGAGGTGCAGTCCGGCAGCGCAGCGGACCGGGCCGGCTTGCAGGGGGACGACGTGGCGGTCTCCATCATGGGCGAGCCGGTGAACGCCCCAAACGACCTTCAGAGCCTGATTGCTCGTCAGCGTCCCGGCGACACGGTTTCGGTAACGGTGTGGCGAAACGGCACCGAGCGTACGTTTGAGGTAGAGCTCATGGGCGAAGACACGCCTGTGTATCAAGAATGGCTGAGCGGCCTCCAGTCAGGCCCCTCGTCCGAGTCCCCCACCCCGGAGTACCAGCCGCCCGACGATGGCGAAGGCGACGCGGCCGTGACCGAGGTGGACGGGTGGGACGTGGGGCTGCGCCCGCTGGCAGACACGGAGGCGTCTGTCTTCGACGTGGACACGGGGGCGTACGTGGCGTACGTGGAGAGTGGCGGAGGGGCGGCGGCCGCCGGGCTGCCCCGCAACGTGGTGGTGACCCACCTCGACAACACCCGCGTCGAGTCGCCCGCCGATGTGGTCCAGTATCTGTCGGAGGCCACCGGGCCGATTCTCCTCCAGGTCCGTCGCCGCGACGGCACCCCCGCTTTCTACGAAATCGAGTAGCAATCTTTGGAGTGCCCTTCCCAAGGAGGGCGCGCTCTCGTTCTGTCCCCCATTCTCATTCCGATGTTCAACGACCACAGCATGCTCCGATACCTGACGGCCGGCGAGTCGCACGGCGAAGCCATCATCGGCATCCTCGAAGGCGCCCCGGCCCAGCTGCCGCTCACGCCCGACGACATCAACGAGCACCTGGCCCGGCGCTGGCTCGGCTACGGACGGGGGGGGCGGTCCAAGATTGAGAACGACAAGGTGCACATCTACTCGGGCGTGCGCTTCGGGGAGACGCTCGGAAGTCCCATTTCCTTTCGCATCGACAACGGGGCCTACGAAAAGGACAAGGCCGGATGGCCCGAGAAGATGGCGATCGAGGGGGAGCCGCCCGAGGACATGGAGACGGTGACGATGCCCCGTCCCGGCCACGCCGACCTGGCGGGCAAGCAAAAGTACGAGCACGACGACATGCGGCCCGTCATTGACCGATCGAGCGCTCGCGAGACGGCCATGCGGGTGGCCTGCTGCTCCGTCGCCCGGCGCCTGCTGAATGAATTTGGCATCGAGGTGGGCAGTCACGTGGTGCGCATCGGCGACGTGGGGTTCGATGCGCCCGAGGAATGGGCCGAGCGCCGCAACGCGCTCATCGAAGAGGGTGGGGGGGCGAGTGCCATCTACGAGGCCGCCGACGAGAGCGCCACGCGCATGCTCGACGACGAGATGACCGAGCGCTGCGTGGCGCACATCGACCAGACGAAGAAGGATCGCGATTCACTGGGGGGCGCCTACGAGGTGGTCGTCACGGGCGTGCCGCCCGGTCTGGGGTCGTACGTGCACTGGGACCGCCGACTCGACGGCCAGCTCGTGCAGGCCATCTGCTCGATCCAGGCCCAGAAGGCCGCCGAGGTGGGGGACGGCTTCCGCAATGCCCAGCGTCCGGGCTCGAAAGTGCACGACCCCATCGAGCCCCGCGACGACGGCCAGCAGGCCTACCCACGACGCACCAACCATTCCGGGGGCACCGAGGGGGGCACCACCACGGGCATGCCGCTCGTCGTGCGCGGCTACATGAAGCCAATCCCGACCCTCATCAAGCCGCTCGACTCGGTCGACACCGCGACGGGCGAGCCGCAGCCCACCCGATACGAGCGGAGCGACATTACGAGCGTGCCGGCCGCCTCCACCGTGGCCGAGGCCACCGTCGCCTACACCGTCGCCAACGCGTTTCTCCGGAAGTACGGCGGGGACTCCGTGCCCGCGATCCGGCGCCACGTGGAGGCCGACCGGGAGGCGCTCGGTGCGTAAAGCGGAAGGCCTCTCCAGCCTCGCTCGCACGAGGACGGCCGAACACCGCATTGGGTGAGCAAGTAGAGACTCCTCCCTCAGACGCCGACATCACGAGGTACGGTCGCCCATGTCTCCTGATTCCCCATCCGACGTGGACCCCTGCTCCACAGGCCCGCTCGTTCAGCGGCCCGGTGCACTGAAAGAGTTTGTGGAGGCCATGCCGGCCCCCGTCGCCATGCTTGACGACGACTGGCGCATCGTCACCCACAGCCGGGCGTGGCTGGAGGTGTTCCGGCACGAGGGGGACGAGACGCACGCCCCCATCTCGCTCGACCGAATCGAGTCGACCGGACAGGCCGTGCCTGAGCGCGAGGCCCTCCCCGCCCCCACGGATCAGCGGGCGTTCTTCGAGGTGTTCGCCGACCCCGAGGACGAGTGGCGGGCCGCATTCCTCCGAAGTCTGGAGGAGAAAGGGAGCCTGCGGGGCCACGAGCGGCGGCTGTTTCAGCCGGACGGGCCCACCTACTGGGTCGATTGGGAGGTGCGGCCGTGGCAGACCAAAAATGGGGCGGAGCAGGGCGTGCTCCTCTCTGTCGTCGATCGGACCGAGGAGCGACAGGCCAAGGGCCTGCGCCGGCAGGTGGACCACCGCTTCGACAAACTCGTCGGGACGATTAGCGAGGGGGTCCTCCTCATGGACGACGAGGGGGTGTTCCGGGACGGAAACGAGGCCGCCCAGAACATCCTCGGCCGGCCGCTCGACGAGATCATTGGCAGCCGGTTCGACGCGGACATCTGGAACGGGCTGCGGGAGGACGGCACGCCCCTCCCCAACGTCGAGTTTCCGTTTTGGCGGGCCCTCATCGAACGCGAAGCGGTGCAGAACGAGGTGATGGGCCTCTACCCGCCCGACGCGCCGCCGCGCTGGATCCGGGTGAACGCCCAGCCGCTGTTTCGGGCCGGGCAGGAGGCCCCCTACGCCGTCCTCGTCTCGTTCGACGACGTGACCGACGAGCGGCTCAAGGAAGAGGCGCTCCAGACCTCGCGCGACCTGCTGTCGAGCGTCCTCAGCAGCTCGCTCGATGGCATCATCGTCTTCCGGGCGATCCGGGACGCGAACGACGCCATCGCCGACTTCGAGTGCGTGCTGGTCAACCCGCAGGCGGAAAAGCTGTTCGAAAGCACGGCTGAGGATGTGGTCGGCCTGCGGCTGCGCGAGAGCATGTCCCGGCAGGAAGAGAAGGGGCTGTTCGACGCGTACCGTACAGTGGTGAACACCGGCGAGCCGGCCGAGATGGAAATCCATTACGACACCGATGGAGAGGACGCCTGGTATCAGGTGATGGCCGTGAAGGTGGACAATGGCGTGGCCGTGACCTACCGCGACATCACCGACCGGAAGAAGGCCGAACGGCAAATCCGCGAGCAGGCCCAGCTCCTCGACAAGGCCCGCGACGCCATTCTGGCGCACGACCTGGACGGGCGAATCGTGTACTGGAACAAAAGTGCCGAGCGCCTCACCGGCTGGTCGAGAAACGAGGTCGTGGGCGCGCAGGCCCACGACTGCCTCTACGCCCCCAACGAGGAGGACAAGCTTCGGCAGTGTCACCAGACGATGATGGAGAAGGGAGAGTGGACGGGAGAGCTCCACATGCGCACCAAGGACGACGAAGAGCGCATCGTCGAGAGCCGGTGGTCGCTCGTGCGCGACAGCACCGGGGAGCCGAAGCATGTGCTCGTCATCAACACCGACATCACCGAGCGGAAGCGACTGGAGTCGCAGTTCCTGCGCTCCCAGCGCATGGAAAGCCTCGGGCGCCTCGTGGGTGGCATTGCGCACGACTTGGGCAACCTGCTGGTGCCCATTACCCTCGGCGTGAAGGTGCTCAAGCGTCGGGTGGGCGACACCGACGACAAGGTGGACCAGACGCTCTCGATGATCCAGAAGAGCGCCGAGCGCGGCTCCGACATGGTGGAGCAGGTGCTCGCCTTTGCCCGCGGGGTTGAGGGCGAGCGGGTGGCCCTCCAGCCGGAACTGATCGTCGAAGAGGTCGAGGAAATGACGAACGAGACCTTCCCGGAGGACATCGAGGTGCGCACCCGGACGGACACAGACCTACGCCCGGTCGTCGGGGACGCGACGCAGATCCAGCAGGTGCTCATGAACCTGTGCGTCAACGCCCGAGACGCCATGCCCGACGGCGGCACGCTTACGGTCGAGGCCCGCAACGTGGACTTTTCGGAGCGGGAGGCGCGGCGCAACATCGAAGCGGAGCCGGGCGACTACGTATGCATTGAGGTGCGCGACACCGGCACCGGCATGCCCGACGACGTGGCCGACAAAATCTTCGAACCCTTCTACACGACGAAGGAGGAGGGCGAAGGCACAGGGCTGGGGCTGTCTACGGCCTACAGCATCATCCAGAGCCACGACGGGTTCATGGATGTGGAGAGCGAAGAGGGGAAGGGCACGACCTTTTGGATCTATCTTCCCGCCGCCGACGAAGACGCGACCGTGGAGGCCTCGTCCACGACCAACGGGGCGCCGGAGCACGAACGTTCGTCGTTTGACGGAGACGGAACGCGGGTGCTGGTGGTCGACGATGAAGAGTTTGTGCTGGAGTCGGCCCAGCAGGCCCTAGAGGCAGTCGGGTACCAGGTCCAGACCGCCCTCGACGCTGCGGCGGCCCTTCGGGTTGTGGAGACGCAGGCCATCGACCTCGTCATCACCGACCTGCGCATGCCGGAGATGAGCGGGTTGGACCTGATCCGGCGGCTCCGGGATCGGCATCCGGACCTCCCCATCGTGGCCGCCAGCGGGGTGGCCGACGGCCGCACGGAAGAGGCCCTCGACGCCGGTGCGCAGACGTTTCTGGCCAAGCCCTTTACCGCGGAGAAGCTGGAAGGCGCCCTTCAGGAGGTCCTCCTTGCCTCCAAAGGCACCCCGGCGTAGGCCGAAGCCGGAGAAGGACACCGAGGAGCGCGCAGTGTCGTCGCGTCGGTTGCCGAACTGCCGTTCCAGTCCCGTTGTCGTTCCGACGCCCACACTGCGTTTGGGCGCGGCCCCCGAAGAGGTGGCACCGAATGAACCAAGCCCAAAAGCGCAAGCTGGACCGTTTTTGCATGGCCAAAGACAACCCGCGCAACGGCGTGGCCGCACTGTGTTGGCGTACACGAGGCCGGCGCTTTTCTTGTCTTCTCCTGATCGGCGGACTGCTGTTGCTCTCGTGCCGTCCGTCCTGGGGGCAGCCCGTCTCCTGCACCACGGCGGTCAACAACGCAACCGTTCTCATTCCCGACACCGTGGCCGTGGAAGGGGACGAGTCGGCCTTCTTCCGTCCCGATTCCGTCGCCGTCCTCTCGCCGGACGAGACGTGTGTCGGCGCCGCGCGGTGGCGAAGTGCGGCGCAGACGACGATGGCGGTGGCGGGGCGTGGGCCCTTTGAGGACGGCGGACTGAGCGAGGAGGGCTCGTTGCGCTTCCGGCTGTATGGGGCCCGCGGGAAGCAGCATCGGGATGGGACCGCAACGTTTGTGGCGTGCGAACAGGTTGCGCCGGGGCTTCAATCCCTTTGCCGCGACGACGGGCGCTACCAGGACGACGCAATCTACGTGCTGCGCACAATGCGCCTCGGCCCGCTGTCCCCGAACGAGGCCCCCCAGGTGCAGACCCTGCAGCTCTCGCCGCCCGCCCCGAACCCGGTGCAGGGCTCGGTGCGCATCCGCTTCGCGACGCCCGAGCGACAGGCGGTGGAGGTGAGGCTGTACGACGTGCTGGGGCGCGCCGTGCGAACCCTCGGGGGCGGAAAAGTGAAGGGGCGTCACGAGATCCAGGCCGATCTGTCGGGCCTGGCCAGCGGCACCTACTTCGTGCGGCTGCGGGCCGACGAGGACACCAAAACCCGGCGGATCACGGTCGTGCGGTAACGTGAGCGTCTGCCTCCGGTGTGCCGGCGAGGAGAAGGCCACGCCGTCGCCGGACCGATCGATGCGTTCCGACCGCCGACAGTTCTGCTCCAGTACACACGTAACCAAACTGTGTTGATGACGTGCGAACTCCCTCTGCTAGGGAGTCGTTCGGATCGTCCGTATTTTGATCGCCTTGCCCCTCCAGACGCATGAGTTGGCTCACCCGCCTCGCCCACCGCGACGATGCCTCCCTCAACACACGCACCACGCCCCGTCCGGCGGGGCCCGATGCCCCCCACGCCGTTGTGGTCGGGGCTGGAGTGGGGGGGCTCGCATCCGCGATTCGGCTGCGGACGCGCGGCTTCCGCGTCACGCTCCTCGACCGCCTCGATCAGCCCGGCGGGCGGGCCCGTGTCTTCGAGCAGGATGGCTTTACGTTCGACGCCGGGCCCACCGTCATCACCGCGCCGTTTCTCTTTGAGGAGCTCTGGTCCCTCTGCGGGCGCGACCTCGAGGACGACGTGGAGCTGGTGCCCGTCGACCCCTTCTACCGCATCCGCTTCGACGACGGGACGGCCTTCAACTACACGGGCGACACGGAGAACATGGTGGAGGAAATTGCCCGCTTCGCGCCGGAGGACGTGGACGGGTACCGCCGCTTCCTGGAGAAGAGCGAAGAGATCTTCGAGGTGGGGTTCGAAGAGCTTGGGCACGTGCCGTTTGACAACGTCACGGACATGCTTCGCATCGTGCCGGCGATGATGAAGCTGCAGAGCCACCGTACGGTGCACAGCCTCGTGTCGAAGTACATCTCCCACCCCAAGATCCGGAAGGTGCTGTCGTTCCACCCGCTGCTGGTGGGGGGCAATCCGTTCAGCACGACGTCTATCTACACGCTCATCGCCCACCTGGAGCGCAAGTGGGGCGTGTGGTACGCCATGGGCGGCACCGGCTCGCTCGTGCAGGGAATGGCGACCCTCCTCGCGGACCTCGACGTCACGCAGCGCTACGGCGCAGAGGTGGATCAGATTCTCGTGGAGGATGAGACCGCGAGCGGCGTCCGCCTCGACTCCGGCGAGACCATTCCCGCCGACCTCGTGGTCTCGAACGCCGACGTGGGCTGGACCTACCGCCACCTCGTGGCCCCCGAGCACCGCGACACGTGGACGGACCGCAAGGTGGAGAACATGGACTATTCGATGAGCCTCTTCGTCTGGTACTTCGGGACGGACCGCACCTACGAGGACGTGGAGCACCATTCCATCCTGCTGGGGCCGCGGTACAAAGGGCTGCTCGACGACATCTTCGACCGCAAGGAGCTGGCCGACGACTTCAGTCTCTACCTGCACCGCCCGACGAAGACGGACCCGTCGATGGCGCCCGACGGCCACGACGCGTTTTACGTCCTCTCGCCGGTGCCGCACCTGGAAAGTGGCGTCGACTGGCGCCAGCAGGCCGAGCCCTACCGGCAGGCCGTGGAAGACTACCTGGCCGACACGGTACTGCCGGACCTGGGAGAGCACCTCGTCACGAGCCGCATGCTCACGCCCCGCGAGTTCAAGACGGACTACAAGTCGCTCAAGGGGGCGGCGTTCAGTGTGGAGCCGAAGCTCACGCAGAGTGCCTGGTTCCGGCCCCACAACCAGAGCGAAGACGTGGAGCATCTCTACTTCGCGGGCGCCGGCACGCATCCGGGGGCGGGCCTTCCGGGCGTGCTGTCCTCGGCCCGCGTGCTAGACACGATCGTGCCGGCCCCGGAGGCGTTCGGCGTGTCCGTTTCTCAGAACGGCGCCGGAGCACGCGTGGAGCCCGTCGCGTAACAACATCCCATGCCCCGCTCCGACGACGCATCGCCGCCCGACCACTACGCGCGGCTTGGGGTGCAGCCGTCGGCGTCGGCCGACGAGATCCGAGCGGCCTACCGCCAGAAGGCCCGCGAGACGCACCCGGACCACAACCCGGACGACCCGAAGGCCGCCGAGCGGTTCCAGACGGTCAAGGAGGCGTACCAGGTCCTGCGCGATCCGGAGCGCCGTGCGTCGTACGACCGCGCCCGCACGACCCCGCAGGTGCCGAAGGTGCTCCGGATCACGCAGCGGGCCCCGGCGGGCTGCGGCGGGTATCTCTGGCGGGTGTTTGCGGGCCTCGCCGCGGTCGGGGTCTTCTTCGTCCTCGAGGCCCTGGGCGTGTGGGCCGCGGACGTGTGGACCCTCGCGCTGGCTGTGGGCGGGGGGGCGCTCGTGGCGGGACTCATCACGGCCCTCGTCGCGCGTCGCTTCCCGGATGAGGCCACGGACGTCTCGTTTCGTCTCGACGCCCAGCGGTTTCAGATGCGGGCCGACGGCCGGACGGTAGTTCGCCTGGCGTGGGACCGCGTAGATGAGGTCGGGGTTCGGAACGAGGGGCAGATGGTGATGCGGGTCGACCCGGGGGCGGTTCAGGGACTGCGCCCGGTGCCGCCCGTCCTGACGACCGTCAATCGCCGAGGCGACGGTGCAGTGCTCCGGTTCGACCTCTCGGACACCGACGTGCCGCCGCGTGTTCTGAGCTCGTTCCTGCGGGCCACCGATCCGATTCCGGCCGTCCGGGGGGACGAGTAGGTCGGGCCCGCGTTACGGCCGGCGGCGTCGGGCTGGACAAACTCAGAAGCAGCCCGTATCCTTCCCGTGGATAGCGTCGCGCATCGTTTCACTGCTTGCGTCCGGCCCGATGGCTCCCCCCACCGTCCCGCCTGACAAAACGAAAGGTCAAATTGAAGCCGCGGTCACCGAGGCGATTACCCAGTTCGAGCGCGACTATCTGGGCCGGGGGCCGAAGCAGGCGAAGTCTTTTATCGTCGAGAATCTGGTCGTCGTCAAGCTGCAGGGCATCTTGAGCCCGGCGGAGCGCCAGTTGAGTCACGAAAACGGAGGGGTGGAGCTCATCAAGAAGATGCGCACCCGCCTGATTGAGAGCTCCAGTGAGGACCTATCCGGTCTTGTGGCGAAGGAGACCGGAATCGAGGTCGTCAGCATGCACACCGACATCAGCGCCCGGACTGGAGAACGCATCTTTGTCTTCAGCCTCGACGCGGACCTGGAGACGGCCCTGCAGCCCTGACAAGAACGGCCCGTAAAGTTTCGGTAAGAGCGTGGGAGTCCCCTTGCGCCGTTCACAGACGGGTCATATATTTGCGTTCGGCTGATGAAACGGAACGCTCATCGGGCGAGCCGTCTCCTCAGCCCCTCATTCTGCTCCGGCACGCACGCCGCGCACACGCCCGGATCGGGCGGGTGCAACGATTGCAGGCCGACATTCAGCGCCCCAGCGGCGTTGCGTGTCGGCTGTTTTTGTTTGTGGGCCGTTCTGAGTGCCGGGGCCGTGCCTGGACGACGCCTGCGCATCGAACTTCGATTCTGGATGATTCGCGCTACGTCTTCGCGTCTGCCACGTGTGCTCACGCGCCTTGCGTGGGGCCTCTTCGCCCTCAGCCTCGCTGCCCTCGTCTGGTCGCCGTCCCTCGAATGGGCCGGGGATGCGATCCTGCGGGTCGACGGCCTCACGCGTGTGATGGCGCTCGTGACGACGTTCGTAAGCGGCATCGTGCACAGCTTTTCGCGTCGCTACATGGCGGGGGCAAAGCGCCTGAATGCGTTCTATGTTCGTCTCTTTGGGCTCACGCTGATCGTGCTGCTGCTGACGGCGGCCAACCACCTCGTGCTGTTTGCGGGGGCGTGGGCGGCGATGGGCTGGGTGCTGGCCGACCTGATTGGGCACATCCGCGGATGGCCGCAGGCGCGGGCGGCGTCGCGGTATGCCCGACAGCACTTCCTGGGCGGCAGTGCTCTGTTGGCGGGCGCACTCGGGCTGCTGGGCGCGGGGGCAGAGGCGTGGACCATCAGTGGGGTGCTCGCGGCCGTCGGAACGCTCCCGCCGCTCATCGTGGCGGGGGCGGCGGGCCTGCTGCTCCTCGCCGCGATGGTGCAGTCGGCCCTCGTGCCGTTTCACTGGTGGCTGCTCTCGTCCATGACGGCCCCGACCCCCGTCTCTGCGTTCATGCACGCGGGCCTTGTGAATGCGGGCGGCGTGCTCCTCGCGCGATTTGCGCCCGTCGTGTTCGAGCTTCCCGTCGTGATGGGGGCCATCGTCCTCGCTGGAGGCGTCAGTGCGCTGCTGGGGCAGGCGTGGATGCTCGTGCAGACCGACGTGAAGCGACAGCTGGGCGCCTCCACGGTGGCCCAGATGGGATTTATGGTGCTGCAGTGCGGATTGGGCTTTATCCCCGCCGCCATCGCCCACCTGATCCTGCACGGGTTCTACAAGGCGTACCTGTTTCTCGCGTCCGGGTCGGCGGTGACGCACACGACGCCAGAGTCCCCCGAGGCCTCCGATACGGGAATTGCGGAAGGGCTCGTCACGGCGGCCGCGGCGATTGGGGGCGGCGCCCTGTTTGCCACGCTCACGGGCAAGTCGCTGACGGCCCTCAACAGCGGAACTGTGCTCACGATCTTCGTGGTGCTGGCCGTGGTGCACGCCACCCGCACGCTCGTGCGGCGCACATCGCTCTCCCGACCCGTGCGTCTCGGGCTCATTCCCGCGGTCCTGCTGCCGGCCCTCGCGCTGTATGCCGGTGTCTACAAGGGGGTGGGAATGCTTTTCACAGACGTGCCGTCGGCCGTGGCCCCGATGGCGCTCACGCCGCTGCACGCAGTCCTGCTGGTGGCCTTCGGGGCGGCATACGTCGCCGTGGAGCGCAGATGGCACCGGGCCAGCACGCGCCTCTACGTGATGCTCCGCAACACCGCCCAGCCCCTGTCGACCACGCTCCTCAACAACCGGGACCAGTACAATGCCCATTGACCGATCGGTCGTGCGGGCCCGCATCGAGAACGCCGCCGAATACGTGGGCCCGCTCTGGCCCCTAAAGACCTTCAACGCGGCCAATCCGCTCCAGGGCTTCGAGGACCAGCCCTTCGACCGGGCGGTCCAGAAGGCCGGGCAGCTCTTTGGGGGACGGGGCTACCCGGGCCCGCAGGTGTTTCGGCAGGCGTGGGAGAATGGCGAGATCGACGCCGACGTGCTCACGCGCCACCTCGCCGAGCACGGCATCACGGAGCGCCCGGAGGTCCTGCTGGGCCGGATGGACGCCGACGCCGCGGGCCACGACGCGACGCCCGCCGACCAGCCCCTCGACCGCGTGCTGACGAAGTGGCTCTCCGCCTTTCTGGATCAGGGGCAGGCCTCTTGGCCGATGCCAAACCGAGAAGACGGCTTCTACGCGGCGTGGCGGACCGTGGCTCCGTACGACGGAGAGATTCCCGGCGTCGATCGCCCGTCGGACCTGCCGGACACCCTCGTCGAAGCGTTCGAGGCCGTGCTGGAAAGCTACCCGGAGGCGCGGTGGGAGCCGATCTTCGTGCACCACCTGACGGCGCTGCCGGGGTGGACGGGCTTCATCAAGTGGCGGTCGCGGCGCGCCGACACGGCCTGGCAGGAGGCCCATCCCATCACGCTGACCCAGTACCTGGCGGTGCGTCTCACCCTCGCGGACCGCATGGGGGGCGCCATCGCGCCGGACCGGACCGAGGATCTCCCGACGAACGGCACCGACCGGCCGGCCCTGCCCCGCATCTGGCTGCGCGCCTGGGAGGAGAGCTATCGCACGCGCCTGCTGGACGACCTCCGGCAGGCCCCCTCCTCGGCGCCGGAGACGGACCGGCCGGACGCTCAGCTGGTGTTCTGCATCGACACGCGCTCGGAGGTCATTCGGCGCCACATCGAGCAGCAAGGGCCCTACGAGACGCACGGCTACGCGGGCTTCTTTGGGGTGCCCATGCAGCATCAGGCCTACGGTACTGGGGAGCGCGTGAAGTCCTGCCCGCCGATCGTGGACCCGAAGCACCGGGTTGTGGAACGTCCCGTCGAGTCTCATCGGGCCCAGGCCGATCGCTACGATTGGTGGGCCCAGCTGGAACGGGCAGGGACTACGCTTCTGGCGACCCTCAAGAAAAACATCGCTGCGGCCTTTGGCTTCGTAGAGGGAAGCGGGGGCTTCTTTGGGGCGGCCATGGCGGCGCGGACGCTCCTGCCCTCTGGGCTCTTTCGTCTGGCCGAACGCCTCGACGAGCGCCTGCCGGGCCCGGAGGCCTTCTGTGCGCCGACCGTGGATCGCGCCCCCGCCATCGACGCGGACACCGAGGACGGCCTGCCCGTAGGGCTCTCCCACGAAGCGAAAGTCCTGTACGCCGAGGCCGCCTTCCGCCTCATGGGTTGGACCGACACCTTTGCCCCCATCGTCGTGTTTACCGGGCACGGCAGCCAGACGCCCAACAACCCGTACAAGGCGAGCCTCGACTGCGGGGCGTGTGCCGGCAATCCGGGCGGCCCCAACGCCCGCGTGCTGGCCGCCATCTGCAACGAGGACGCCGTGCGGGCGGCGCTGCGGGAGCGCGGGATCGACATTCCCGAGGACACCGTCTTCCTCGCGGGCCAGCACAACACCACGACCGACGAGATCACCCTCTTCGTGGACGACGACAATCCGCCCGTCGCCCCCGAGGCGCTCGGTCGACTGCGGCGCGACCTGCAATCGGCCCAGGCCGATGCCGCGACCGAGCGGGTCCGCACCCTGAACACCACCGTCGACGAGGGGCGTCCGGCGGCGGCCGTGCGCGAGACGGAGCGCCGGGCGGCCGACTGGGCGGAGACGCGGCCGGAATGGGGGCTGGCCGGCAACGCCGCGTTCATCGTGGGGCCCCGCGAACTGACGCGCGGGCTCGACCTCGAGGGGCGGTGCTTCCTGCACTCTTATGACTGGGCCGCGGACGACGACGGCACGGCCCTGGAAACCATCATGACGGGGCCGCTGGTGGTGGGCGAGTGGATCAACACGCAGTACTACTTCTCGACGGTCGACAACGCCGCCTACGGCAGCGGGTCGAAGGTGACGCAAAACGTGGTGGGCAAGCTGGGCGTGGTGCAGGGCAACGGAGGAGACCTCATGAGTGGGCTGCCCCTGCAGTCGTTGAAAGCCGACGACGAGCGCGTCTGCCACCGCCCGCTGCGCCTCCTGGCCCTGATTCAGGCGCCCACGGACCGGGTGGAGGCCATCCTCGACCGCCACGCCGCCCTCGCCCACCTTTTCGACCACGAGTGGATGCACCTCACGGTGATGGACCCGGCGCAGGACCCCGCATTCATGCGCTACCGCCCGGGGGGCGGCTGGCGGCCACAGCCTGCCCCCAAGGCCTCAACGGCGACGGAGGTCCGGGCGTCTGCCGGGGCGCCGTGAGGCGACGGACCACACATCGACCCCTTGAACCCTTGAGTCGAATTGAGACTGCGCACTCCCATGAGCGATGACACGACCCCCAAAGACACGCGGCACTCACTCCATCCCCTCAAGAAAATCGAAATCATCGTGCGGGGGGAGAAGGAGCCGTTCGTAAAAGATCTCCTCGACGACTCGACGGTGAGCGGATACACCATCCACCACAACGTGACGGGCCGCGGCGAGCACGGCTTCCACGAAGGGCGCCTGCTCTTCAACGACCGAGACGGCCTGGTCATGTTTTTCGCCGTGGGGCAGCAGGAGGCGATCCAGACCATCGTGGACGGCCTCACGCCCTTCTTCGAAAAGAGCTCGGGCGTGATGTTTGTCTCCGATACGCACGTCGTCCGGCTCGACAAATTTCTGCAGGAGGAGTAGAGGCTCGAAAATCGCACCTCGACTGTTCTCACACCAGCCTCGATGCGTGCTCCTCCTCGGTTAGCGACAAAGCGGGTGTGTCCGGGAGGTTGCCGGAGCATCGACGTGGCGGGCCTGTCGCGTCAACTGGGTCGACTGCCGGCTACGTCTCGGCCGCAAGCTCCCAGTATCGCTCAGCCAATGAAACGAACTGCTCGGCACGCGCCGTTGGGAGAGATCGGCCTTCGTAGTGCCATTTCCGCCGCCAATTCTTGGCGTCGGTCATGACTGAATGGGCGTTCTTTTCCAGGAGCCCGAGCTCGTCAACGAAGACGAGATACACGGCATTGAGCACGCCGCTGTGAGAATCTCTCGATGAGCGGTCGTGAGCCAAGAGAAGCGCATTCACGGACGCGATCATCGAGAAGTACGCCTCGGCGCCTGCCACCCCGTTCCGGACGTGCTCAAAACAAAACCGCGCAGCCTCGAGGTGAGATTGCGCGGCATCGAGATATTCGTCCGTGGTGTCGAGGCTCATATCTCCACTACCTCCTCGGACAGTGACACCTCGTCTCGCGGCTCCGCGGTGAACGGCACCTCCACGCCGTTCTCGATCAGTTCGGTGCTCAGCTCCGACCCGACTTGATACGCCTTCTCCAGATCCATCTCTACGACGGCGACGAGGCCGAACGGGTCGTACCGCTCTCCTGAGACGGGATCACGGGTCACCACGTAGAGGCCGCTCAGCCGGTCGCCGAGACGATCCCGAATAATCTCGGGGGCGGTCCGTTTCTTGGCGCGAGTCGTCGGCATGACAGGGAGCGCATTTGTTTGACGGTCATTCATTATGCCAGCGCGCATACCGCTGGTTCCCAATCGAAAAGAACTCGGTACAATTCCTTCTCACGATGTGTCTCTCCGTTCCCGCCACAGACGTTTGGGCTCGCCACCCAAGGTGACTGCGGTGCCGCCTACGGCAATCGTCTCTTCACGTCCGCGACGGTGACGCGTAGGAACCTCCAGTTCGAAGAGATCGTGCGGGCCCTGCGGTCGGCGTGTGGGCAGGGATGTGCCCCTGTTGTGCCGTCACCGAGCACGACCTTATGCCGTTCTCGCTCGTTCGCCCACTCTCTCGCCTACTTTCAGCCGCACGTGCCCACGCCCCCCCGCCTCGTCCTCGAAACCAGCCTCTACGCCGACGACCTGGCGGCCGCCGAGCAGTTCTACGCCGGCGTGCTGGGGCTGGACGTGATGCTCCGCACGGAGGGCAACCACATCACCTTCCGGTGCGGCCCGGGCGTGGTCCATGTCTTTGATCCCGCCGCCAGCCGCGACCGCGCCTCGCTGCCGTCCCACGGCGCCGACGGCCCGGTGCACGTCGCGTTCGGGGTGCCCACCGATCAACTCGCCGCGTGGCGGCGCCACTTCAACCGGCACGACGTGGCGGTGGAAGACACGGCGCAGTGGGACGGGGGCCGGCGGTCGCTGTACGTCCGTGACCCGGCCGGCAACAGCGTGGAGCTGGTAAGCGATTCGTTGTGGAGCACCACGACCCGGGCCGAGCGACTGCGGCGAGTCCGGCCCGTGCTCAACCTCGACACCTCCGAGTCGCGGCCCGTCGAGCAGTTCCAGAACGAGACCCTGCGTCCCATCCTGAAGCTCCTGAATCCCACCATCCTGCGCCTCGTGGCCGAGCGGCTGGCGCGCTACGGGGTTGGCTTTGCGGCCATGGACCGGGCGGATCAGCGCGATCGCCTCCGCAACCTGATCAAAGAAGACGGCCGCCTGAAGCGCACGCTCCTCGGCCTGGTGGTGGGGCACCTCACCGAGGCGGAGCTGGAGACCTACCTCGCGCACAAAGATGAGGTGCGTCGTCGCACCGTCCCGATGCTCCTGGCCCGCGCCCAGGACCAGATCGACACGATCGTGGAGCAGGTGCGCGGGGCATAGGGAGGCGACCGGCCGGGCCGGCCGGGGCTACTTGGACGGAGGGCGCCCCACTACGTCCATGTCGATTCGGATGGTGTCCCCCACGGTGAAGCCCATGAAGCCGGGCCGCTCGACCTCAAACTGAGACAGGGACACCGGAAACTGGGCCGTCGCCTGCACGGTCCCCTCCCGGGCACGCACCTCGACGGTCTCGTCCAGCGCGTGGGTCTGTCCGTGAAAGGTCAGCTCGCCCGTGATGGCCCAGCGTCCCACCGGCCCGTCGGCCCCTCGGCCCCACACCACCGGGGCAAACTCGGTCCCCCGAAACTCCACGAACGGGTACGTGTCCGCCTCCGTCACGTCGCGCATCCCCCGGTCGCGCCGGTCGTTGCCACTGTCGAAGCTCGCCACCGGCACCCGCACCACTGCGCGACTGCTGTCGGGGGCATTTGGGTCGAGGACGAATTCTCCCCGCACGCTGCGGCTGGTGCCGGTCCAGCTGTGGAGCGGGGCCGTGCCGGTGTAGTCGATCACGCTCTCGCTCGAGTCGATCGTCGCAGTCACGCGCTGGGCGGACGTCGGGGCCGCGGCGAGGCCGGCGCACACGCTCGTCGCCAGGAGACAGAGACCGATCGATCGCAGGAGGGCGGCCATGGAAGGGAGGAACTGGTTGACAGAATGCGGACGTGTAGCCACGAGGAGTGCCCGAACGACGGTCCAGGAAAAGAACAGCGGATGGGGAGGCATAACCCCCTTTTCACCTCCGAGGGATGCTCAACGAATGGAGGCTGCCGTCCCGAGCCCGTCGGCCTAGCCGGGCGCGTTTCGACTCTCGCCGCCGATTTGTACGTTCACAAACGCCGATCCGCCTCCACCGTTTTCCGTTCGCATGACCGTCGACGCCTTCATCGAGCGCTACGAAGACACCGAGGCCTCCGAGCGGGGCGCCGCGCAGATGTTCTTGGGCGACCTGTGCGACGTACTCGACGTGCCCCGCCCCGATCCCCCGCGGGCCGAGACCCGCAAGAATCAGTACGTCTTTGAGCGCCGCGTGGACTACCCCGACCAGTCCGACCGCGAGCGCGGCTTCATCGACCTCTACAAGCGCGGCTGCTTCGTGCTGGAGGCGAAGCAGGGGAGCGACGCGCCCTCCGAAACGGAAGGCGAGCGCCTCGGGGTGGAGGAGCCGACCCGCCGCTACGGCACCGCCCGCCGCGACCGCCGCGAGTGGGAACGCGCGATGCAGCGGGCCAAGAACCAGGCCTACCGCTACGCCCGCGGCCTGCCAGACGAGGAGGGGTGGCCCCCGTTCCTCGTGGCCGTCGACGTGGGCTACTGCATCGACCTCTACGCCGACTTTGCGCGGCAGGGCAAAAACTACGTCCCCTTCCCCGACGCCAATTCCCACCGCCTCTTCCTGGAGGACCTGCGCGACGAGGCCGTCCGCGAGCGGCTGCGCGCCGTCTTTGCCGATCCCCTCTCGCTCGACCCCACCCGCCGCTCCACCGCCGTCACACGCCAGCTCGCCGAGAACCTGGCGAAGGTGGCCGCCTCGCTCGAAGACGAGCACGACCCCGACCGCGTGGCGGGCTTCCTCATGCGGTGCCTCTTCACCATGTTTGCGGAGGACGTGGAGCTGCTGCCGCCCCGCTCCTTCACGGAGCTCCTGGAGCGCTGCCGCGGCACCCTCGACGCCTTCCCCAAGATCCTCGACAGCCTCTGGGCCACGATGGACGCGGGCGGGTTCGACTCCGCCATCATGGAGGACGTGCGCGAATTCAACGGGTCGCTCTTTGAAGACCACGACGCCCTGCCCGTCTCCGAGGCGCAGCTGGAGCTCTTGATCAAGGCCGCGGAGGCGGACTGGTCGGACGTGGAGCCGGCCATCTTCGGGACCCTGCTGGAGCGGGCGCTCGACCCCCGCGAGCGGCACAAGCTGGGCGCCCACTTCACGCCCCGCGCCTACGTGGAGCGCCTGGTGGTGCCCACTGTCATCGAGCCGCTGCGGGAGGAATGGGACGCCGCCCAGGCCGCCGCCACCAAGCGGGAGGCGGACGGCGACGACGAGGCGGCGCGCGAGGAGATTGTGGCGTTTCACCGCCGCCTCTGTGACGTGACGGTGCTCGACCCCGCCTGCGGCTCCGGCAACTTCCTCTACGTCACCCTGGAGCACCTGAAGCGCCTGGAGGCCGAGGTGCTGAGCGTGCTGGAGGACTACGGCGGGCAGCAGGCGCTCGACATGGAGGGCGGCTACCGCGTCTCGCCCGAGCAGCTAATGGGGCTGGAGGTGAACCCGCGCGCCGCCCAGATTGCCGACGTGGTGCTCTGGATCGGCTACCTGCAGTGGCACTTTCGCACCCACGGCGACGCGGACCGCCTCGACCCGCCCCTGCTCGACGACGTCGACAACATCCAGACGCGCGACGCGGTGCTGGCCTACGACGAGAAGACGCCGCGCACCGACGAGGACGGC
>NZ_JAZKRW010000049.1:0-19993 GCF_036626415.1 Salinibacter sp.
GCCCGCGGCGGCTGCCTCGCGCATGCGCCGCGCCTCGGCCTCGCCGACCACCTCGACGAAGATCTCGTTCAGGGGCGGGGCGACGCGCTCGTAGCGGTACAGCTCGTCGGTGCTGTCGAGTGCGCGGTCGAGCACCTGACGTGCACTAGTGCCGTCGGCCAGGGTGAGCTCGGCGCGGTGGGCACTTCGGGTGTTGACGCGCACCTGCCCGGCGGCCACGAGCTCATCGACGAAGGCATCGTCGCCGTCGAACTCGAGCACGAGCGTGTTTTTGCCAAATTGCGCCTTCACGTCGTGGAGCGGTCCCTGCAGCACCACATTCCCCTCGGCCATGAGGCAGATGTCGTCGCAGAGCTGCTCCACCTGCTCCATGCGGTGGGAGGCGAAGAGGATCGTGCGGTCGTCGCGGCGCAGCTCCAGGATGATGTCGCGCAGGAGGTCGGCGTTGATGGGGTCGAGGCCGCTAAAGGGCTCGTCGAAGATGAGGAGCGACGGGTCGTGCAGCAGCGTGGCGATAAACTGAATCTTCTGCTGCATGCCCTTCGACAGTTCCTCGGTCGTCATGTCCGCCCAGTCGGTGGCGTCGAAGCGGTCGAGCCAGTAGTCGGCCCGGTCGGCGGCCGTGGTCCGGGAGAGGCCCTTGAGGGTGCCGAGGTAGACGAGCTGCTCCTTCACCCCGAGCCGCTTGTAGAGCCCCGACTTCTCGGGCAGGTAGCCCATGCGCTGCTGGCTCCAGGGCCCCACCGTGCGCCCGTCATAGTGAACCGCCCCGGCGTCGGGCACGGCGATGTAGGTAATCATCCGGATCGTCGAGGTCTTGCCGGCCCCGTTGGGGCCCAGAAGACCAAGGATGCGGCCGGGCTCGGCGTCGAACGACACGTCGTCGACCGCCACGGTGTCGCCGTAGCGCTTCGTCACGTTGGAGACCTCAAGATGGGCCATCGGCAAGGCAAGCCAGAGTGCAGGCGAATCACGCCCTCGTAAAGAACGGCGTACCGAGGGAGAAAAGAAACCCGCTCGGGTCGGCGATCCGACGAGCGGGGAGTACGAAAGATGGACGGGGGACGGGCCGGGACGTGGCGCCTAAAGGAGAGCGTGGGCCAAAAACGGGAAGGGCGCTATAGCTCCGCCATCTTCATAGCTCCGCCATTTTCTCCGGCGGGATGCCGATGAGGTAGCGCTGCTCAATGATCTCCTCGTGCACGTTGAAGAGCCCGGTGCCACGGAAGTCGACAGCGACGTCGGAGCCGTTGATGCGCTTCACCTCGCCGATGCCGTAGTACGAGGGCTGGGGGCCGTAGTAGACGAGTTGGCCCTCGGACAGACGCCCGTCGCGGCGGGCGTCCCGGTGAAAAGCGGGCACCTCGCGCAGACGATCAAGCTGATACGGGGTGGAGGACTCGTCGGAACGGCTGCTCATGACACTTCAGGTCCTGGTGAGTACTGATTCTCTGTACGAGATCTGCGGGACCAGGTTCGCGCAGCACTCGCTCTCGTGCGCTGTTTCGGCCGTGAAAAAGCGAAAACCATTGGGGGCCTCGGGTGCTGTAACGAGAAGCTGTAACGAGAAAGAGGCGAAGGGGCGGGCAACTCTCGATCCGGTCCTGCGTTGGCTCCGTCGTCTGTTGTTTCGACGAACATTGCCCCAGCGCACTCGTCGCCTTCGGTGACGGAGGCGGCACACTCAACGGCTTTGGTCTGAACACTCTCCGCTATGCGTTACGATTCGACGATGGTCGACCGACAGGTGGGCCGCAACGCTGAGCTCTTCGCGCAATCGATTGCCGAGCTCGACACCCCTGAGAAGCGCTACCCATACCTCCGCATCCTCATTAGCCTCATCGACCAGGCCCATCCGGAGTGGCGGCAGGCCCCCAAGAAGGTGGAGCGGATTGCCGAACTCGCCCATGAGTTGAGCGGCAGGCAGCTCGATACCGGAGAGGTTGAGAAGGCGGTTCGGGTGCGGGACAAGGAGAAGGGATACCGCTGAGACAGACGCGGAGAGAGAGTTAGAGACGGGTCCCTGTCCCCCGGCGCCGTTTTCTTTACTCCGACACGCGATCGGGGTTGGCGTCGACGAAGCTGGCCCACCCGGTATAGGATTCGCTGTCGTCGTGGGCGTCGCGATTGCCGTGGCACAGGGCAATCGCGAGGGCGTCGGAGGTGTCGTGGGTGAAGGTCTTCTCCTCGGCGGAGAGGATGGACTGAATCATAAAGCGGACCTGCTTCTTCGAGGCGTTTCCGTTGCCGGTCACGGACTTCTTCACCTCTTTCGGCGTGTACTGGGCCACGGGCAGGTCGCGATTGAGGGCCGCCATCATCGCGGCGGCCTGGGCCCGGCCCAGCTTTAGCATGGACTGGGGGTTTTGGCCGTAGACCGGCATCTCGATCGCAAACTCGTCGGGGCCGTGCCCATCGATGACGTCGACGAGCGCGTCGTAGATGTGCTTCAGGCGAGTGGGGTGGTCGTCGGTGTCGCCGAGGCGAATCGTGTCGGCCGCCAGGAGCTGCTCATCGCTCCCAGACTGGTCAACGAGGCCGTACCCGGTGGCGCGGGAGCCGGGATCGATGCCGAGAATGATCATCGGTCTGTGGGAAAAAGGAAACAGGGCACCCACAAGGTGGCCCGTACCAGGGTCAATGTCCAGCCGCGGGGTCCACGTCCGTGCCGAGAGTCAAGGGGGCGCCGTTGACCTGAAGGGTTGTGTAAACGGCGTCCACGTCCTTGAGGGCATTGATCTTCTCGACCAGCGCCTGCACCTCATCCTGCTCGTCGGGAGCGAGGGCAACAGTCGTGGTCGGCGAGCGCACGAGGTCGGTCGCCTCTACGGTGATCCCGGCGTCGTCCAGGGCGTCTCCTACGTCGGCGAAGGTGTCCCGCGCGGTCGTGACGACGTACGACCCGTCGGCCTCGTCGACCTCTTGCGCCCCGGCCTCCACCGCAACGTCGAAGAGCATCATCTCGTCCGTGGTGTCGGCGGGAATCTCGAGACGGCCCTTCTGCTCGAACAGGTATGCGACCGAGCCGTCCTTGCCGAGGTTGCCGCCGTGGTCGGAGAACAGGTTGCGGAGGTCCTTGACGGTGCGGTTGATGTTGTCCGTCTCGCCCTCCACGAATACGGCGACGCCGTGCGGGGCATAGCCTTCATAGGACACTCGTTCCTGACCCTCCTCTTCCAGTTCGCCGGTGCCCCGCTTGATGGCCCGCTCGATGGTGTCCTTCGCCATGTCCTCGTCGCGGGCCCGCTCCAGGGCCTGGGCGAGGGCCACGTTGGCGTCCGGGTCGCCGCCGCCCTGTCGCGCCGCCTTCTCAATCTCTTGCGACAGCCGGGCCCAGACCTTCGACTTGCGGCGGTCGTCCTTTTTCTTCTTGCGCTTGACTTTCGCCCACTTGCGCGTGTGTCCGGCCATGGAAGGGGAGAAGTGATGGAAGGAGCACAAACGTCAGTCCGATGTCTTCAACGGAAAGCGCCGACAGTAGTTGTCTGTCCCTCGATCCCCAATCTGGTCCTTCGCTGCCCACCGCGGATTGCGCAGCGGATGCGTGAGAGGAGGGGCCAACCGGCGTTCACATCCCCGACGTCCCTCCCTCATGGACCGATGGCATGGGGGGACCAATGAATGACAGAACGTTGTGCGCCCGCATCGGCCTGAGACGTGCAGTGACTACTGCATCAGCAGGGAGGGAGGCACTCCGCGGGGCCGTCGCGGGGGGAGGGCGGTCGTGTCCGTCGGCACGGCGTCCCGGTTGTGGGCGGCCAGCAGGCGGACGAGGAACGAGTACAGCCCTTCCTGGCGAAGCGTTGGGCTCTCGGGGACAGGCCGCAGGCCGTCCGTGAAGCCGCGCTGGCGGGCAGGCCCGACCAGCGTCGAGTCGGTGCTCAGCACATGGAGGGGCACCGTGCCGTCTTGAGAGTCGATGAGGGGCGGCTGGTGGTCGCCAAGCAGGAGCACGAGGCTGCCGGGCGGGGCCTTTTCGGTCAGGTACTCGCGAAGCACGCGCAGCTCGTGGGCCACATGGCGGAGATAGCGCAGCGGCGTTGGCTGGTCGTAGATGGTGGGGGCCGTGATGGAGTCCGGCAGAAAGACCGGGGGGAACGTGTCCGCGTCGGGATGGGGCGAGCGGGTGGCCTCCGTCTGGTCGTTGAACTGTCGCCAGTCGTCGAGGTAGGGCGGCAGGCCGTAGTTCCAGAGGGAGTGGGAGTCGACGGTTTCGAAGAACAGAAAGAACGGCTCGTCGGTGGCCTGCAGGTGCGTCTCGTGGGTGTAGTGGAGGCTGTACTGGTCGGGCGCGTCCGCGAGGCCGTAGGATGGGCCCCGGTAGTTGAGGTCGTCCCGGTAGACTGTTGCATCGAAGTTGTACAGGTTGCGCACCGGGAGGCCGGGCCGTGCGAAGGTAAAGGGCTGGAGGGCGACGGTGCGGTAGCCCTGCCGGCTGAGGAAGCGGACGAGATGGGGCGCGCTGCGGGTCGAACGGTCCGACGCGGTTTGAAACTGGTTGAAGAGCATCTGGTGGCCCATCCGCGTGCCGGTCAAGAGGGACGCGATGGAGAGCCATGATCGCCCGCCCCGGACAGGCACGTCGCTCCGGGCCGTGGCCCGGTGCCAGCCATCCGCGGCGAGAACCGAGTCGGTGCGTTGGATAAGGGCCCGATACGGAGCCCGGAGCGACGGATGGGTGTTGAGGGCCGACCCGTACGACTCGACCATGAGAAGATAGATGGGAGGGCGTCGGTCGAGAGAGAGGGAGTCGTAGCCCGCGTAGGTCGAGTCCACCGGGGCCGTCTGCAGCGAGTCGAGCATGGTTCGGAGGCGCAGCGAGGCCTGGACGTTGGCCACGGCGCGGGTCGTCGTGGTCCGCACGCGAACGCGCTCGCTCGACGACTGGTACGTCATGTTGACCGGGCCAAGCTCCAGGGCCGGCCCGACCACAGCGACAAGGGGCCAGGCCCCGACGTGCACGGCCAGCAGGGCCGCCCGGCACCCCCCATGGCGGCCCGTCCGCGCCACCGTGCGGAGGCCCCACGCCACGAGCCGTGCTGCCCCGAGGGCCCCGGCGAGCGTGAGAACGGCGATGGCCCCCACGCGCCACGACCAGAGGTTCAACAGCAGATAGCCCAGATTGTCAACGTACTGCAGGTCCTCGTAGAGAATGCCGCTGCGGCGGGTGGCGACGTAGACCGTTGCGTCGTACGCCTCGTAGAGCAGCAGGACGCCGACCCCGAGCCCCGCCCCGATCCGGGCTGCCCGGCCCCACTGCGTGCGATGGGCGTAGACGACCGCGGTCCCGAGCACGAGCACCTCTACGCAGAGCGGAAAATACGGGCTGCGGGGGCGCGGCGTGGCGAGGGACGGAAGGAACGGGAGCAGCGTAAGAAGCCCCCAGGCCCCGACGAACGAGAGCCATGCCCGGTCGGGGGCGGAGATCGACGTGTGCCAACGGCTCGACATAGCATGGCCCATTCAGAAGAGGGGGACGCAGCGGCGGGGACGGCCCTTGATCACGACTCCCTCAACGCCCACTGTGGGGCAGCGACCGCCCAAAGCGACCGCCCGAACGAGACGAGCAATGCCGCCGTGGCCACGGCCACGAGCGGGTGCGAGAGGGTTGGGTAGGGAAGGAAGGATGTGAGCAGTGCGCCGACCATCCCCACATATACGTACCGGGCCACCGATGAGCTCGGTTCGGTCTTTCGGGGGATGGGGAGAAGAAAAAGAGTCACCACAAACCCGTAGCGCAGCAGCCCGACGCCCAGAATCCAGAAGGGGAGAACCCCTTGGAACGCCGCGAATCCGCACAGAAGCAGCAGAAAGAGGGAGTCGGTTTCTTTGTCGAAGAACGCCCCGAACTCCGACGAGAGGCGGTACCGCCGGGCCAGCCATCCGTCGAGGCCGTCCAGGCCCAGAAGGAAGAGGCTGAGCGCGACGAGCGGCCACGGGCCGAGGGACGCTGCGGGCGGAAGCAGGCCCAGCAGGCCCACCCGGAGCGCCGTCACGCCGTTGGCAACGCCGAAGGCCCCGGTCGGCGTCCAGCGCCCGCGTTCGATCCCGACAAGCCCCCCGAGCATTGCCGTGCCCACAATCAGGACTGGGCCGAGGGTGTGAAGCCACACGGCCCCCACGACGGTGGGGAGCAGGGCGACGGCATTGACGAGGGACCAGCGCTCGACGCGCGTCGTGGACCGGAAGCGAGACGCGAGAGGGGACACGGAGACGAACACCGATGCAAGCGTGAAAGTAGGGTATAGCACACGCCGTCGATTCCCGACGGATTCCTCCGCGACACAATCGTAACGGCTGCGAACGAAAGGGGCGGGCGGTGGAACTACAAAGGTCCAGTGAACATCCCACTTTATCCGCGCAGCGTGCGGACGCCAGTTGCCCTGTTTGTGCCATGGCACAATGTGCACAGTTCCATGCGTGGTCCTACCCACCTTCTCCACCGTCGATCCCTGGGGCGGGCACTGGCCTGTACGGCGTCCCCGCTGCTCGGGCTGCTTGGGGGGCTTCTTCTCAGCTTCTGCTCCGGGCCCCTCGCTGCACAGGCCCAGCTCCGCGTTCCCGACATCCAGAACCTCGCTGGCGCGCCCCAGGTGGAGGCTGGGGTTGAGTTGCTGCGGGCAGGGCGCCCGGACGCCGCCGCGTCCCTGCTGCGATCGGCGCTGGACACCGATTCTACGCTGGTCTCACCCACCCATGGCGCGGCCGCCTACTGGCTCGGGAAGGCCCACGAGCGGGCCGACCGCCCGGACGAGGCCCAGTCGACGTGGCGCACGGGGGTGCGGACGCTCTGGTCCGTCGGGCAGTTCGACGCGCGCCTCGCCGACGCGTATCTTCGAGGGCTCACCCCCGATCAGCTCCGGGGCGAGCGGCTCTACGCGGTCGACGTGTACCGGGCGCTCCTCGGCCGGGTGGGCCCCGATACGTCGGAGGCCCTGCAGTCGGTCTTTCGCCGTCGGGTGGCGCAGGTGGCGCCCCTTATGGCCGACTCCGCGCTGGCCCGCGTCATCCAGGGCGACCGCACCGCGGGGCCCGAAGGGTGGACCTTTCGGCCGGAGGCGGGGGCAGCCCTGACGGAGTGGTGGCGCGGGTTCGATCCCTTCCCGGCCACCGATGAGAATGAGCGCCTGGAGGAGCACCTCACCCGGCTGGTGCGAGGACGCCAAAACTTCACGTGCGCCGAGCGGGTGAGCGCACTTGACGATCGGGGGCTCGTCCAACTCCGCTTTGGGCGTCCCTACAAGCGGCAGGCCCTCAGTTACGAGGACGGCGAGTTTTTTCGGGAGGTCCATCGCTTTGGGGTCAACGTGCCGCCCTCCAGCTTTCCGGAAAGCGAGATCTGGCTGTACACCCACATCGATGAGTCCGGGTTCTACCTGTTCGCCGAAGAAGACACGTCGGACTGCTTTCGGCAGGCGACGGCCAACGAGCTGATGCCTGGGTACCTGACACGGCAGCGTGCGGATACGGACCGGGGGCTCAACATCGCCTACTCGGCCGTCATGGCCATGCGGGCCATTTACCAGGAACTGGCCCTGTACCACATCAACTTTAGCACGCGGTATTCTAAAATTGCCAACTACGCGGGCTGGCAAGAGATGCAGGCCATGGCCGAGCGCTCCGCAGGAGGGGCGTCTGGGTCGGCCGGCCAGCGATCGACCGAGGTGGGGGCCGGCGTCGGGCAGACCCGGCGCGTCTTTTCGAACCCATCGCTCGGCTTCGACTATCCGACGCGGTTTGTGACCCGGATGGTATCGCGAGCCGAGCGCGAGGACCGGCAGGCCGTGGAGCGACGCGAGGAGGCCATGCCCCGCCAGCACACCACCCTGCTCGACGGGGCCGCACGGCTTCCCGTGTCGGTGCGGACGGCGCGGTTCCTCGACCCGGACGGCACGACGCGGACGGAGGTGTACTGGGGCGTGCCGGCCGCCGAGCTTTCGGTAGAGCAGGGGGACTCGCTGGCGTCCTCCCTGGTCAACCTCTCGGCAACCCGGTACGACGAGGAGCACCAGCTGTCGCAACGGAAGCGTCAGCGGTACCGGGTCGAGGTGGAGGGGGATGCGGATCCGCGCATGATCGTGCCACCGCCCCTCACACTGGAGGGCGCGACGGACCGGTACCATCTCGGCCTGCAGTGGGGCCAGTACCAGCTGTGGCCGTCCGAGTCGTCCGCCGAGAAGCGACTGGGACCCAAGCGCCGGATGGCCACCGCCCGCGCCGACTCGCTGGAGCCCCTCCGGGCGGAAGGGGCGAGCGTGGAGGCGAGCGACGTGAAGGTGCTCACGCTCCCCGACACGACCGCGGGCGCCCTCGCCAATCCGACCGAGCAGGCCACCCCCTACCCGTTCCGCACCCTCTCGACCGACACGCCCCTCGTGCTCTCGTTCGAAGTGTACCACCTGGCGTATGGCGCCGACGACCGGACGCGCTACACGGTGGCCTACGAGGCGGAGGGGGAGACCAAGCGGGGCTGGACGCGGCTCTTCCGGGGCACCGACACGCAACGCACCAGCACCGAGATGACGGTGGAGGGCACCGACCGCCGCACGCAGGAAACGATCCTGCTCGACCTCTCCGAAATTGAGCGAGACGAGCCCCAGGACGTGCGCGTCACGGTCCGCGTGACCGATGAGGTGACGGGGGCGACGGTTTCACGAGACGTTGAGTTTGTGCTCCGCCCCCGCGGGACGGAGGCACCATAATCCCGTGGCGAGCGAGAATCCGTTGCCTCCGAAGGCGCGTACGATCCATCCATATTCCCCTGTTTGCTGTTGTGCGTCCCATGGTTGCCCCAAACGTCGGTGAGCCCTCGGCTTCGTCACACAGTGACGCCCCTTCTGATGAGACACCGCCCGAATGGACGGGCTTCTGGCGGGTCCGCCGCTGGGACGGAGCGGCGCCTGCTGTTCCTACCTACTACGTGGCGACCCCCAACACCTGGGATGTGGTCAAGCAGCAGTCTGAATCCAATCTGCACGTGGCCCCCCACCCGATCTTGGAGATCGACGGAGACACGATTGTGCTCAAGGACGAAGGGGCTGCCGACGACGACGCAGAGCGGTGGCGCGCCGAGGTAGACGGCGATACGCTCCGCGTGACGGCGCTCACCGGCCCTCACGCCGAGGCCGTGGGGGTGGCCGACCGGATTGCGAGGGACCCCCGTGGAGCGACCGCCGACGCGTCGGGTCGCTAATCGACGGGCCAGGCGGCTCCACGGGGCCGCGCCTGGGCTGTCCATTCGTCCAGTTCATGGCGAGCCCGATGTTCCTGCATGCTTGATCGGCTCCTCGGCCGCGTTCACGATACGAAACACGCCGCGTCGGTTCTGCGCGGCTACCTGTGGTGGGGAATCCTCATCCGGGGTGTGTTGCTCGCTGCCCTCGGCACTCTGCTGCTGGTCGAGGGAAATGTGCTGGCCGAGTGGCTCCTGACTGCGCGCGTCCCCTTCGTGGAGCAGGCGGAGGTGCAGGAGCTCACCACCATCTCGTACGGGGTCATCTTTTTCCTGCTGCTGAGTGGTGTGGGGGTTCGGTGGACCCTCCTGTACCGGCTCGACGCCCTTGAGCAGACTGCCGTGTCGGGCGACGCCTTGTCCGGGGAGCCGTCCCCCGGCGAATGAAGCGGGTCCCGGGACAGAGTCATAAATTCGTAATTGCCGCCGGGCCCGCATTAGGTTGAATTGAAGGAGGGTAAGGGGCACGAGCCAATCCACGTTCCGACACGGACTCCACCGATCCGTCATGATTCCCCGCGTCCTCCACTGGCGTCGTCTCGCCGTTGTCCTTCTTCTTGTCGTCCTGGTTGCCGGACCCAGATCAGTGGTCGCCCAGCCGGCGCCCGATCCCACCACACAGGTGGCCCTCCCGGCGCCGGACCAGCTCGACACCCTCCGGGCCTACATCGACCGCACCTGGGGCACCCTCACCCGCTCGCACGAGGACCTTCTCAAGGCCCTGCCCGACGACAAGGTGGACCGCGAGCCCGGCACGCCCTGGCCCCTCTACGTCGCCGCCTCCGAAGACACCGCCGCGGTGGGCCAACGCCTGCGCCGGTCGCTCACGGCCGAGGAGTGGGCACAGGTCGACCTGAAGGTGCTGCCGGAGACCCCGCGGGAGCACATGGATCAGGTCGAGCCGCACGGACTCCTGTACCTGCCGCACCCCTACGTCGTCCCCGGCGGCCGCTTCAACGAGATGTACGGGTGGGACAGCTACTTCATCTCGGTGGGCCTGCTGGAGGCGGGGCGCGTGGAACTGGCGAAGCACATGACCGACAATCACCTCTACCAGGTGCGGCACTACGGCACCGTCCTGAACGCCAACCGCACCTACTACCTCACTCGCTCGCAGCCGCCGTTCCTGGCCACGATGGTGCGCAACGTCTTCGCGGCCACCCGCGACACCTCGTGGCTCGCCGACGCGGTGCCGGTGCTCACGACGTACTACGAGTACTGGACGACGGGGCCGCACCGGGCGGGCGACACCGGCCTCTCGCGGTACTACGGGCTGGGAGACGGCCCGGCGCCCGAGGTGGTGATGGGGGAGCGGGACGCAGAAGGCCAGTCCCACTACGACCGCATCCGCGCCTACTACCGCACCAACGACGTCACGGCCTACGACGAGTCCCTCTTCTACGACGCCGCGGCCGACTCCCTCACGGCTCTTTTCTACAAGGCCGACCGGTCGATGCGGGAGTCCGGCTTCGACCCGTCCAATCGGTTCGGCCCCTTCAACGTAGGCATCGTTCACCACGCGCCCGTCGGCCTCAACAGCTTCCTCTACCGGTACGAGCGCGACGTGGCCGCCCTCATGCACGCGCTGGGCCGGTCCGACGCGGCGAAGACGTGGACGCGCCGGGCGGAGCAGCGCAAGCGGCGCATGGACGAGCTGATGTGGAACGCGGAGGCGGGCCGCTACCGCGACTACAATTTCCGCACGGACACGCAGAACGACTACCATTTCGCGACGATGATGGCGCCGCTCTGGGTCGGCCTGGCGGCCGATTCGCAGGCCGCGGCCACGGCCGAGACGCTCTGGCGGCTGGAGGCGCCCGGCGGCGTTCTTACCAGCACGCGCCGCACCGGCAACCAGTGGGACGCCCCTTTCGGCTGGGCGCCGCTCCAGATGATGGCCGTGGAGGGGCTACGCCGCTACGGCTACGGGGCCGCGGCCGACCGCCTCTCGGCCAAGTTTGTGGGCCTGGTGCACAAGGAGTTCCAAGAGCACGGCGTCATCCTGGAGAAATACGACCTCGTGCAGCGGGAGTCGGACGTGTCCGCGGGCATCCAGTACGGCTACTCTGAGAATGTCATCGGCTTCGGGTGGACGAACGCCGTCGTCCTCCGCCTGCTGCAGGGCGTTAAACGTTAGAACGTTCCAACGTTCAACGTTTCTCGATCCTTGGATAGGCAGTGCATTCGGGACTTCAGCACCGCAACAGAATGTGCGGATGTCCTGTCAGTAGCCGACAACGTACCCGTCCTTCCGCATCTCGGTGCCGCCCCAGTAGACGTCCTCCTCGGGGTCCCACATGATGGCCTGATAGCCGCCGTAGCCCCCGGCACCGACGCTCATGCTATGTCCCCGGCCGCGCAGGGCATTGACCACCTCCTCCGACACGCCGCTCTCCACGCGGAGCGTCCCGCGGCCGTCCATGGCCTCCCCGGTGGGGCTGCTGCTGCCGTAGTGCCGGTAGCGCGCCGCGTCGCCCGCCGCCTGCACGTTGAGGCCGAAGTCGACGATGTTGCTGAGCACCTGCACGTGGCCCTGCGGCTGCATGCCGCCGCCCATCACGCCGAAGCTGAGGAACGGCTCCCCGTCCTTCATCGCGAAGGCCGGGATGATGGTGTGGAAGGGCCGCTTGCCCGACTCGTAGACGTTGGGGTGGCCCTTCTCCATCGTGAAGAGCGCGCCGCGATCCTGCAGCATGAAGCCGAGGCCGTCGGGGACGAGGCCGCTGCCCATGCCGGCGTAGTTGCTCTGGATGAGCGAGACCATCATGCCGCTGGAGTCGGCGACCGTCAGGTAGATGGTGTCGCCGCTGTTCAGGCGCTCGCGCATGGTCGGGTCCAGGTCCGAGGTGGACACCGAGCGGGGGTTCCCGGCGTTCGGGGCGGACAGCACTTCGTCCATCTCAATGAGCTGCCGCCGCCGTTCGCCGTATTCTTCGGAGATGAGCTCCTGTACGGGCACATCGGCAAAGTCCATGTCCGCGTAGAACCGAGCCCGGTCCTCGAAGGCGAGCTTCTTGGCCTCCGCCTGCACGTGGAGGTAGTCGGTGGAGTTGAGGCCCATGTCCGCCACGTCAAAGCCCTTCAGGATCTGGAGCATCTGCAGTGCGGCGATGCCCTGGCCGTTGGGCGGCAGCTCGTAGACGTCGACGCCCCGGTAGTTGACCGACACCGGGTCGACCCAGTTGGCCTCGTGCTGCCGGAGGTCCTCCATCCGCAGGTAGCCGCCGGTGCGCTCGGCGTAGTCGGCGATCGTCTGCGCGATCTCGCCCTCGTAAAACGCATCCGTGCCGTTCTGGGCGAGGGTCTCCAGCGTGCCCGCGAGGTCGGGGTTGCGGAAGATCTCCCCCTCCTCTGGCGCCCGCATCTCGCCGTTCTCCCCCTCGATCAGGTAGGTCTCCTTCCAGTTTTGGCTCTCCGGCAGGAGGTCGCTGTTCTCGCGGAAGCTCTCGACGTTGCCCTGCCAGTAGTAGGAGATCACCTGCGAGAGCGGAAAGCCGTCCCGGGCGTACTCGATGGCGGGGGCCAGGTCGTCCTCGAGCGGCAGCCGGCCGAACCGCTCGTGCAGCTTGCCCCAGCCGCTGGCCGTGCCGGGCACGCTCACTGGCAGGTGGCCGAGCAGCGGAATCTGGTCGCGGTCGCCCAGTTCCCGCTGCAGGTCGTCGTAGGAGAGACCCCGTGGGGAGCGGCCGCTGGCGTTGAGGCCGTAGAGGGAGTCGGTCTCCGGGTCGTAGACGATCGCGAAGAGGTCGCCCCCGAGGCCGTTGCCGGTCGGCTCCATGAGGCCGAGCGCCGCGTTGGCGGCGATGGCGGCGTCGGCGGCACTGCCGCCCTGCTTCAGCACGTCGACGGCGATCTGGGAGGCGAGCGGCTGGCTGGTGGCGGCCATGCCGTGCTGGGCCGTCACGGGACTCCGGGCGTAGTCGGGGCCCGTGAGGCGGTCGCCGCCGCCTGTCTCGGGTTGGGCCGCGGCGGGCAGGGCGAGTAGGGACGCAAGAAGGGCGAAGGGGAGGGCCGTTCGCAACAGTTGAGACATGGAGGGGTGGGCGTAAACAGATTGACAGTGATAGATTCCCAGGCCATCGAGTGGCCTGGGGGCACCCCCCTCGTCGCCCCAGACGCACGATTGTTACCGCACGCGGATGCGCTCGCCGGGCTGGAGGGAGGCGGACAGATCGTTGAGGCTGCGGAGCTGCCGGACGGACACCCCGTACCGGCGGGCAATGTCCGAGAGTGTGTCGCCGCGTCGGACCGTGTGATGGGTGGCGTCCGATGACGAGGGATCGTCCGCCTCCGCAGCCGGACGCCCGTCGACGGTCACGTCGTTTGTGACCGCGGCGACCCCGTCCAGGGCCGACGTCACGCGCGCGGCAGCCCGATGCTGCTCGCGGGTGTTCACGTCACCGCCCAGCGTGAGGCGGCCCCGCACGACCGACGCGGAGAAGTCAAAGCGACGGAGCGCCTGGTGCCGGGCGAGGGCCTGCTTGGCGCGGGCCGCCACACTTGCGTCCGCAAGCCGCTGGGAGACGGATCGGGCGTCCCTGTCGGTGGGGGGAGGCTCCTCTTCGGCGGGCGTTCGCTGCGCGGACGAGTCGGAGGCCTTGAGCGCTGTCTCCACGGCCGTCGTGTCCGGCGGAGAAGAGGAGCGTGACGAGCCCGGCGTGCAGGCCGAAAGGCCAATGCCGAGCACGAGACTTCCGAGAAGACCAAAAAACGAGCGGGCAGACATCAGCACGCGACGGGGGGAACGTTAGGCTTCCACGGGCTGCCGTTCGGCGTCGGGGGCCGGGGCCTCGGCCACGCCGTGCTCACTCAGCCACCGCTCGGCGTCGATGGCGGCCTTGCAGCCGGTGCCGGCGGCTGTCACGGCCTGGCGGTACTCATCGTCCTGCGCGTCGCCACAGGCGAAGACGCCGGGCACGTTCGTGTAGGTGGTCGCGCCCTCGGTCTGGATGTAGTTGTTCTCGTCCATCTCCATCCACCCCTTGAACGGATCCGTATTGGGTGTGTGGCCGATGGCGAGGAAAAAGCCCGTCACGTCGTCCATGACACGCGTCTCGCCGGTGTCGTTGTTGATCACCTCGATGCCTTCGACCGCGTCCTCGCCGAGGACGTCGACGACCTCTGTATTCCAGACGAACTCGATCTTGTCGTTATCGAAGGCCCGCTGCTGCATGATCTTCGAGGCCCGCAGCTCGTCGCGGCGGTGCAGGACGTAGACCTTCTCGGCAAACTTCGTGAGGAAGGTCGACTCCTCCATTGCGCTGTCGCCGCCGCCCACCACGGCCACCGTCTCCCCGCGGAAGAAGGACCCGTCGCAGGTTGCGCAGGCACTCACGCCCTTGCCAATGAGGCGCTGCTCGTTCTCCAGCCCGAGGTACCGGGCCGAGGCGCCGGTGGATACGATGACGGTTTGGGCGTAAATGGGCGTTTCGCCGTCCACCAGCAGCCGGTGGGGCCGCTCGCGGAAGTCGACGTGCGTGACCGTGCCGTAGCGAGACTCAGTCCCGAACCGCTCGGCCTGCTCCTGGAACCGGTCCATCATCTCCGGGCCCATCAGGCCCTCCGGGAAGCCGGGATAGTTCTCCACGTCGGTCGTCGTGGTAAGCTGGCCGCCGGGCTCCGGACCCATAAAAATCAGCGGATTCAGATCGGCGCGGGCCGTGTAGAGCGCCGCCGTCCAGCCGGCGGGACCGGTCCCAACCACGACTACGTCTCGCATTTCCGCCTCTGAGAAGTCGACGTCGTCGAAGGCCGTGAGGTCCGGGTGTCCGTTCGTAAGGGTGCCGTTGTCGTGCATCGGGAACGTGTCGGGGGTTGGGGGAACAAATCTCGAACTAGAAATGACGAGCGCCGAGAGAGATCTCACGCGGCGCTCGCCATTTGCCATTCGAAACGGAGCTACGCCGGTTGGCCGACGAGCGCCTCCAGGTTCTCCTGCAGGGGCTGCTTGCCCGCGGCGCCCACGAGCTGCTCCTGGGCCTCGCCGTCCTTGAAGAACAGGAGGGTCGGAATGGAGCGCACACCATACTCTTGCGCGGTCTGCGGGTTGTCGTCGACGTCGACCTTGCCGACCTTGGCGCGGCCGTCAAACTCGTCGGCCAGCTCCTCAACGATTGGGGCGATCTGGCGGCACGGGCCGCACCAGGTGGCCCAAAAGTCCACGAGCACCGGCTGGTCGGCGTTCAGAACTTCGTCTTCGAAGTTGTCGTCGGTCAGGGTAAGTACGTTGGCACTCTCGGCCATAAGTGAGGGAACGTGTTCTGTGGAGAAGAAAGTGAGCATCTCGGCGCACCCCGTGCTGTACCGCCGAGGCCTCCAGCGGTTTCTCAGTGGGGACCTCCGCGCCAACACGACACATGTGTATTAGCACAAAGAAGATGCCACGCCGAACGCGGAGACTGTGTGGCGGGGAGGCCCCCGGTTCCGTTACGAGACGCGGGGCCCGACGCCTGGACATCACGACGAATTGGCAGATTCGTTGCACGCCTTGGTCCCTCGGAACGAGGCATCGCGGCACGTCCGGGGGCAGCCCTGCCGGGCGTCTCGTCTCTACTGTGCCGAGCGGGGGATGCAGCGCTGCTTCAGTCCCGCCAGCCCGGCTGCGTAAAGCTCTGAGAATGTGGCAGCGACCGCCTCTTCTGGAGGGTCTACGACATCGAACGTGGAGGCCCAGGTGACCGCACAGGACGACGCGTCGATCGAGTCGACCGAGAGCCGCCCTTCGTAGTTCTTCACCGGGAGCGGGCCCTCTACGAGCGTGTATCGGAGCGTGCGGTCCGCCTCGTCGCGGCCCGTCAGGCGCTCGGTGACCTCCCCGCCGTCGGCGAGAGTGAGGGTGCGCTCGGCGCCGAGGCCCTCTCCGGAGAGGCAGGCGCTGGTGATGGGGGGGACGTAGTCGTCGATCGCGCCGAAGTCGCGGACGATCTGCCACACGGCATCGGCGGGGGCGGGAATTTCGATCTGTTCTTTGACAGAAGCCATGAGGAAGAACGATTGATGAACGAGAACGGCGCACTATGCCTCGGCGTCCGCGATGACGTCCGCAACAGGGCGTTTGAACAGCGTAGGCTCGGCAATGCCGAGAGCGTCGCCGACGCGACCAATCATGAGAAAGGTCGTGATGACGGCGTTGGCCTCCAGGAGCTGTCCGTTGTCCCAGTGGGTGCGAAGCTCCTCCCATAGCGCATCGGGCACAGCGTTGGCGTCCTCGTCGGTCTGCTCGACGAGTGCAAACACCGTGCGCTCCCCGTCGGTGAAATGCTCGCTCGTTTGCCAGAGCGAGTGGGCGACGTCGCCGATCTTGGCCTCGGGCACGCCTAGCTCGGCGGCGAGGCGCTCGTGGGCCCCGTAGCTGTAGTGGCTCCCGGATGCACGGAGCGTCTTGAGAATGACGAGCTCCTTGAAGCCCCAGTCGAGCCGGCCTGGGCCGAGAGACTGGATCAAAAAGTCGGTGACGGTGCGGCACATGGCCGGATTGCTGGCCAGGGTGCGCACGAGGTTGGGCAGGTGTCCGAAGTAGGCCTCGGCGCGATCGAGCACGTCGTCGAGCTCATCGGCGGTCTGAGTGCGGTCGAGGGGGGCGGTCGCAGGCATGAGAGTCGGGGGAGGTCGATTGAAGAGAGCAGGGAATGGCGCGGGGAGGTCAGGTTGGAGGCCGGACGTCACGACGTGATGGGGCACGACCCACGACCAGTGACCTGCATCCCGCTACGCGCCAGAATGCTGCTTAAAGTGCTCGAAGTGCTCCTGGGCGGCGGGCGACTCCGGAGGCTCCTCTTCGAAGAGCACCGGGTCGTGCCCGTGGAACGCCTCCTCAAGCTCCACCCCCATGGCGTCGCCGAACTTGCTCACCTGGAGGTACGCGCCGATGGTCGTCAGAATTTCGACAATCTGCCCGTCGTCGTAGTGCTCTCGGACGCGGGGCCACACGTCGGACGGAATGCCTTCCGGGTCGAGCACCACGTGCGCACAGAGGTCGAGGATGGCCACCTCGGCGTCGGTGTAGTGGGGGCTGTCGCGGTACTCGACGCCCACGATGTCGGCCTGCTTTTCGCGGGAAATGCCGAGCCGGCTGCTCACGGCCTCATGCTGGGTGACGCAGTAGAGGCAGTCGCCCATCTTCGTCGCCTTCAGGATGAGCAACTCCTTCGTCTTCCAGTCGACCTGCCCGTCTTTCAGAATCTCGAAGAAGATCTCCCACATCTTCTCGGCGATCTCCGGGGCATTGCCCGAGATCTTGAAGATGTTCAGGACCATCTCAAAGCGGGCCTCGGCCTTGTCGTAGACCTCTTCGGTGACCGGATCGGCCTCGTCCGGTTCGATGTAGGGTAGCTGGGCCATGGGAGGGAAGGGTTTTGAGGAGAAGATTTAGGACCGTTCGGTTCAAAACAGTGGCTACGAAAATCCGGGGGTGCTTTGAACGTCGGGGCTGAGGGTGGAGAAGGGCGTGCCACGGTTCCTCGTGCAGTGGATCCGTGGCCGGCAGGGCAGATCCGTTACGCGTCGAGCGCGGAGAGCGTCACCTCGATGATGTCCCGGAGCTTGTCGGCCGAGGCGCCGGCCTTCCGCATCGCCAGGAGGCCGCTCCGGCTGCTCACGAGGTAGCGGGCGAGGGCACCGGCGTCCGTCGCGTCTGGAATGTCGCCGTCGCGCTGGGCTCGCTCGACGGCCGTCCGGAAGACTGTCTCGAACTGCTCGGCCCCGCGTTGCATGCGCCGGGCGACCGCCGCCTCGCGCCGCTCGATGTCGCCGGAATCGTTCATCACGAGGCAGGGACGCCGTCCGTGGGGCCGGTCGAGCCCACGGGCGAGGTTCCGAAATACCGCCTCGATGAAGGCGCGCCCGGACTCGGCCTGCGCCAGGTCACGCATCATCCGGTCCACGATGCGGGCCCGATAGCGGTCGAGGCACTCCAGGTAGAGGTCGCCCTTGCTGTTGAAGGTCTGGTAGAAGCTGCTCTTCGAGAGCTCCATCGCGTCCAGAAGGTCGCGCAGCGACGTGGCGTCGTAGCCTTTCGTCCAGAACACTTCGACGGCCTCGTCGAGCGCATCCTCGGTGTCAAATTCGCGGGGGCGAGCCATGTGGGTCCGCACGTATGCTTTGGCAATAACGACGCGCCAGGCCCCGATCTGGAGCCTGTCCGCCCGTACGGGGCATAGGATCCAAATCAAGTTTGGAGCGACGCAGGGAAGAGGAGCGCCCCAGGAGGGAGGGCTTCAAGAATCTCCCAGAGCACGAGCGCAAGTCCAGTAGGTGTAGAGAAATCCGAGGACTGGCGCAGCTCTAGTTTAGAACCAAACAGTCCAGAAAGTCAAAAAGAGCCCGGGCTACAGAGAGAATGCGGCGGCACGTGGGCAGTTGAGGATCAGCCCTGCGGTCCTTGCACCGCTTCCGGGATGGCGGTCTCGTAGGGCTGTGCGAGGATGTCACAGGGAGCGTCGATGACTGTGCTCCCTCCTACGGTGACGCGAAGGCCGCTTTCCGTTACGGTGCCGAACCGGTGAGACTGCACGCCGCCGTGGTCGTTCAGTGTGGCGTCGAGCGCCGCCACGTCGTCGGGCCGCACCGACAGCACGACGCGCGACTGCGCTTCGCCGAAGAGGGCAGCGTCGAGCCGATGCTCGCCGGTGTGCGGGAGGGTGACGTCCGCGCCGAGGCCGTCACTGTGGAGGACCGATTCGGCCAGGCAGACGGCCAGTCCGCCGTCGGACACGTCGTGGGCGTGCTGCACGATCCCGTCCCGGATGAGGGCCCGCGTGGCGGACTGTACGGCCACCTCCTCGTCCAGATCAAGGTGTGGGGCGTCGCCCGTCGTGCGGTCGTGGACGGTCGACAGGTATTCGGTGCCGCCGATGCTGTCGGGATGGGTCCAGCCAGTCGGGGTGAGCAGCACCAGCACGTCGCCTTCGTTCTGCAGGGCCGCCGTAGTGGGGTGGGTCTCAATGTCATCCACCACGCCGAGCATGCCGATGGTAGGGGTGGGGTAGATCGCGCCCTCGGGGTGCTCGTTGTAGAGCGACACGTTGCCGCCGGTCACCGGCGTGCCGAGGGCCCGGCAGGCGTCGCCCATGCCGCCAATCGCTTCGGCGAAGGTCCAGTAGACCTCCGGGTCGTGGGGGGTGCCGAAGTTGCAGCAGTTGGTGATGGCGACGGGCGTGCCGCCGGCGCAGGTCACGTTGCGTGCCGCTTCGGCGACGGCGATCTGCGCGCCGCGCCGCGGGTTCAGGTAGACGTAGCGCCCGTTGCAGTCCGTCTTCACGGCGAGCCCCTTGCCGGTGTCCTTTAGGCGCACCACCGCCGCGTCGCTGGCGCCGGGGCCCACCACGGTGTTCGTACGCACCATGGTGTCGTACTGCTCGTGCACCCACCGCTTGGAGGCGATATTGGGGCTGCCGAGGAGCGTCGTGAGGGTGTCCTGCGCGTCCGAGGGGGCGAGGTCCGGCACGTCACCTGTGTCGAACGCGCGCGCCTCCTCCAGGTAGGTGGGGCGTTCGGTGTCGCGCTCATAGACGGGCACGTCGTCGCCCGCCACGTGGGCCGGGTCGAGCGTCGCCACTTCGTCGTCGTGCCAGTAGGCCCGGACGCGCCCGGTGTCGGTCACGGTGCCGATGCGCTGGGCGTTGAGGTCCCATTTGCCGTAGATCTCGGCGAGCGCTTCTTCATCGCCGGGGGTGCAGACGACGAGCATGCGCTCCTGGCTCTCCGAGAGCATGATCTCGTAGGGCGTCATGCCGGTCTCGCGGGTCGGCACGCGGTCGAGGT
>NZ_JAZKRW010000050.1:0-19967 GCF_036626415.1 Salinibacter sp.
GTTATGCACACAGGGTAGAAGAAAATGAGAAAGAGCCGGGCACATGCTGTAAATGTCGTTCTCTTCGCAGTCTGCATGGGTCTCGGAGGAGGAACTTATGCCGGACTGCTTCCGACCCGGATGGGAGTTCTCCCGCCCCTTTTCATCGTCTTGGTGGTGCTGTGTTACGGAGGAGCGTGGTGGATACAGCGCTTTCCCTCTCACGTGAATTTGCCGGATCAGGCGGCATACGACGCGCTGTCGGAGGAAGACCAACAGAAAGTAAATGCCTGCATGCTGCCCTTTTTCTACTGGTCCGTCACGCTGTGGACCGGATATGGGATTTTCAGCTTCCTTTTTCCTGTACCGGCGGTCGTTCTTGTTGTAGCCCTGGTGCTTGTCAGTATTGCGAACGTCGCAATGACAACACGTTTTCTATCGAAAGGAAATCGGAAGTTGAGTGAGCTCCAGAAGGTTACTCTTGGCTGGAACAGAGGACGAAATTTGTTGGGACTGTGGCACCGACCACGTCATCAAGATCGTCCCCTCTCGATGTGACGCGAGTCCGAATTCGTTTGCCTCGCAAGTAACCTCTAGCCAACAGACACAAACCCATGGAAGAAATGCAGGGAACCGCGAAAGACGGTGGAGCATGGCGCATGAGCCGGTGGCGGGTCACAACGTGGGGCGTCGCAGCGCTCATACTGCTGCTGCCCCTCGCCACGGGAGCGCCATGGACGGGGAGCGACTTTGCGTTCGCAGGCATCTTCCTGCTCGTTCCCTTGGGCATCTACGAACTCGTGGTGAGGAGGACGGGGGACCTTACCTACCGAACGGGTGCCGGTATTGCACTGGTGGCAACGGTGCTCCTCCTCTGGGTGAGCGGCGCCGTGGGCATTGCAGACAGCGAGGCCGACCTGCTGTACTTCTTGGCGCTCGCCGTCGGCGTCGTCGGGGTTTTCGTTGCGCGGTTCCGCCCCCAAGGAATGGCGTACGCGATGTTCGCGACAGCGCTCGCGCTGGCATCGGCTGGTGCAGCATCACTGGTGGCCGGGATGGTCCCCGCGCGCAACTCTGCATCCGAGATCCTCGTCATTACGGGTTTTTTCGTCGTGCTCTTTATCGTATCGGCCTTGCTTTTCTGGGAAGCGGCGCGTGGGGAACCCGAACGATGGGCGGTATAATACTCCACTGCTGCCGACGACGGTCTGTGGCTGACTCCGGCGCTGGTCTCTCAGTTGCTGGTTTCGGTTCTTTTCTCGCCCGTCGTGGTAAGGTTCGCTTGTTATCACTTACGCGATTGGAACCCCCCGTAGCGGGGGCGAACCGCGCTGAGCCTCCCCCCGAGGGCCGCATCGACCCCGCTGTGCGAGTCGGGATCGCCCTTCGGAGATTATCAGCTCTCTCCGGACGGCAGACGATGCGTATCGCGACCCGTCTTCCCGTTTCCAGACGACACACCCGGAACCGAAAGTCACCTCCCGCAAGATCGACGTCTCCGCGTCTCCCTGCAATACGTCGCCCCTCTTCCGATGCCGTTCTCCATCGGTCCACACACGTGGACCCGCGTCTTGGCTCCGCTGCTGCTCGTGTCAGTGCTGTCCCTCGGCTGCGACAGCACGTCGTCCCGCTCCGGCCCGCCCCCGTTTGACGACAGCCCCGGCTGGCACCGAGGGGCCATCGAGCACAACAATCAGAGCCGGGCCTTCAAATATTACGTTCCGGGCGACCTGCCGGGGGACGCCCCCGTCGTGATGGCCCTCCACGGGGCGACCATCGGGATGGACGGAATGTTTGCCCGCTCGCGCACCGGGAGCCGCGAATGGCTCGAGATTGCCGATGAGGAGGGCGTCCTCATTCTCGTGCCCAACGCGTCCCACGACGTGCAGCCCGTCTGGAACGACTGCACGCCCCTGCCCACCCGGGGCACCCCCGACGATGCCGGCTTCCTGACCGCGCTCACGGACTGGACGACGAGCCGGGCGGACGTCGATGCCGACAGTGTCTTTGTCTACGGCGTCTCCAATGGCGGACAAATGGCCAACCGCCTCGCGATCGAGCACCCAGACCGCTACGCCGGATTTGCGGCCTTCATTTCCAACGTCACCGCCTCGCTTGGCGACGACGAGGAGTGCCCGATGCCCTCGGCGCCCATTCCGGCCCTCATCGTCAGCGGGAAGACCGACGCAACGACGCCGTTCGAGGGCGGGTTTGCGCCCGACTGGGGAGACACCCTGCGCTCGGCCCCGGCGACGCGCGACGTCTGGGTGGACAACAACATCCAGGGCGATCCCCCACCTCGGCAGACCAACCAGAACACCGAGGACAACAGTGCCGTCTCCTGCGAAATTACCCCCGCCCCCCAAACGGGAGCCGACGTGCAACTGTGCGCGTTCGATGGGGGACATACGGTGCCGGCCGGGTTGTTTGAAAGCACGCGCCTGACGTGGCGGTTTTTTCGGGGCCGGTAAACACCCTTCCGGTCGCCCGACGGCCGCCCTCAGTCGCTACTCAGGCGACGTGAGGCGCCACGGATCGGCTCCGGACGCAGAGGCCTCGTGGAACGGAGGTGGATCGGTTTGGGCAGGGTCCCTCGCACGCATCCCGTCGGACATGTCCGTGGGGCGCCCGCGTACCCGTCCGAGCCCGCACATTCGCGGTGTGTGCACATCTGGCGGCGGGCGGGCCTGGAGAGGGTGAACTGGAGGAGCTGCCGGAGCGATGTCCGGCGTCCGGTGAACGATGGGCCGGCGCTGCCTGTATTGCGTACGGTTGGTCGGGTAAAGAGAAGGAACCCCTCGTCCCTCGCCGACCGCCCAACGGAGCGACCCGCCCAGATCCGCGGCGGCGTTCCGCTCCGCGAGCCGCGATCGCACGTGTTGCACAACCCGCCCGTGCCGCCCATGTCTCAACGCCCGTCTCGCCGCGAGTTTTTGAAGCAGGCCGGTTCGATCGCCGCCGCGTCCACGGTCGGGGTTCCGGCGGTGCTGCTGCCGAGGAAAGAGGAAAAGGTGGGCGTGGCCCTCTGTGGCCTGGGCCGCTACGCCGGGGGACAGCTCGCCCCCGGCCTTCAACAGACCGAGCACTGCGAGTTGCGCGGCATCGTCACCGGCACCCCGGCGAAGATTCCACGGTGGCAGCAAGAATACGACATCCCGGACGCCAACGTCTACAGCTACGACACCCTGCCCGACATTGCGAATAACGACGATATCGACGTCGTTTATATCGTCACGCCGACAGGAGTGCACGCCCGCGATGCCATCAAGGCCGCAAACGCGGGCAAGCACGTCTGGTGCGAGAAGCCGATGGCGATGGACGCGGAGGAGTGCCGGGCCATGATCGACGCCGCCGCCGCGAACGGGGTGCAGCTGACCATTGGCTACCGGCTGCAGCACGAGCCGAACAACCGCGCGGTCATGCGCTACGCAGAGGAAGAGACCTACGGCGCGGTGCAAGAGGTGCAGGCCGGGGCGGGCTACAACGGCGCGCACCCGAACCCTGACGACTGGCGCCGCGACGCCGAGCTGGGCGGCGGGGCCCTCTACGACATGGGCGTGTACCCGATTAACGCGGCCCGGTACGCGGCCGGCATGGAGCCGGTCGCGGTGTCGGGCCGTACGTGGTCCGAACGAGACGAGATGTACAGCGAAGTGCCCGAGTTTGCGGAGTTTACCCTGGAATTTCCGGACGGCGTAATTGCGAAGGGCGAGACCAGCTTCGGGAAGTCGACCAACTACCTCGACGTCACGTGTGCCGACGGGGGATATCGGCTGCGCCCCTTTCAATCCTACTCGGGCGTTCAGGGAGAAACCAGCGATGGCACGCGGCTCCGTCCCAGCGGCCAGGACCAGCAGGCCCGCCAGATGGACCACGACGCTCGCGCGCTCAAGGAAGGGTCCGATCCGATCGTCCCGGGCGAGGAGGGACTCGCCGACATTCGGATTGTGAACGCCATCATGGAATCGTCCGAGCAGGATGGGGCGAGAATTGAGCTTTAAGTATTTTTACCCAACCGAACAACTTCTCTCATGCGCGCCGTTCGTGTTTCCGAAGAAGGCGAACCCGAGCACATGACCATCGGGGAGGTGCCCACCCCGTCGCCCGGCCCGAACGAGGTGCGGGTGAAGGTTCACGCCACCGCCCTCAACCGTGCCGACACGTTCCAGCGTCGGGGCCACTATCCACCCCCGGAGGGGGCGTCGTCGATCCTCGGGCTTGAAATGGCCGGGGTGGTGGAGGAGGCCGGGGAAGGGGTCATCGACTGGCAGGAGGGCGACCGTGTGTTTTCGCTCTTGGCGGGCGGCGGCTACGCGGAGCAGGTCGTCGTCCACAAGGACCTACTCATGGCGATCCCGCCGGGCCTCTCCATGCGCGACGCGGCGGCCATCCCGGAAGTGTTTCTGACGGCCTACCAGGCGCTGCACTGGCTCGGTGGGGTGCGGCGCGACCACAATGTCCTCATCCACGCGGGGGCCAGCGGCGTGGGGACCGCGGCGATCCAGCTCGCGAGGGAGGCGGGGGCCCATCCCTACATCACGGCTTCGGCCCCGAAGCATGACGTGTGCCGCGACCTCGGCGCGGAGGCCACCATCGACTACGAGTCGGAGAACTTTGCGGACCGGATCGCCGAGATCACCGATGGGGACGGCGTGAGCATCGTGGTCGACTTCATCGGCGCCCCGTATTTCCACCAGAACGTGGAGGTTCTCGCCCCGGACGGCCGCATCATCCAGCTGGCCACGTTGGGGGGGAGTACGGTGACGGAGGTGAGTCTTCGGGCCCTTATGGCCAAGCGCGCGCAGCTCCTTACCTCCACCCTGCGCGACCGCAGTCTTGACTACAAGGTGCAATTGACGCAGGAGTTCGCGAGCGACGTGCTCCCGACGTTTATCGACGGACAGCTCCGCCCGGTCATTGACTCGACCTATGACTGGACCGATGTGGCCGACGCCCACCGTCGGATGGAGAACAACGACAACGCCGGGAAGATCGTCCTTGAGGTCGTCTCGTAGCCCCGAAGAAAAATGCCCCAGGCCCTCGACTAAGGACCCGGGGCAAAAGGGGCAGACCCAAGGGGGCGGAGACCTACGTCAGGCTTGCGTCGAGCGTAATGTCGGTGCCTGCGAGCGCCTTCGAAACCGGGCAGCCCTCCTTGGCCGCCGCGGCATGCTCCTGAAACGTCTCTGCGTCGAGGCCCGGCACGGTTGCGTCCGTCGTCAGGTGGATATCGGTGATGGTGGGGTCTCCGTCGACCATCTTGAGCGTGACGTCTGCCGTCGTGTCGACCGATTCGGGATCGTGCCCGGCCTCCGCTAGCACATTGGACAGGGCCATGGAGTAGCATCCGGCATGGGCGGCGGCAATCAGCTCCTCGGGGTTGGAGCCCTCGCCGTCTTCGAAGCGGGAGCGAAAGGAGTACGCGCCGTCGTAGCTACCGCTTTGGAGGCGCATGGTGCCACTTCCTTCAGGCAGATTACCGGTCCATGTTGCGTCCGCAGAACGAGTAGGCATAGGCTGAGGTGTGGGGGTGTGGATGGAGGAGAACGCTGGTCAAAAGTCCAAACGGACGGCCCCCTGCACGTTCCTTCCGGGCCGATGCTTTGCGGAAAGAACACACTGGCGGGACGCGGTCCTGGACCCGTGGTCACGCGGCTTCGCCGTCGCCGCCCACCTCGTCGAGATGCACGTCCATCTGCGGGTAGGGAATGCCGATCTCGGCGTCGTCGAGTTTGTACTTGACCTGCCGGGTCAACTCCTGTTTGAGACGGAAGTAGTCATCGGGCGTGGCCCAGACGCGCACCTGCCAGTTGATGGACGAGCCCCCCAGGGCTGTAAGCGCGGCCTGCTCGCCCTTCTCCCTCACCCGGTCGTCAACGTTCCGGGCGGCCTCGAGCAGCACCTCTCGGGTGGCGTCGATGTCGGCGGGATAGTCGGTGCCCACGTCACAGTCGACCCGGACGATGTCGTGCGCAAAAATATTGCGGATGGTGGAGCCGAAAATGTCGCCATTCGGGACGATCACCAGGCGGTTGTCGCGCGTGGTGAGGCGCGTAAAGAAGAGGGAGATGTCCCGCACGAAGCCCGTCTCGTCGGCGATCTCGACGTAATCGTCGACCTTAAACGGTCGGAAGATGAGCAGCATGATCCCCGCTGCGAAGTTGGCGAGGGTGCCCTGGAGGGCCAGTCCCACGGCGAAACTGGCGGCGGCCAAAACGGCGACGAAGCTGGCCGTCTCCACGCCCACCGTTTCCAGGCCGGCGAAGATGGCCAGCAAAAAGATGCCGTAGTACGCGAAGTTGCCCGCAAACTTCGTCAGGGTCGTATCCACCTTCGGCTTGTCGAGTCCCCCGCGAATCAAGTTGCGGACCCAGGTCGCCACATACCGCCCCACGACGAGAATGAGGATGAAGGCGAGGATGCTCAGCACGTAGGAGCCGAGTACCTGAATCGTCTCGGCGTTCAAATAATTCTGAGACTGGGACAGAAGGTCGTTCATAGCGAAAGGGACTTAAGGCGGCTGATGTGAATGGAAACTGCCCTGAAAGTACTGAGAAAAGGGGGGAAGTATCAATCTCTCGAAGGGCGCGGCCGGCGAACGGAGATCAGTCGTCGGAACGTGTCCCCGATTGACGAGAGTGTGATGCGGGGGAGCCTTGAATCCGGGCGAAAAATCGGCGGAGCAGAGCGGCGTTGAGGTCAACCGCGGGCTCGCTTCGTGCAATGCCGACGACGCTTCCACCAGCGTCCCGTTGCAGCCTATACGTGAACAGGTACTCGCCGTCGTCGGTGAGGCCGACGTCGGTGCGTCCAAACCGAAGGTCGTGAATGAGCAGCGACCCGTCGTCGTCCCGGCGGACAATGAAGTAGCCCCGTGAAAACCGTCGCACCTCTTTCACGACGGGATTGTCCCACTGGTCGCCCAGAAGGTCATGCTGCGTGGGGATGTACCGAAAGTCCACGGAGGCGTCCGGGTCGAGCAGCGAGTAGGCCCCGACGTAATACCCGTCTTCGGCCTCCGCGATGCCCTGCCATAGAAGATTGTTAAAGGGCGTAGGCGTCGTGAAGATGCGTTCGTACTGCGGCGCCGTTTCCGAGAGGGCCTCGTCAAAGACCCGCGTCACGTACGCCTTGTTGAGGACGGTGAAGAGGAGGTAGCCCGAACTGACCGCGAGGCCCGCGTAGTTGGCCCAGCGTCGGGATGCTGCCGTGGGGGGCCAGCGAAGTGAGACCAGCAGCCCGGCCGCCAAGGGGACGGTGTACAGGGGGTCGATGATGAAGATGGCCCCGTGGAGGATGGGATACGTGCTGAAAGGCCAGAAGACCTGCGTGCCGTACGTCGTGAGGCAGTCGAGCCCTATGTGTGTTCCAAGGGCGAGGACGATCAGGGCGCCCCATCGCCTCGTGGACACCGGCAGGCCGTCGTGCAGGCGCCGGAGCCCGTAGGCGCCGCAGAGGCCCACCAGGGCCACAAACACCAGGGAGTGGGTGACGCTCCGGTGCATGGTGAGGGCCTGCAGGTTCGTCAGAAACGGGTTGGCGAGCACGTCAAGGTCCGGTAGCAAGCCGAAGGCCGCCCCCCACATCGGCGCCTTGGCGCCGCCCTCGCGGCCTGCCGTGGCTTCGCCCACTGCAGCGCCCAGGGTGATTTGCGTCACAGTGTCCATCGGGTGAGAGTTGCTTCAGTATAGAGACGGAACGCAGTGCGGAGGCTCCTGTACGGCGCTCTGGGTCGTTGCGTCGAGGACACGGCCTGCCATGGTTTACGCATACCCGTCCCGAGGCATCCATGTCCGACCGCTACCGTTGTCGCGTCGAGAACGCCGTCGTCCGCCCCGAGAAGCAAGAGGCGCTGGAGGGGCTGGTGCGCAAGCTGTTTGAGCGGCGGCACCACGGCCTCATCGCCGGCCGTGAGAAAGACTGGCTGACCGTGGAGCTCGTCCAGTCCCTGCGGTCGGAAAGTCAGGTGTATCGGGAACAGCTCAGCACAAAGACCGACGGCCCCCTGCCGTTCGCGCTCGGCTACTTCCAGGTGCGCGACGACCGGCTCCGGCTGGTCAGCGACGAGGTGCCTGCCAATGTCTGCCCCGAGCCGTTCGTGCGGTTGTTGAGTGAGTTCATCCAGCCCGGAGCGCAGTTTTGGTTTGCGAGCGAGGAGGGGACAGAGGCCTGGGAGATCCAAGAGTTCGGAGAGGTTGTACAGGTTCCCAGGGCCCCCGATGCCCGGCCGAGTCAGGCCGCCGACGACGAATCTGCGGGGGCCAACAGTTGAAGGAGACGCGGCACGGCGTCTTGCGTCGACAGGTTCTCAAGGTCGTTCCGGCCTTCCGGCAGGAGCGTGACGGTCCGGTACCGCCCGTTCCCCTCGCCGCTAAGATGTTCGCGCACCCGCACTCCCAGGCACGATCCGTCGTGGGCCACCAGGCCGGTGACGGCATTGGGCCGGTTTGGAAAGGGGGCCCCGTCTGGAAGGGCTTGCTCCACAGCGTGCAGGGCCGCCCGTGCGGCCTCGGGGGTCGGCGCGTCCAGTCGGGTGAAGAGGTCGACGGACAGGTCCCGGTGGAAGTCCACCTCCACGCGGCTCAAGGTGGGGTTCATGGGCGTCCAGTCCAGGTCGATCGTCCCACAGCCCTCCGTCAGGTCCTCGAGGGCACCAAGAAGCTCGGGGAAGCGGTCGTTAAAGGCCGCCTTCAGCTGCGTGTATCCGTGCAGTTGGCCCTGCATGTCGGGCCGCTGGCGCATTCCTTCGGCCGCTTCCGTCGAGGCTTGACGGAGCCACTGTTGGATCTCATCGGTCTGCATGAGCCGCTCGTTGGTGGCCTGAATCGATGTTGACAAAAGGGGGGCAAGCAGGGCCCTCCACTCCTCCTTGGCGCGGGACGAAGCCATCGTTTACGTGTGCGAATTCCGAGGAAGGGAAGAGGCGATGACGGAGCACACAGGAACAAAAGAGGACATTCCGTGTCAAAAATAGGCCTTCTTCTTTTCCAATGCCACCGAACTCGTATTGTGCCTGACCGACCCGCGACGTCGCGGCAACCAAAGACGATGCCGCTCAATGAGCTTTCCGAGCATCTTCAACTCTCGAAGCAAACTCTCGTCCGCTGGTCCGACCGTCATCTGATCGATGCGGACTTGTACTGGACCCTCTCCGACACCAACGAGGAGATCCGGATGATCGACCTCACGGATGAAACCCTCGATTTCCTCGAGGACTTTGCCGCCGATTACCGCGAGGATGTCGTAAGCCGGACCGAGGCGCGACGGATTCTCAAGCAGATTGATCGAAAGAAAATCAAGAAGCTGATCCGGGCGGGAGACGTTGAGGACGTGGAGGTGGATGAAGAGACCCGTGTCGTCGTGGGCAGCCTTGAGGATTACTTGATGCGGCGCGAACGCGAGGAGGAAGGCGAAGAGAACGAGTAGCGTTTGTCTCTAGGCCTCGCCGTTGAGCATCGCCTCCAGGGTGGGGCGCATCTCCTCGGTGGGGAAGACTCCGACGACTCGCTTTGTGACGTTTCCGTCCGGAGTAACGAGGATCGTGGTCGGGAGCCCGGGAATGGGACCAAACTCCTCTTCGGCCGTGCCGGCCCCGTCCACGACGATCGGATAGTTGATGTCCAGCTTTTGCGCAAACGGCTCCACCACCTCTCGGCCTTTGCGGTCCAGGGCAATCCCGATGACCGTGAGGTTCTCAAGCTCCGTGTGCAGGCCCTTGAGGTCCGGAATTTCTTCCCGGCACGGGGCACACCAGGTGGCCCAGAAATTGATGAGGAGCACCTTTCCGTCCTGGGCAGCGAGGTCCACCGCGGCACCGTCCAGTGTGTTCAGCGTCAGCTCGGGCACCGGCTCGGGCGTTACGTCGCGCACCTTTCCGGGAAGGGGACCGCTCGATTCGGATGCAGACGGCGCGGCCGGGTCGTTAGACTGGGGGGCGTCGTCCCCCCCACACGCGACAAGCAAAATCAGCAGGCCGGCGGTGCAAGCAACAGTCAAGAGGCGGTGCATGGGTGGAGCTAGTTGGTGGAAGATGGGGCAGACCGGACGGCCTCTTGGAGGGCATCGGCCGTGACGTCGAAGTGAGACGCATCGAACACCGGGTCCCGAGCGGCAAGCACGATCGCCTGCGGCGTCTCATGGCGCACGTTCAAGGCCTCCGCGATGGTGTTGGAAAGGGCTCGGCTTTCCTGCACCACGAGCTTGTACACGGGCAGCGGGGTGTCCTCGGCCAAGCGGTGCAGCTCCTTGTTGGCCTTGCCACTCACCGAGCACGCGGAGCTGTGCTTGAACACGACCACGGGGTGGTCCTCGGACTGGTCCTGTGCGTCGGTCCAGTCGGCCGTGGTGGAGAGGGAGCGGAAGGGAGAATCAGACATGTAGCTTGGGCCATTCATGACACAAATTATTCCTCTCATCCGTACCGCGACGCGGGAGCCATGATACACGGGCAGGGGTGAACAATCGGTCAATACCATCCGAGTGGGGCCGAGGACACGCATGGGGGCGCGTCCCACGTACGATTCCCGATACGATAGTGCACCAAATTCCGTATGCCTATGGAATCACCGAAGACTGGGGCCGACGACGTGCGGTGGGCCCTCACCGACTTGTACGACGATCCGGATGCCCTGGAGAAAGAGCTCACCGCCCTCGAAACCGACGCGGCGGAGTTTGCCGAGCGGTATCGGGGACAGGTCAACGACCTGGGCCCTGAGGCGCTGGCCGAAGCTTTGGATGCCCTCGGCGCCCTCCAAGATCGCCTTGGCCGGGCGCAGGCCTACGCCTACCTGCACTGGACGGCCGACACCAACGACGCCGAGCGGGGGGCGCTCCGCCAATCGGTGCGGGAGACGGTCGACCGCATTCAGCAGCGCCTCGTCTTCTTCGACACCGAATGGGTGGCCCTCGATGAGGAGCATGTGGAGGGGCTGCTCGCCCACGAGGCCCTCGAGGACTACCGGCACTACCTAGAAACCGAATATCAGCGAAAAGAGCACGTCTTGAGTGAGGCGGAAGAGAAGGTGCTCTCAGAAAAGAGCATCACCGGCAAGAACGCCTGGACCCGTTTCTTCGACGAGACCCTCGGGGCGGCGCGGTTCGAGCTCGACGGGGAGGCGCTCACGCAGGAGCAGATTCTGTCGAAGCTCTACGATCCGAATCGGACGGTGCGTCGAGAGGCGGCCCACTGCTTCACAGACGGGCTCAAAGACCATCGTCGCACCCTCACGTTTGTCTTCAACACGCTGCTGGCGGACAAGGCCTCCACCGACCGGCTCCGCAACTACGACCACTGGCTCGAACAGCGAAACCGTGCGAACGAGGTAGACGACGCGACGGTGGAGACCCTCATCGAGGCCGTCACCGGACGATACGACCTCGTGGCGCGCTTTTATCGCCTCAAGAAGCACCTCTTGGGCGTCGAGGAGCTGTACGACTACGACCGCTACGCCCCCATCCGCGAGGCGGATACAACCTACGAGTGGGGCGAGGCTCGGGCCCTCGTTCTGGACGCCTACGGGGATTTCCACCCCGAGATGGCCCAGGTCGCCCGGCAGTTTTTTGAGGGAAACTGGATCGACGCCGCCCTCGTCCCAGGCAAGCGGAGCGGGGCGTTCAGCCACGGCACGGTGCCGAGTGCCCACCCGTACGTCTTCCTCAATTACACCGGAAAGCCCCGCGACGTACAAACCCTCGCCCACGAGTTGGGCCACGGGGTGCACCAGTCCCTGGCACGCGAGCAGTCCATTTTTCACCACGGCACGCCCCTCACGACGGCCGAGATGGCGTCGGTCTTTGGTGAGATGCTCGTCTTTCAGCGCCTGATGCGCAACGAGCAGGACCCGGCCAACCGCCTCGCCCTGCTGGTCGCCAAGATTGACGACACGCTCGCCACGGTGTTTCGGCAGGTGGCCATGAATCGGTTCGAGCACCGGATCCACACCGCGCGCCGCGACCAGGGTGAACTTACGCCGGACCAGTTCGCGGAGCACTGGATGGAGACGCAGCGGGCGATGTTCGAGGGCAGCGTCACCCTTGGCGAGCACTATCGACACTGGTGGAGTTACGTCCCTCACTTTCTCCACACGCCGGGCTACGTGTACGCCTACGCGTTCGGAGAGCTGCTGGTGCTGGCCCTGCACGCCCGCTACGAAGCGGCCGACGGGGGCTTTGCCGACCGCTACCTGAATCTCCTGCGGGCGGGCGGGTCCGACTGGCCCCACGCACTGGTGGGACAGATGGGCGTGGACCTGGAGGACGAAGACTTCTGGGAGGCGGGCCTCTCGCACGTCGAGTCTCTCATCGAAGAGGCGGAAGAGCTCGCGGGCCAGGCGGCGCTCGGTCCCTCTTCTGAGAACGGGTCCCCGCGCACCTCTTCGTGAGCCGCCAACCCAGTCGTTTCCCTTCTCCTCCGTGTCCGACCCCTCGCGCCCAAGCAGCCACCCGGAGTTCTGGAACGTCCGCTACGAGCGGGACGAGCCCCTCTTCGGGGCGGAGCCGAGTGCCTTTGTCGAGGGCCAGGCCCATCGCCTGCCCCCTCAGAGCGAGATTGTAGAACTGGGGGCCGGAGAGGGGCGCACGCCGGCCTGGCTCGCCCGAGAGCACGGCCACCACGCCACGGCCGTCGATTTTTCGGAGGCGGCCCTCGCAACGGCGCGGGAGTGGGCGACGGCCGAGGGCCTCGCGCTCGATGCCGTGCAGGCCGACGTTCGCACCTGGCAGCCCGACCGGCGGTGGGACGCGGCCATCGTCACATTTTTGCAGCTGCGCCCCAAGGAGCGTGCCCGGCTCTATCGGTTGCTGAAAGCCATCGTGCGGCCGGGCGGGTGGATCTTCGCCGAATGGTTTCGGCCGGCCCACCTGTCCGGCGACTACGACCGCATGGGGCCCAGTCGGATGGACCGGATGGTGCCGGCCGACGAGGTGCGTCGGGCCTTCGCCGACGAGCGGCATTCGTGCGTCGAGGCCGTGGACGTGGACCTCCATGAAGGTCCTCACCTCAGGGGAGCGGCCGCCGTGGTGCGGGCCACTGTGCGGACCGCGGCCTCGTGATCGGCATGCGAGTGTGGGGGACAGCCCCACGACCGTAATGTAGGTCCCCCGTGCCCGAGAGCGCAGGCGGCCCGTGTAGACATTGCCGGAGCCAGAAGATACATTTCTCGCCACGACCCCACCGGGATGTGTCCTCGGTGCCCCGTCTCAGCGCTCAAAAACCTATTCCCCCCATTCCATGCTTGCAATTGACGATCTGCTGGTTGCCCGCGACTTCTCTTCGGTGTCGGACCGGGCCGTCCGGTACGCCCTAAACCTGGCCGCGCGGACGGGGGCGAGGCTCCACCTCCTCCACGCCGAGGTTCTGCACGAGGCCCCTGATCCGGACGGGGAAGATGACCGTGCGCCAGGGAAGGACCTCTCCCGGTTTCGCGAGGCAGTGCGGCGGGACGGCGCCGTCTCGGCCGATGCCCTCGAGGCGGTGGAGATCAAGGAAGTGGTGCGCCGCGACGTGTCCGCCGGGCCCGCGATCGTGAACTACGCGACCCACGCCGGGGTGGATCTCATCACCCTTGGGACGCACGGGCGCCGCGGCCCGAGCCGCATCCTGCTGGGCAGCGTGGCCGAGGAGGTGGTGCGCCGGGCCGAGCAGCCGGTGTTGACCGTTCGGGGCGACGCCGACGACGCCACGGGCTCGTCCCCCCAGACCATCGACCGGATTCTCGTCCCCGTTGATTTTTCTGATCCGTCCCGTGAGGCCCTGCGCACCGCAAAAGAGTGGGCGGCCCTCTACGACGCTACGATCGACGTCCTCTATGTCGTGGCCGAGCGCATTCAGCCGGCCTTCTATACCGGTGGGGTGCAGTCCATCTACGACATGGAGCCGGACATCGAAGAAAAGATGATGGACCGCCTGGAGGCCTTCGTCGCCGACACGGGCGGGCCGGAGCGGGAGATCCGACCGCACGTGCTGGTGGGAAACGCGGCGCCGGACATCGCGGAATTTGTAGAGACCGAGTCCATTGATCTGGTGGCCATGTCGACCCACGGCCGCACGGGGCTCGATCGATTTCTGCTTGGCAGCGTGGCCGAGAAAGTGATTCGACACGTGCACTGCCCGGTTCTCACGGTGAAGGCCTTTGGGCCGACTCTTCACGCATCGACAGAGGAGGCCGAATCAACCTCAGGGGCTGAGTAGCTCCCGCACTGTTCTTCCCACGGGCGTTGTCGCTTGACCATGGTGCACGTGGATCGCATTCTGTTTCCCACCGACGGCTCCGCGTGCGCGGACCGGGCGCGTCGCCACGCCCAATACCTCGCCGACCACCTCGACGCAGCGCTCCACGTTATTCAGGTGGAGACCCGCACCGTGGACCGCGACGGGGTCCTTGCGGTGCAGGAGGCGGAGGTCCAGGCCGACCTGCACGAGGGTGGGGCCGGAAAGGGGGCACTGCCGGCTGCACGCTACCGGGAACGGGCCGTCGTGCACTCGACCGCGGCCGGGGGCATTCTCAACTACGTCGTTCAGTACGATGTGGACCTGGTCGTGATGGGCACGCACGGCCACCGGGGCGTTCGTCGACTCGTCCTGGGCAGCGTGGCCGAGGAGGTGGTCCGGAAGGCTCCGTGCCCGGTAGTGACGGTGGGACGCGGAACGACCGCCCCCGAAGAGTGGGAGGAGGGCACCATGGTGGTCCCCGTCGACTTTTCGGAGCATCGATTTCGGGTGATGGCCCATGCCCGAGAACTTGCTCTGCTGTACGGCATGGACCTTCTGCTTCTCCACGTCGTGGAGGTCCCAGCCCTGCCCGACGCCTACGGGGTGCACCGCTCGCCGCCTGATCCGGGCGTCCTGGCGGACCGGGCCGAGGAGGTGCTCGACGCGGAGGCCGACTCGCTCCGAACGAAAGGGCTTGACGTGACCCTCGACGTGCGCGGGGGGCATCCCGCCGCGGAGATCTTGGACGTGGCGGACGAGACCGGGGCGACCTTCATCACCATCGCAACCCACGGCCGGACGGGGCTGGAGCGCGTGCTCATGGGAAGCGTGGCGGAAAAGGTACTTCGCCAGGCCCCGTGCCCGGTCTGCGCCGTGAAGTCCTTCGGCCGTTCCCTCGTCGAAGACGAAGATTGGACCGACGGGTAGCCCGCCTTCATGCAGCTGGTCACCACCTTCGATTCTATGGCGCCTCCACGCTCGCAAGACGGCCTCGTGCTCCTGTGGAGCGGGGGCAAAGATGCCATGCTCGCCCACGATGTCATCCACAGCCAGTCGCCCCGCCGAATCGAGGCCTTGCTCACGACGGTGACGGAAGAGGAAGATCGGGTTACGATGCACGGCACCCCTCGCGTCCTCATCGAACAGCAGGCCGACGCGCTTGGCCTTCCGTTGCACGTGATGCGAGTGCCCCCTCAGCCGCCAAACGAGGTGTACGAGGCGCGGCTGGAGGCGGTGCTGGGCCCCCTCCTGGAAACGGGGAACTCTACCGTCGTCGCGGGGGATCTCTTCCTCGACGACGTGCGCGCATACCGCGAGCAACTCCTCCGTTCGCTGGGTGCACGGCCCCTGTTTCCACTGTGGCGACGAGACACGGAGTGGCTGGCTCAGCGCTTTTTGGAGCGGGGCTACCGGGCCACTGTCACGGCGGTCGACACGACTCAGCTTGACGCGTCGTTCCTGGGGCGGCCCTACGACGAAGCGTTTCTCGAAGACCTGCCCGACGCGGTAGATCCGTGCGGGGAGCGGGGCGCCTTTCACACGTTCGTGAGCGACGGCCCGCCGTTCGCACGTCCCGTGCCCGTGGAGGGGAAGGACCGTGAGACCGAGGGGCGCATCCGTACCATTCGCCTCGTGTCTAGGAGGAACGAATCCTGATTCCTGCTCCGTCTACCCGGAGGTTCAGCGTACAGGAGGGAGGGGCCGGTGGCCGCAATACAAAACCCTCCGTCCGGCACCGCCGAACGGAGGGGAGGAAGAGAACCTGTAGGAGATCGGCTACTCGTCGTCGGGAGCCGCCGGGGGGTCCTCGCCGGAGCCGTTTTCGTCGGTGGATGCTCCCTCAGCGACCTCTTCCGTGGATACGTTGGCCTCTCCATTCGCATCCGCCGATGTTTCTTCGACCGGAGCCTCGCCTTCCTGGACCTCGAAGGAAAGCTCCTCCGATTCGCCATCGTGCGTGATGAGCACGGTGTCGCCTTCCGTGATCTCATCGTGGAGGATGTCTTCCGCCATCGGGTCCTGCACGTACTTCTGAAGGGCCCTGCGAAGCGGGCGTGCGCCATACTTCTGATCGAAGCCTCGGTCCGTCAAAAATTCCTTGGCGGCCTCGTCAAATTCGAGGTCGAGCCCAAGCTCCTCCGCCCGGTCGAAGAGGTCCTCCGACATGATGTCGATGATGTCGAAGATGTTCTCCTTGTTGAGCGGGTTGAAGACAATCACGTCGTCAAGCCGGTTCAAGAACTCCGGGTTGAAGACGTTCTTGAGGGCATCCTGAACGGTGGACTTCATGGACGTGTAGTCCATGTCTTCCCCGTCCGTCTGGTCGAACCCAATCCCCTGGCCGAAGGACTTGATGTCCTGCGTGCCGATGTTGGAGGTCATGATGAGGATGGTGTTTCGGAAGTCGACCTCCCGGCCCATGCCGTCGGTCAGAATGCCGTCGTCCAGCACCTGGAGAAGGATGTTGGACACATCCGGGTGGGCCTTCTCAATCTCGTCGAGCAGCACCACGGAGTACGGCTTCCGGCGCACCTTCTCGGTGAGCTGGCCGCCCTCTTCGTGCCCCACGTATCCGGGCGGGGCCCCCACGAGTCGGCTCACGGAAAACTTCTCCATGTACTCACTCATGTCGATCCGAATGAGCGAGTCCTGTGAGTCAAACAGGTACTCGGTGAGCACCTTCGCGAGCTCGGTCTTGCCAACGCCGGTCGGGCCGAGGAAGATGAAGGACCCGATGGGCTTCTCAGGATCCTTCAGGCCGGCACGGGTGCGACGGATGGCCTTCGACAGCTTCTCGATGGCCTCGTCCTGTCCTACGACGTGCTCCTTGAGCGACTCCTCCATCTTGAGGAGCTTCTGCTGCTCCGGCTCGCTAATCTTGTCGACCGGAATGCCGGTCATCATGGCCACCACCTCGGCAATCTCCTCTGAGGTGACGTCGTAGACCTCGGTCTCCGCCTGCTCGTGCCACTCCTTCTTGGCCTGCTCGAGCTCTTCCTGAAGCGTCTTCTCCTTGTCGCGGAGCCGGGCAGCCTCTTCGAAGCGCTGGCTCTTAACGACTTGGTTTTTCTCGCCCTGCACGTCCTCGATCTGTTCCTCGAGCTCCAAGATTTCGGGCGGCACCTTGATGTTGGACAGGTGGACCCGCGCGCCGGCCTCGTCCATCACGTCGATGGCCTTGTCCGGCAGGAACCGATCGGTGATGTACCGGTCGCTCAGCTGGACCGCCAGGTCGATCGCCTCCTCAGAGTAGCGGACGTTGTGGTGATCCTCGTAGTAGGACTTGATGTTCGAGAGGATGTTGACCGTCTCCTCGGGCGTCGACGGGTCGACGATGATTTTTTGGAAGCGGCGGTCAAGTGCGCCGTCGCCTTCAATGTTCTGGCGATACTCGTCGAGCGTCGTGGCCCCAATGCACTGGAGGTCGCCCCGGGCGAGGGCGGGCTTGAACATGTTCGACGCATCCAGGCTGCCAGAAGCACCGCCAGCCCCAACGATGGTGTGGATCTCGTCGATGAAGAGAACAATGTCGTCGTTGTCCTCCAACTCCTTCATCACGGCCTTCATCCGCTCCTCGAACTGGCCGCGGTACTTGGTGCCGGCCACCAGGGAGGCGAGGTCAAGCGTGACGATGCGTTTGTCGTAGAGCACGCGGCTCACCTTGCGCTCTACGATTCGGGAGGCGAGGCCCTCCGCGATGGCCGTCTTCCCAACGCCCGGCTCCCCGATGAGAACGGGGTTGTTCTTCTTGCGCCGGCTCAGGATTTGAGCAACGCGCTTGATTTCCTCCTCGCGCCCGATGATGGGATCGAGTTCATCTTCCTCCGCCAACTCGGTCAGGTCCCGGCCAAAGTTGTCCAGGACGGGAGTGTTGCTGTTCTCCGACTCGCTGCTCTCCTGTCCGTACCCGGACGAGAGGCGACCGCCGGAGCCACCGCTACCGCTGGAAGAAGATGCTTTGCCACTAATAATTGAGTCTAGCTCGTTTCTCACGGCGTCGTAGGTGACTGAAAATCCTTGTTGGAGAATCTGCGCGGCAATGTTTTCGTCGTCCCGGAGCAGGCTCAAGAGGAGATGCTCCGTCCCAATCACGTCGCTCTTGTAGAGCTTTGCTTCCAGGTAGGTGATCTTGAGCACCTTCTCGGCCTGTTTGGTCAAGGGGATGTTCCCGACCGAGGTGGAGCTGCTGGTACTGCGGACCGTGTCCTCCACAGCCTCTTTGAGCTCCAACAGGTCACACCCGAGGTTCCGGAGGATCTTGACGGCAATTCCGTCTCCCTCCCGGATGAGGCCGAGCAGAAGGTGCTCCGTACCAATGTAGTCGTGCCCGAGACGCACCGCCTCTTCGCGGCTGTAGGAAATGACGTCCCGGACGCGGTTCGAGAAGTTGCCTTCCATACCAAGTGGGTTGAACGATCAAAAGCGCCGCGTCGGCGCCCTGCACGGCGGGGGCGAGCGGTTTTCGGAAACTGACCTTCCTGCATTGTGACCCCGCACGTGAAGCACGTGCTGCGATGAGTAACTACACCTCAGCGCATTCTGTTCCCCTGTCCACCGTGCCTGTTGCAACGAAAACGGATGATGCAGGAGCGTTACAAGGTGGGTGACGCAGCCTGCGCGTGGTTGCGCCGCCGTGTACGTCCGAAGACTGCAGCCTGCGAAAAGGGGACCGGTAGGGAGACACTGTGCGGAATGAGGGGGACCGGCTCAAGCCGCGAAGCTGGCACCACAGCCACAGGTTTCGGTGGCATTGGGGTTCTCAAACGTAAAGCCTCGGGCATCGAGCCCGTCGTGATAGTTGATGGTGGTGCCCATCAAGTACAACCCGTGTCGCTTGTCCATGTAGACGGTGATGCCGTCGAGGTTGAACACCTTGTCTTTCTCGCGCTCTTTGTCAAAGCCAAGCACGTAGCTCATGCCGGAACAGCCTCCTCCTTTCACCCCCACGCGCAATCCGTACCCGTCCGGAATGTTTTTCTTGTTGATGATCTTTCGGATCTCGCGCGCTGCGTTCGGGCTAATCTGGATCGGCGCGTCTTGCGTATCCGACGTCGGGGCAGCAGTCTCGGGCATAAGAGCAGGCACAGAGGAACTGTTCTGTAGACGATTGGCGCTGGACATTTGGCAACGACAAGAACAATGGCCCTGTTCCACTTTGCGGCGCCAGTTTTGCGGTGCCTGTAGGGACGAAGGAGGTGTGCACTGTGCAGCCGCGCAGTGTTGTGACGCCCCCCTCACGACACGTCGCCCAGGGCTTCGAGGACCATTTTGGTCTTGGATTGACGCGTGAGAGTAAGCATCCACGGCGCATGAGAACACCTTGTGATCCGTCGGGGGCGTTCGACGCCCGCGGCACGAACGAGAACAGCCTGCAACCCGTGGTTCGCCTAGAGCGAACCATCGATTCCGTTAGAGGTCTGTTGACACGTCTCTTTCTCCACAACCTCCTCCCGACCAACGTGATTGCCGTCTACGGAACGAGACCACCGCTGCCCCTCCGCTGTGTGGCTGTGGTGGTTGGCGCTTTGCTCCTGGTTTCCTCCGGAGACTGTGCCTGGGCACAGCCGGCGGATTCCTCGCAGACGCCAACGGTGCACGTGCAGTCGGCAGAATTCCAGGCCGCTAAAACGTCGCACCTGTGGCGGGTCGGGGCGTGGGGGGGCGCCAATGCGCTGGGCGGGCTGGCCCTCGTCTGGGCGTCGTCGCGCTCGACCCAGTCGACACGGTGGCACTTCGGGGCGATGTCGGCGGGGTGGGGGCTCGTGAACGCCGGCATTGC
>NZ_JAZKRW010000051.1:0-19951 GCF_036626415.1 Salinibacter sp.
ACGAGCCGAGTCCCGCAGTCCCCAATAGGGCCTCCCAGGGCCCGCCCAATCGCGGGGGGTCCTCACAATCCGGTGCGGGGGCCGTCGCGCGAGGCGCGTCTTCAACCCCCGAGGCTTTAACACCGCCCCCGTCGGGCCGATAACCGTGGTTCAGTGGACGGGATTGCTTGCATTGCCGAATAGAACTGCTGAACGGAAAAGCGCGAGGAACTGCACTGCCCTCCTCGCAGGCAACTGGCCCGCCAGGCCGTCCCGTCCAGCGCGCCCCCAGCGCCCCCTGACCTGAGACTTACATCCCCCCTTCGGATGGAAGGCGAGACGCTTCTCGACACACAAGTTCATCTCCGGTTTGTCCGCCTGCTGTGCCTGGTGGGGGCCATTCTGGGCTTGCTGTACACCCCCCTGTACGATGTCGCGAACCCCGGCACCAGCGCTCCGGGCGGATGGGGAGGCCTCGGCGTGGCCGGACTCCTCGTGGTCCTTATGGGAAGCTCCTACGTGTCCCGGGAGGTCCGCCGCCGCCACGTGGAAATTACGTGGGGGCTCCTCTGCGTCATGATGATCTGGGTCGCGGCCGTGGCGGTGCAACACGAGTTTGCGGGGACATACGCGGTGGGCGTCCTTCTCGTCTACACCGTCTTCGGGGGGCTCGTGGCGCTTGGAGGTGCCTCGGTGCGGCCCGTCGTGGCATTTCTCTTGGTGGGGGCCCTGTCCGTGATCGGTGCCCTCCTGTGGACCCCATCCCCTCAAACGAACCCCTGGGTGCTGGCGGGGGCCGTGGGCATCGTGGCCCTCGTTGAGGGGGCGGCTGCCCGGTGGGGACTGTCGGTGCGCGATCGCCTTCGGGCCCAGGCGCGCGGCCTCCGCGAGCAGCAAAACCGCCTGCACCGGTTTGTGCAGACGAGCCCCCATGCGGTCGTTCGGGTCGACGAGACCGGGGCCCTCATAGATGCAAATGGCCGAGCAGAAGACCTCCTCGGCGCCGGGGGGGAGGTGTGTCTTGACGGCCTGCAGGACGGCCCGACGGGCGCCTCCGCTCGGGGGGAGGAGCCGCCGCCCTTTTCGCGGGTCTTCCGGACAGGAGAGGATGTTCGCAACCGGGAGTGTTGGGTCGAGCGGCCGGACGGCCCCCGGCGCTTGCTGTCGGTAAGTGGAGCGCCCGTACGAACGGCCAATGGGGAGCCCCGTGAGGCCGTCTTTCACCTCGAGGACGTGACGGCCCAGAAGCGCCGTACCCAGGCCCTTCAAGAGGCCGAAGAGGAGGCCGAAGAGGCCGACCGTCTCAAGTCCGCTCTGCTGGCGAACATGAGTCACGAGATCCGCACCCCGCTGACTGCGATTATCGGGTTCGCCGAGACGATCGCCACCAAGGCCCGCACCCTGGAGCTGCCGGCGAACAGCCCCCTGCCCGGCTACGCCGACCTGATCGAGAAGAGCGGCAAGCGCCTGCTCGACACCTTCGAGGGCATCCTGGACCTCGCGCAGCTGGAGGCAGGGGAAATGACGCTCAGTGCCGAGCCGGTGGACCTGCACGATCAGGCCCGCCGCGCGGTCGAGACGCACCGCCCAGACGCCCAGGACCACGCGATCGACCTTCGACTGGACGGCACCCATGCAGAAGCCCAGGCCGACGAATACGGGGTCCAGATCGTGCTGCAGAACCTTCTGGACAACGCGATCAAGTACACGGAAGAGGGCGGCACCGTGTGGGTCCGGACCTACCTTGAGCCCGGATGGGCGGTCCTAGAGGTCAAGGACACCGGGGTTGGCATGGAACCGGAGACGGTCGACCAACTCTTCGAACCGTTTCGCCAAGCCTCCACGGGACTGGACCGGGCGTACGAGGGCACCGGAATTGGGTTGACGGTGACGAAAGAAGCAGCCGAGCAGATGGGCGGGTCGATCGAGGTAGAAACCGAGAAGGGAACGGGCAGCCGATTCCTCGCCCGACTTCCAATGGCCGCTTCAAGCGCAGGAGACAGTAGGAACGGCTCCGCCGAGCCGTCTGAAGGGATGGCCAACTCTTCCCGGAGCGCCCCAAAGCCTCTGCCAAACTGAAGCGTGGTAGAGCGAACGATCTCGCGTTCCTCGCATCCTGTTTTTTGTTCCTCTCAACCATGAGTACACGCACCACGAACACAGAGAGGTTGGAGGTGTCCTTCCCAACCCTTCCCTCCACGATCGAAGAGGTCGAGGCGCTGATCGCCTCCGGGCAGACCGATTCTGCGCGGCTGATCCGCATCGTTAAGAAGTGCCCGTCTACGTCCCTCAACGTCCTCCGGCGGGCAAATTCTGCGTATTATGGCCTGCGGCACGAGGTCGAGGACGTTGAGCAGGCGGTACACCTTCTCGGGTTCATCGAGGTGACGTCCATCGTCATCCTTGAGGGCGCCAACAAAATGCGGGACCAACTTGCCAATCACACGCGCCTTCTCGACCGCATCCTGCATACGTCCATTTTCACCGGCCGGTTTACTCAGCAACTGGCCCGCCAACTCGACCTGATCGATGACTGGACGCGTCTGGCGTTCTCCGTCGGCCTCATTCACGAGATGGGGCGGCTCGTGCTTCTGTACTCCGCCCCGGATCGGTACGGCGCCCTGTCCGACGCGCAGGACACCCCCCTCCCGGGGGCAGACGATGAGTGCCGCCTCTTCGGGGACAGCCACCGGACCCTCGCCCTCCAGGCCGGCGAGCACTGGGGCCTTTCGGACCGCATCTGCTCGGTCCTGCACGGGGCCCTGGATCCCTCGGGCCTTTCTGCCGGTCGACGACAGACCCTGGCGACCGCTGTTCGGGCGGGAAGCCACCTCGCCCTGTGTGACCTGGCCGGCGCCCCGCTCACGCTCCCGTCGGACGTGCCAGTGGCTGAAACGTCCGTGCCGGAAGAGCTTATGGCGATTGCCGCCGAGGATGCGGTGGACTACGCCGCGAATTTGGGAGGGGGCTGACGGATTTCCTGAGCCTGCCCTCGGGACTCGCCTTTTTCCTTGCACATCCTGGTTGCTCCCGCCCGTCTATGTCTGCTTCCGATGCTTCCCTCGACCACGAGCGATTCGTCCAGGCCGCCATCGACGAGGCGGCCGCGGCCCAGGCGGCCGAGAATCCTCCCTTCGGGGCCGTACTCGTGGATGATGCATCCGGGACGGTTCTGGACCGGGCCGGCAACACGGAGGGGCGCACGGGCGACTGCACCGGCCACGCCGAGACCAACCTCGTCCGGGTCGCCTCCCGGGAGTATGCACCGGAGCGACTCCAAGAAACCACTCTCTATGCCAGCACAGAGCCGTGCGCCATGTGCGCCGGGGCCATCTTCTGGGCCCGCATCGGGCGCGTCGTGTTTGGGCTGCGCGCCGAGCGCCTCTACGACATGAAGGGCGATGCCGGGCGCCAGTTGGCCCTGTCCTGCGAGGACGTGCTCGCCCGGGGCAACCACGAGGTGGAGGTCATCGGGCCCGTGCTGGAGGACGAGGCCGCGACGGTGTTCGACATTTCATGATTTCCACGGACGCCCGGCTTCCCGCCTAGGCCCCGTCGTGGGGGCCGCGCGCCACTACCACGGTTCGGGAACCGGTCAGATACGTCTGCGGATAACCCCGTGCCGGAAATTCCGGACCAGTCGCCCACTGCGCCCAGTCCGTTCATCAGCTACGGTAGCATCGACGCGGGCAGCTCCGCCTTCTCCGCGTCGACCTCCTGGTTCGCCCCGTTCCCACCTGGGCGCCGTTCCCACCTGGGCGGGGGCAGGAAGTCGCAGATCGGCAATCCGAGCGAGAAGGCCACGAAACCGCCTCTCCTTGCCGGTCGTTTCGAAATACAGATTGCACTGAAATGCAGAACGACCGTGCTCCCTAATCCCGATGCCACAATCCAAATCCAATGGGCCAGCCCGTCAGTAGTACTGTCCAGCTTCGGAGCCGGGGCGTCCTCACGATCCCCAAGGCGCTCCGCGACAAATACAATCTCGACGAGGGAGATGCCCTCCACCTCGTAGACGTGGACGGGACCTTCGTCCTCACGCCCATGCAGCCGGTGGTCCCCAGCCTGGCCCGGGAGATCGAACGGCTTCGCGAGGAGGCAGGGCTCACGACGGATGAACTCCTGGAGCGTCTGAGGGACGAGCGAGCTGCGCTCACCCGGGAGCGCTACGGAGATCCTCCGGAAGGCGAACGCTCGGGAGACGCCGCCGAAAAGACTGAGCGCGATTCCCCATGAGTAGCGAGACGAAGGGGGAAGCCGGCCAGGGAGCATCTGGGCCCCAATCAGAATCGCACCTCCGAGTGTATTTCGATGCGGACGTGCTCTTTGCGGGTGCCGCCTCTCCCTCCGATCACAGCGCAAGTCAGGTGCTGCTCACACTCTCGGAAATTACGCTCATCGAGGGGATCACGTCCGAATTCGCCGTCGACGAATGCCGACGCAACCTCAAGGCGAAGCTTCGGGCAGCGACCAGCGACTTTGAGCGGCTGGTCGGCCGGGCCCTCTCGATCGTCGATGCACCTGCCCGACAGCGCCTCCTTTCTCATACGGATCGTGCAGACTGGAAAGACCTGCCCCACCTCGTCGCGGCGCTCGAGCAGGGCTGCGCGTACCTGACGACCTACAACGTCGACGACTATGAACCAGGGCACCCCGAGGTCGACGTTCTTCGTCCCGGTGCGCTCGTCCAGCGGGTCCGCGAGCAGCTCTCGTCCCTCTGACTACAGCGGCCAGCTACTCTCTCACTCGTCCGTCGCCGCAGAAGTCCTGTGAATCACGCCGCCATCGATTCGGGAAGCTCCGCCTTCTTCGTCCCCACCTCCGGGTCCGCCCCGTCCCCGCCCGGCGTGGGCAGGTCGTCGGGCACGTCCGGCTTTTTGGTCTCCACCGCGTCCGGATCGGCGGTCTCCTCCGGCAGCTTGGCGGCGGGCACCTGGATGTCGGGCGCGTCGGGCTTGAAGTTGAGCATCACCTCCAGCACGCCCGCCTTCGTCTCCGGCTGCATCAGCTCGTGGCGCAGCGTCGACGCGTTGCGGAAGCCCTTGAAGTAGCTGCTGTAGTTCTTGCGCATCTCCATCACGCCGGTGCGCTCGCCCAGCCACTCGCACTTGAGCGACAGGTGCTCGGCCACCACCTGCACGCGCTCCTCCCAGTCCGGCGGGGGGGGCAGCTCGCCGGTCTCCATGTAGGTCTTCGCGCGCTCAAAAATCCAGGGATTGCCGAGGGCGCCGCGCCCCAGCATGACCCCATCCACGCCGGTCTCCTCGAACATCGCTTCGATCGCCTCCGGGTCGAGGGCGTCGCCGTTCCCGATAAATGGCATGTCGCGGGTGCCCTCCTCCTTGATCTTCCGAAGCCACGCCCAGCGCGCATCCCCCTTGTACTTCTGCTCGCGGGTGCGGGCGTGGACCGTGAGCGCCGCCACGCCCATGTCCTCCAGCATGCGGGCCACGTCCACAATGTGAATCGAGTCGTCGTCCCAGCCGAGGCGCGTCTTGACGGTCACCGGACGGGTGGCCTCCTCCATCACCGCCGCCGTGATGTTGCGCATCTTGTCGAGGTTGCGTAGCACCCCAGCCCCGCCGTCCTTCTGCACGATCTTGCGGACGGGGCAGCCGAAGTTGATGTCGATCACGTCGGGCCCGGCGGCGTCGACCATCGGGGTGGCGTTCTTGACCTCATCGATGCCCCCGCCCCACACCTGGATGCCGATGGGCCGCTCCTCGTCGAAGATCTCGAGCTTCTGGTGCTCGTGCGCCTGGTCGCGGAGGAGCCCCGCGGAGGAGACGAACTCGGTGTACATCATGTCGGCCCCGTACCGCTTGCAGAGAATGCGGAACGGCGGGTCGCTCACGTCCTCCATGGGCGCGAGAAAGAGGGGCCGGTCGTCGAAGTCGAGGTGGCCGATGCGCATCAGGACGGGATCGATCCAGTTTGTGGCGGTGCATCTTGAGCGGTGAAAAACGCACCGGATGTGGACAGTGGTTCCCGGACGACGTTGAAACGTTGAACGTTCGAACGTTTAACGAGTGGCTGTACCCATTCCGGCCGCTCGTCCGTAGGTTGGGTGCACGGCCTCTCTCTCCTCGACCCTCTTCGCCCCCATGTCCGACGATTCCCGCCCTTCGATTCTTCGCCCGCTTTCGCTCGCCCTGCTCGCCCCGCTCACGGTCCTGCTCACCGGCTGCGGCGGCCCGAACCTGTTGGAGCGCATCTCCACCGCCAGCTGGGGCTTCTGGGGCACCGTCATCATCGTGCTCGACCTCGTGGCGCTGGTCGACCTGCTCGGGGACGGCACCCGCAGCACCGGCAGCACGGTCATTTGGGCACTCCTGATCGTCTTCGCGCCGGTCCTCGGGGTCATCCTGTACTTCATCTTCGGGCGCGAATAACAGCATGCAGCGAGACGTGTGGACGTATGGACAAGCCCCTGGGCCCTGTCTGGTGCGTGGGGCCCTCGTTGCAATCGTGGCGGGGCTGCTCGTGGCCTGTCGCAGCACCCGGCCCGCCACCGACTCGGCCCCGGAGGCGCAGTACCGGGCCGCCATCGAGGATGCGCGCACGGCCGAGCCCTCGGAGATCACGACCGGCCTCACGCCCCTCGTGCCGTACAATGACTCGCTCGTCTGGCGCACGGTGAGGGATTCGACCCGGCAGGTGCTGGTGGTGACCTGGGGCGGCAGTGAGACGCTGCCGAGGGCAGCGGCGGGCGACACGGTGACGGCCGACCGGGACGTATGGGTGACCGCCGTGCCCACAATCCGACAGTTCTGCCGCGGCCTCGACCGGGAGGGCGACGCCCTCCAACGCCGCCTCGCCCAGCGCCTCGGCCTCCCGCCGGACGCGGACTACGACCGCTTCGTGGAGCTCTGGGTCCGGCCCCAGGCCCTCGTGCGCCCCTGCCCCGACCCCGAAGTGACCGACCGGGAGTGCGAATTGCGCGCCCCCGAGCCGGCCGGCCACGTGGTGATCAGCGATGCGCATCGGGACTGGTTTCTGGAGTTGAGACAGACCTCCTACGGCCCGGACGGCTACCCCTTCACGGGCCTCGGCTACACCTACGACTGGAACCCCCAGACGGACGAGGTGGGCCCGAGCGAGTTTGTCCTGCGGCCCGGCGAGGCCGGGATTGTCCGGGCTACATACTCGACCGCTGCCTATTGCCGCGTCGCTGACTGAGTGCCGTCCTTTCACCGCGCTTTACACAGCCGCCCGCCGTGATGGCTACGTTGGCGGGAGTCGTGCCCGTCCAACCCCACTGTTTTCGCCGCCCCATGAGCGCCTCCCGCATACTCTTCCTTCTCTGCCTGCTGCTTCTCCCGGTCGCCGGGGCCGTTTCTCCCTCAATGGCCCAGTCGGCGAACGCGCAGACGGCGGACTCTCCCGATCCGCTCATCGTGATCTCCATCGACGGCCTCCGCTGGGACTACCTCGATCTCCACGCGGCCCCGGCCCTCTCCCGTCTCGCGGAAGACGGGACCCACGTCGAGCACCTGACGCCGGTCTTCCCCACCAAGACCTTCCCGAGTCACTACAGCACCGTCACGGGCCTCCACCCGTCCAGCCACGGCATCATCGCAAACACGATGTACGACCCGGCGATGGACGCCTCGTTCAGCCTGAGCGACCGGGACGCGGTCGAGAACCCCGACTGGTGGGGCGGGGAGCCGATCTGGGTGACGGCCGAGCAGCAGGGCCGTACCGCAGCCACCTACTTCTGGCCCGGCTCCGAGGCCCCCGTGCAGGGCACCCGGCCCACCGAGTGGTTTCGGTACGACGAGAGCGTGCCTGGGACCACACGGGTGGACCAGGCCTTCCAGTGGCTCGACCGCCCGGCGGACACGCGCCCGGACCTCATCACGCTCTACTTCAGCCGCGTCGACACGAAGGGCCATTACCACGGCCCGCGCTCCGACTCGGTCGCCACCGCCCTGCGCGAGGTCGACGGCTTCGTCCGGCGCCTGCTCGACGGCCTCGACGCCCGCGGCATGGAGGACGACGTCAACCTCATCGTGACGTCCGACCACGGCATGAGCCCCACGGCCCGCGACCGCACCGTCCTCCTCGACGACTACATCGACCCCGACGACGTCCGGCTCACCGCCCGGAACCCGGTGGCGATGATGGAGCCCCGGGACGGCATATCGGCCGACTCGGTGGTGACGGCCCTGGATCGGGCCCCGCACCTCTCGGCGTACCGGAAGGGCACCCTGCCCGACACGCTCCACTTCGACGGCCACCGCCGCATTCCCTCCGTGGTCGCCGTCGCCGACGACCGGTGGAGCATTCGGACACGGGCGTGGATGGACGAAAATCCGGACTGGACCGGCGGCGGCACGCACGGCTACGATCCCCGACACGAGTCGATGCACACCCTCCTCCTGGCCCACGGCCCCGCATTCCGATCGTCGACCACGATCGACCAGCTCTCCCTGATCCACCTCTACGAACTGATGGCTGCCCTGCTCGACGTGGAGCCGGCCCCGAACGACGGGCGGTTGGAGGCGGCGCGTCCGCTCTTGACCCCTGCGGCCGCCCGGACGGCGGAGTAACCCGACGACCGCCTCGCTGCCCCATTCTAGGCGGATACGGGCGACTCTTCCCCGAGGCGCACCACCGCGTCGGCGTGCGGGCGCAGCGCGTCGGTGAGGTGGCTGGCCACGATGGCGAGCCCGCCGTCCGCCACGAACTCGCGCAGGAGGTCGACGGTGGCCTCGGTGGTGGCGGTGTCGAGGCTGCGGAGGGGCTCGTCCATGAGCACGACCGCCGGCTCGGCCACGAACGCGGCGGCCACCTGCGCCTTCTGCGTCATGCCGCTCGAATAGGTGCCGATCAGGTTCTCGCGGCGCTCGTCGAGCCGGAGGCGATCGAGCAACGATCCGATGCGGGCGGGTCCCTCGTCGTCGGTCCACTGCCCCCGGCTGCGCAGAATCCACTCCAGCAGTTCCACGGCCGTAAGGTGCTCGGGCAGCGCGGGCCCGGCGTGGACGAGGCCCACCCGTTGGAGGTAGCGGTAGGGCTCCTCGTGCACGTCGATCTCGCCGTAGCGGACCGCCCCGCTCGTGGGGTAGGCCTGCACGGCCAGCAGGCGCAGGAGCGTCGTCTTGCCCGCCCCGTTCGGTCCCACCAGGAGCGTGAGCGTGCCCGGGTCGAACGATCGCGAGAGATCCGACAGAACAGGCGGCCCGTCGCCGTACCGCTTGGACAGGGCCTGAAGGGTCAGCGGGTCATCCATGGCGCGAGTCGGTGTGGAGAAGAGAGCGTGTGGAGCGATGGCCCGCCGTGTCGCCGCTCCAACGAGGCAGCGGCTACGCGGCAGGCCGGAACGATCCTTCGGTGGCGAGGGTGACGACCGTGGCCGCCGCCACCGACAGCCCGAGGTGCACGGCCGCCCAGGCGCCCACCCAGGCCCAGCCATATGTGGTGCCAAACAGAACCACGAGCGCAAGGCTGCCCACGTGTGGCCCAAACCAACGCAGGTTGACGAACGTGCGGGTCCCAATCCAGTCGCCCACCGATTGCAGGGCCCGCTGGAACGGACGGGGGGCCGCCGAGGGAGCCCCGAGCACGGCGCAGGCGGCCACCTGCCCGGTGAAAATCAGCGTCAGGTAGGTCGTAATGAAGGCGGGGGACACCCCCCGGACGCAAAAGAGCCAAAGGCCAAGGTGAGCCACCGCCACGAGACGGCCGAGGGGCAGGCGGCGGTCGAGCTGTCGCACGCTGGCCCAGACGGCCGGCCGCCAGCGCACGGGCACCCAGTAGAGCGCATCGTACGGCACCGGCGCACGGTCGGTGGCCGCCACGGTGCCCCCGCCCAGCACCTCCGCGTAGAAGGCCGTGGTGTGATAGAAGTGCCGGTCGTAGGCGGGCCGCGACCGCCACAGGCGCAGGCCGGCCCAGCCCAGGAGGAGGCAGCCCGGCGCCCACGCCAGTGCATACAGCCCGTTCGCCGCGGCCGCCGCGGTGGCCACCACGACGCTAACGCCCACGGCGAAGCAGCGCGTGGTGGCGAAGAGGGCCGGCACAAGTCCGCGGGGGAGGCTCACGCCCTGTCCCTGCTCTTCCACCGCCTGCGCGTACCACTGCCCCGCCCGCCCTTCGTGCCAGGCCTGCGACCGAGCCCCGAGGGTCGCAAAGTGCACGAAGCTGTCCAGCGCCGCCGCCCCGATCAGGAGAAGCCCTTGTCCCAGAGCCACAGTCTTTGTCCCAAGGTCCCGGAGCGGCCCGTTGGGGTCGCCGTAGGCCACGAGTACCGCCGGCACCGCCAGCAGCAGTACGAGTGGCCCCAGCCGACGCGCCTGGTAGCGCAGGAGCCGCACGGGCGCCCAATTCAGCCGCTGCAGCATGGAAACGTTCGGGTCTGGGAACAGCACGTTTGGCGGCGCGACAGCAAATGCAGCCGCCCCCGCAAGGGCCCAGAGGCGCAATCCCGCGGCCCGTGTCCCCGGATCGGCCCCGGCGGCGAGGAGCAAGGCCGCCGCGCTTAGCACTCCCAGGAGCAGTCCGTAGGCCATCCGAGAGGCCCACCCCTGTACGTGACGAACCGGAGCCGGAAGCGTACGGGACGACGACACAGAACGAGGGTATACTTTTGGTAACCAGCAATCACGGAAGAAGGTATTGGCCAACAGGCCTTCGTGTCCACTCGCCCCGGGAAAATCAGACCAAATGTCTTCCGGTTTCGCCAGAAGGGCCCGCCTCCACGAGAGATGAACGCACCACCCATCTTCTTTTCCGAAAACCTCTCCTCGGACCCGCGTATATACGTCATGGCTTCTCGTGCTTTTCTGCACCGTCTGCTGCATGCCTCATGTCCACGCGTTCGCTTGCCGACGCCCTCTCGGAGCGCCTGCTCGACACCTTCCCCGCCGGCCAGGCCTACACGACGTCGGACTGGGAAGCGGGCGCAATGCCGAGTCCCCTCCGGCACTACTTGACCCACCTTTTGCGGCACCACCACCGGCGCGAGGTGCGCCAACTGCGCCGGGCGCGTACGGACTGGGTGGACTACGACCATCCGGAGATGGAAAACGCCACCCGGGCGTTTCTCGACGCGACGGAGCAGCACATGCAGGTGCCGCGCGACCGCTGGGCCGAAACGCTCCGGACCGCCGCCCGCCGCACCACGAACTACCTCGTGCGCCCCGTCCCGACGCTGACGTCCTTTGTTTTCGAGGACGCCGCCGGCCCTGTCCCGGTGCCGCAAGTGCAATGGCGCATGCGTTTCTTCGGCCCGTACGCCTACCTCCACAACGCCGTACAGGCCTTCGCCGAGAAACACGACCGGGACGCCTTCTCGCCAGATGCCTTTGAGCGCGTCCTCCGGCGCGTCGACGAGCGCATGACGGCCGATTTTAGCGCGGATCGCTGGGTCGACGTGCTCGACCCCCTTTTCGATACGGCCCGCCACGCCACCGGAGACGCCCAGATCTCTCCCTCTCTGCTCCGCACGTTCTTCGCCGAGAAGGACGCCGACGTCCTCGTCGATCGCCTCGACACCTACGAAACGACGGAAGCTCCCGACGCCGTGTCTCCCGACGCGCTTCGACGTCTCATCGACTCGGCCTCTCCCGGAGATGCTCCCGCCGAAGATTCCCTCACGGAGGACGCCCCGACCGAGGCCCCCTCCACGCGACGCGACACGGCGACCGCCCCCCTGGGCCCCGAGTTCCACACGTCCTCCAACGACGGTCCGGCGTCGAACGCGGACGCTTCGTCGGAGGCCGCCCCCGAAGCCACGCCGATGTGGAAACAGTTCGAGCAGAATGCCACCCGGCGTGGCACCGAGACCGACCCGTCCAACGACGACGCCCAGCCCCTCTGGGCTCAGTTCCAGCAGCGACCCTCCGACGAACCCACGGAGACCAACGCTCCGTCTCCTTCCGACAACGCAACTCCCTCCTCCTCCTCTTCGGATGAACAATCGTCCGTCTCTTCTCCTGACGACGACCTGTCGGCCCTCGAACGAGAGGCCTTCGGGGCCTCCCACACCCCGAAGCGCGAAGTGTACATAGAATCTCTGTTTGACGGCGATCGGCGTGCCTACCGGGATGTGCTACAACGCCTGCGGACGGTGGAGAGCTGGAGCGAGGCGTCCCAGATCATTTCGAGCGACGTGTTTCGGGCCTACCAGGTCAACATCTACAGCGACGCGGCCGTCCACTTCACGAACGGCATCGAGGCGTCTTTCCGCTGATCCCGATGCCTCCTCCTGTTCTTCAGGTCCCCCGGGGTCGTCTGCCGCCCGTGTGCAGGGAGAGAATGCGGGGGCTGCTGCCGTGGCGTCGCCCACCGGTGGACGCCTCTCTGCCATCTCGCCCGACGACTCTGGCCGGGCACTATTGCTCGGCCTCGTCGCGCAGGCGACGGGACACGAGCACGCAGAGGGCGCCGAGCGTGGGGTCGTCGAGCGCATAGTAGACGTGTACGCCGTCGCGCCGCCGTGCCAGCAGGCCCTCCTCCGCCATGAGACCAAGGTGTTTGCTAACGTTGGACTGCCGGAAGCCGGTCGCCTCAACCAACTCTCCCACCGTCTGCTCGCCTTCTGCATGTAGTGCGCTGAGCAGACGCAACCGGGCCGGTACGCCGAGCACTTCGAAACGGCGCGCCACGGCCTCGATCTCGTTGAGGGGAACCATCGGGCGATTCATAAAGCACTGCGTGCGTGGAACAAACGAACGGGCCTCAGAAGGTGAGGTGGAGGCGGGCGTTGAGGGTGCGGGGCGTGAGCCGCTTCGGCACCCGCTCAAACCCCCGCGTCCAGCTGTAGTCGACGGTGTTGTCCATGTCGAACATGTTCAAAAGCTCCAGCGTCAGCTCCAGGTGCACGGGCCCGCCGATCCCGCTTTCGGCCACCTCAATGCGCTTCGTCGCCCCGACGTCCACCCGCCGGTAGGCCGGGAGCCGCCCGCTCATCCGGTCCCCCGGCACTCGTGTCTGGACCCCCTCGGTCACCTCCGGGCCCGGATCGTCCGGCGTGTGCGGCAGCCCGCTCCCGTAGAGCAGCCGCATGTGCACCTTCCACGATTCGTCTCCCGGCACGTAGTCCTGGACAAACGCCGAGAAGGTATGGCGCTGGTCCGCCGGGCGGGGGATCAGGCCCTGCCGGGCCTCCCGCAGCCGCTGGCTATAGGAGCTGAGCGCCTCTTCGGTAAAGCGCTCTCGGGCCACGAGGTAGCTGTAGTTGAACCAGCTCTCCAGGCCCGGCACCAGCTCCCCGCGGAGCTGCAGGTCCAGCCCGTAGGTGTAGCCGTAGGTGTCGTTCTCCCCGGAGTAGTTGACCCGCACGTCCTCGATCGTGTAGGAGATGAGGTTATCCAAGTCCTTGTAGTAGCCCTCCGCCCGCAGAGACAGGCGCTGCTCGGGGAAGAAGTATTCCCCCCCCAGCACGTACTGGACCGACCGCTGGGACTCGATGTCCCGATTGAGCGTCTCCGCAATTGACTCGGTCCCTTCCGGATCTCCTCGCAGCTCCCGGTAGGTCGGCTTCTGGTGGTAGATGCCCCACGCCCCGGTGAGGGTGAGCCGCTCGGTTGCCTTCAGGCGGCCCGACAGGCGCGGAGAGAGGGTCCACTCGTCGTTGAACGAGAAGTAGTCCGCTCGCAGGCCGCCGGTAACGGTAAGCCGCCCTTCAGCGCCCGCCCCCCCAATCCCCAGGGCGGGAAGCACGTCCACGGCGTTTTGCAGGTGGGCCCCAAGCTGCCGTTCGTTAAATACCGACTGGTCGGTGAGGCTGTCGACCCGTATGCGAACCGGGTCGAGGCCCTCCTGGCTGTTTCCCTGAATGATGGTTTTCTCCTCAATCTGGTCGTCGAAGCGCAGGCCTCTGGCGTGCCAGCCGCCCTTGAGCACATGCTGGCCCAGGTCCCATTCGTAGCGGCCCCGCCCGGTCCGGCGCTGGACGTCGACCGCGTTGTCGGCAAACCGAGTGACCGTGGACTCGCCCCGCAGAAAGCAGTTCGCGGGGTTGGCCCCTTGGGTCGGGTCGACCTGGCACACCCGCCGGTCGCTTTCGATATCGAAGCTCTCGGCCTCTTCTGTGCTGAAGTAGGCCACGTCGTGCTCTAAGGTGAGCCGGTCGGTCACCTCTGTGCTGAGGCGCGCCCCGCCGAACGTGGTCGTGTATCCGTCCGTGCGCGCCCCACTGAGGCTCGACTGCAGGGCCTTGAAGTCCGAGGGCCGCTCTGGATCGAGGCTGATGACCCCGAAGTAGGTGGTCCGCTCCTCCGGCTCCAGCTCAAAAACGTTATCCGCCCAGATGCCGAGGGCCTCCACCGAGACCCGATCCGACAGGCGGTACTCGAAGGTCCCTTGCACGTCGGTAAAGCGCGGGCTGTAGTCCCCCTTCAGGTCCTGCGTCCCGAAAAACCGCCCCGGCTGGGCCCGCCGCGCCCCAACGCTCCACCCCAGGTCCCCGCCCAGGCTGGAGGACTGGGCGTGGACGCTCGCGTCGAGCGTCGAAAGGTCGACCGAACCGTTGAGGGAATCATCCTCAGGCTTGGAGCCCTGGCCCGGTTGGGCGTACTGCACGTCCAGCGCCGAGGAGAGCTTCCCGCCGTACTCCGGCGGAAAGCCGCCGGTGTAAAACGTGATGTCCGACGCGAGGGCCGGGTTGAGAAGCCCTAGGCCCTCCTGCTCCCCTTGCCGCGGCCGGAACGGGAAGAAAATCTCAAAGCCGTTGATGAAGACCAGGTTCTCGTTGTAGCCGCCGCCCCGCACGGAGTACTGCTGGGTCAGCTCGCTGCCGGTGGCCACGCCCGGCGTGGTCTTCAAGGCCCGGAAGCCGTCCTTGAAGGGCGTGGGCATGTTCTGCACGTCGGCCGGGTCCACCTCGTAGACGCCGGGGCGATCGGCCTGGGCGCCCGCCACGACGAGCTCCTCCATCTCCAAGACGCTGGAGGCAAGGACCACGTCCACCTGAGTGCCCTCCTCGGTCACATACGCCGAGTCAACCCGAGAGGAGAAGCCGACCGCCGAGAAGCGAAGCGCGTAGCGGCCGGTGGGCACCTCCAGGCGGTACCGGCCCTCCGGGCCCGTGGCGGTGCCAAAGTCCGTTCCCTCCACCAACACCGTCACGCCCGGCAGGGGCTCCCCTTCTGTAGAATCGGTGACCGTGCCGGTCACCGTGCCCCAGGTCTGGGCGTGGACGGACGGAGGCCCCAGGAGCCCGCAGCAGGCCCCGACGACAAAGGCCCCGAGCACAAAGACGCGATACAGGCGCATGAGCGAAGCAGGATGCGTGATGGGCCAGAGAGTGCCGTATCGGTCCGTCAGAGAGTGTGGAGGGCTGTGACACAGGATGGCGGGCAGGCGGGAGCCAGTGGGGACACTTATTAAGAAACGAAACAGCGCGATGTGATCCAACCCACCGCGCCCCATTTTACGCCCCAATCGCGCCTGACAGCGCAAGCAGTTCCAGGTAGGGGGCCACAAGCCCCATTCCGGTCCCCGCCACGGCCTGGCCCACGGTGTGCGCCCCGCTCCGAACGCGGGCCCAGAGCACAAGCCCGGTCAGGCCCACACCGCCGATCAGCACCGCGGGCCCCGCGGCAACAAGCATTCGCCCCGGGACGTGTCCCTGCACGAACACAAGGGTCGACACCGCCCCAGCCACCGAGGCGCAGTGCACCGAGATCTTCCACCGGGTGGTAATGAGAAAGAGGAGGGTCGTGTTGAGGACGTGGCACGCCACCAGGGCTGCCAGCAGCCGACGCCCGGCAATGTCGATCCCGAGCACCGTGGCCAACGCCGCGCCGCTGGCCCCCAGTGCCACAAGGAACGGCTCGGTCCGCTTCGACCGGTTTCGGATCTCCAAGGACTTGATCCGCCCCTGCAGTCGCATTCCGCCCACGTACGCGAGCGGCACGACGGACAAAAACACGAGCCCGATCCCCGCGCCCCACGCGACGTCGGCCCACGACGCCCCCACATGGGTCAGCACCAGTCCGTATACCAGCGGGGGGAAGGCGAGAGGACTCACCACGTAGCTCACGATCACGGCCGCCCACAGGCCGAGCCCGCGGGGCGCATCGGTCTGGTATGCAGCGGGATTGGAGGACGACATGCACGTGGGGGACTGCAGCCTGGGCTCTACATCAACAACACAGCCGCGAGGGCCAGTAGAATAAACCCAATGACCAGAATGATCGAGTATACGAACAGCAGGAGGGATGCCTTAATCGTGGACTTGATGAGCCCCTGATCGTAGACATGCCCCATCGCGACGACAAGATACAGGAGGGGCGACAGTTCAACCCAGGTCGCGGCGGTCTGTAGCCACGGGGCCTCAATCTCACCAAGAAGAATGCCGACGGTAAACGCGAAAAAGGCAAACGCGTGCAGGTGGAGACTGAAGATGAGATGCTCCACGTACAAGCGCCCGCGCCGGATGTAAAGCAGCTTGAGCAGAAAGGCAAAGACCGGCAGCATCAGAAACATGACGTAGGGCCCTCGGTCGATCATGTCCCCTAAGAAGTCGTTGGGGTTTCGAAGGGCTTCGGCCGACTTCACGCGGAGGGCGTGTTCAAGCTGGGCCTGGGTTTCCGGCCCGCCGAACTCAACGTTGACAGCGTTGGGGTTCTCTCGGAGCGCCTCGGCCCACTGCTCACGTTGCTCGGGACGGCCCAAAAACGAAGGGGCCGACGACGCAGTGGTGTCCAGTCCTTCTGTGATTCTCGTTTGGGCCGTGTCCGCCTGTGCGGGCGACATCTGCGGATCGAACGGAAACTGGAAGCCTTGCCCAGCGGTGAGAGCAAGAACGGTAAACAGCACGAACGTCGTGAACAGATACAACCGGAAGGGCCGGATGTAGCGCTTCCGCCGCCCGTTGATGTACTCCTTCGTGAGCCGGCCGGGCTGGAACAGAAACTTCGGGAAGGTCCACAGCACCCGCATGTCGAGCTCAATGACGGCCTCAAGGGCCTCGTTGAGCATGTGCCAGATCGGCACGACGCGGTCGGCGGCCCTCTGCCCACACTGCGAGCAGTACGGCCCGTGCAGGAGGGCCCCGCAGTTCTCGCACTGATCCTCCGGCGGGCCGGACGAGGATGGGGCGTCCGAGTCGGGCGAGGCGGACGACGAATCGGCAGAGGATGCCGCCCTCCGATCCTCCGCCCCCACGTCCGGCTCCTCGTCGAGATCGGCCATCGCCTCAATCTGCGCCAGGGCATCCTCGGCCGCGGCCCGGGCCTCATCCGGGTTCGGGGCTGCCTCTCCGGAGGGCTCCTCGTCGCCAAGATCTCCCAGGTCGTCGTCCTCGAACCGGTCGGGACCAGTCGGCGGGGCACTCATGGGAACCGGGCAGGCAGTGAACGTGGCTGTAAAGGTCTGTTATAGTCCACGCACGGCGCCGCTGAATGTTACGCCCGCTCCGGTAGTGCGTATTGCGTAGTGCGTATCGGCCCCTGCACCGAGCCAAAACACCCAACACGAGATACGCAATACCTGCCTCAGTACGCCTGTGCGAAGAGCACACGGCCCTCGGACGGCTCGCCCGTAAGCATGTCTTCTCCCTCCTCGTGCTCGTCGCGGTCGAACGGGATGAGCCGGATGGTGGCGGAGGTTTCCTCCTGAATGCGTTCTTCGGTTTCCGGCGTACCGTCCCAGTGGGCCCAGGCGAAGCCGCCGCGCCCAATGATCTCTCGAAACTCGTCGTAGTCGTCCGCGACGCGGGTGTTGTCCTGCTGCCGCTCCCGGGCCCGCTCGTAGAGGGACTGCTGAATGTCGTCGAGCGTGTCGGACACGCGCTCCACGATGCCGTCCTGCGGCACGACGTCTTTCTCCTGCGTGTCGCGGCGGGCCATCTCCACGTTGTCGTTCTCCAAGTCGCGCGGCCCGACGGCGAGGCGCAGCGGCACGCCGCGCAGCTCGTGCTCGCTGAAGCGCCAGCCCGGGCTCTGGGTGTGGTTGTCGTCCATCTTTACGCGAATGCCATGGTCTTCCAACCTCTCTTGAAGGCGTTCACATTTTTCCATCACGGGCCCCTCCTGGTCGTCGTCGAAGAAGAGAGGTACGATGACGACCTGGTGCGGCGCCAGCTTGGGCGGCAAGACCAGGCCCTGGTCGTCAGAGTGGGTCATGATGAGGCCGCCGATGAGGCGGGTCGACACGCCCCACGAGGTGGCCCACACGTGCTCCTCCTCGTTGTCCTCGTTGGTAAAGGTGCAGTCGAACGCCTTCGCGAAGTTCTGCCCCAGGAAGTGGCTCGTGCCGGCCTGGAGCGCCTTGCCGTCCTGCATCATGGCCTCAATGCAGTAGGTGTCCACCGCGCCCGGGAAGCGCTCGCTCTCCGTCTTCCGCCCCTGGAGCACCGGCATCGCCATGTACTCCTCGGCGAACGTGGCGTAGACCTTGAGCATCCGCTCCGCCTCTTCCACCGCCTCTGTCTCCGTGGCGTGGGCGGTGTGGCCCTCCTGCCACAGAAACTCGGCGGTGCGCAGGAAGAGGCGCGGCCGCATCTCCCAGCGGACGACGTTGGCCCACTGGTTGTAGAGCAGCGGCAGGTCGCGGTACGACTGGATCCACTTCGAGTACGTGTCCCAGATGATGGTCTCGGAGGTGGGGCGCACGATGTAGTTCTCGCCCAGCTCCGACTCGGGGTCGGGGATCAGATTGCCCTCCTCGTCCTGCGTGAGGCGCGAGTGCGTGACCACCGCGCACTCCTTGGCAAAGCCCTCCACGTGCTCGGCCTCTCGCTCCATGTAGCGCTCCGGGATGAACAGCGGGAAGTAATAGTTCTCGTGGCCCGTGTCCTTGAACATCTGGTCCAGCTGGTCGCGCATGTTCTCCCAGAGGGCCATGCCGTTGGGCTTGATGATCATGCACCCACGGGCGGGGGAGTTTTCGGCCAACTGGCCGTTGCGCACGACGTCCTGGTACCACTGTGAGTAGTCCTCGTCACGGGGCGTAACTGCGTCTGCCATGTTTTCGCGGGAGGGAGGTCGTTAGAAGAGGGAATCGAAAAAGACAGAAGGAACAAGACGCACTCAATATAGGAGCCCCGTTCCGCAGATATCAATGAGACGGGGCGGTGTTCGTCGTTTCTGCAGATCCGAGACCTATTTTGTTTTTATTATTCGAAACGGTACTTATTTTTTGCGTAGGAATTGTCAAGTGCGTTCTGTTTTGCACGCGCCACACAAGAGAGGGCATCGCCCATGCGCCGAGCCGGACATCCATCCCCGGAACAGCTTTCGAAACAGCGACCGGTTCTTCTGCACCCCCTTCACCTATGACCCGGCGTTCAACGGCCGGTGCCGCGGGTTCGAGCTCGCAGTGGTAGACTTTTTCTTCCTTCCGTCCGGACCTGATTTCGGATGACAGGACCTCGCATCGAACCGATACTCTGCCCGGACGCCCGCAACTCGGAAGGACGTTTCCTTTCGATCTCGGTCGGCCGGTTCTGCCCCTCGCACCCCAGATACATTGCGAGCCCCTGTCGCAGACGCCCCGGCGGCGGACCACCCCGAATCCGGACGCCCGACCGTCTGGCTCCACAAATCGAAGGGTCCAACGACCTGGGTGCTTCGATGCAGACGACCGTCTCATCGCTGAAGCAGGGGGAAGGCTTTTCTCCCTGGATCCTTGCACCTCGCTTCCTGCCTCGGCCAACGCTGAGTTCTCCTGTTACTTTTGAGGGGAACCCGGCGGCCATCTACAACGAGAGCACCGGGATAAGTTTGCTCTGTTCTGGGGCTTTCGTTCCCCGGTCGAAGAACTTTCTTCCCCCCGTAGTGTACCACTTGTTCCAAATACTCTAACAACCGCCCACGGCTGGAGGTGACCTGTTATGACGTACGTCGACCGGCTTTCCCGTTCCGCGATGCACCGCGTAGGCCTCCTTCTCGTTTTCGGAATTCTAGCGGTGGGACTCACGGGTTGTTATACGCAACTGAAGGTCGCGGACACGTCTTCGGACCGGCAGGCAGAGCGACCAAAGCCTGAGAAGACGTACGCCGACGAGTACCGGCGCGAG
>NZ_JAZKRW010000052.1:0-19923 GCF_036626415.1 Salinibacter sp.
AGAAACGCTTCCCCATGTCTAGCCTCGTCCAGACCACCACCGACGGCCCTGTCCACACGATTCGCCTCAACCGTCCGGACAAGCGCAATGCTTTGAACGCCGACCTCGTCACGGCGCTGAAAAGTGCGCTCGACGAGGCGGAAGACGCTGAGGATCTGCGAGTCGTCGTCCTCACGGGCGCTGGATCGGCGTTTTCCGCCGGGGCGGACCTGTCCTCGCTCCGAGCCATGCGCGACGCCGGGCCCATGGAAAATCAACGAGACTCTCGGCACCTGGCGGAGCTGTTCCGCCAAATTTACCAGCACCCAATGCCTGTTATTGCAAAGGCAAACGGACATGCAATCGGAGGCGGGTGCGGCCTCGCCGCGGTCTGTGACTTCGCGTACGCGGCGGAGGGGGCCAAGTTGGGCTTCACCGAGGTGCGTATTGGCTTCGTCCCGGCCATCGTGATGGTTTTCTTGCGCCGAAAGCTCGGAGAGGCGCGGGCCCGCGACCTGTTGTTGCGGGGGCGGCTCGTGGACGTAACCACCGCCGCGGACCTGGGGCTCGTTACGCGGGCGGTGCCCGAGGGGGCGCTGGACGAAGCGGTGGAGGACCTGGCCCGCGAACTCGCGCGGGACACGAGTGGCTCGGCGGTGGCGCTCACGAAGCAGATGCTGGCGCAGGTGCCCGGAATGGGCCTTGATGAGGCGCTGGACTACGCGGTGCAGATGAACGCGTTTGCGCGGGGCACGGACGATTGTCAGGCCGGCATCGACGCGTTTCTGAACGACCAGGATCCGCCGTGGAAACAAGCGGCATCGGAGGCGTAGCCATCAAGTGTTGCTGCACCCGTGTACACGATGGTGTGCCCCCTCGGTTTTATTCCTGCTGCGAAGCAAAGCTTCTTCAACGACTCGTTTTTGATTGAGGAGCGCGCCTCGTCTGGGGACACCGCCCACGAAATCTTTACCTGTACCGCTACCATCTTCGACGCGTAGCGCTTACATTTTGAATACAACACAGGCGCCCCTTTGCAACCTCCTGATCAACACCACGCCACTTTTTTATGGGTAAAAACGTTTCTGAAAAACTGATCGACAGCCACCTCGCCGACGGCAGTCTCGACGGCGTGGAGGTGGGCGCAGAGATCGAACTCGAGATGGACCAGACCCTCACTCAGGACGCCACGGGGACGATGGTCATGCTGGAGTTTGAGGCGATGGGCATCCCCCGCGTCCAAACGGAGCTGTCGGCCCAGTACGTTGACCACAACCTCATTCAGTCCGACTTCAAGAACCCGGATGATCACCTCTTCCTGCGCAGCGCCTGCAAGAAATTTGGCGCCTGGTACAGCCGTCCCGGCAATGGCGTAAGCCACCCGGTGCACCAGGAGCGGTTTGGAGAGCCGGGCAAGACGCTCATTGGGTCGGACAGCCACTCGCCCGCCGCGGGGGCCATTGGCATGCTCGCCATTGGCGCCGGGGGGCTCGACGTGGCGATGGCCATGGCCGGCAAGCCGTACACGATTAACATGCCCGAGGTGTGGGGCGTGAAGCTGACCGGTGAGCTGCCGGATTGGGTGAGTGCGAAGGACGTCATCCTCACCATGTTGGAGCGGCACGATGTGGATGGGGGCGTGGGCCAAATTATCGAGTATTACGGCCCGGGGCTCGACAGCCTCAGCTGCATGGACCGCCACGTCATCGCGAACATGGGCACAGAGTTGGGCGCCACCAGCACCGTCTTCCCGGCCGACGAGGAGGTGCGCGATTTCCTTCGTCGTCAAGGCCGCGAGGAGGCCTTCCGAGAAATTAAGGCCGACGCGGACGCCACGTACGACGACCACGAAGAGATTGACCTTTCCAAGCTGGAGCCGAAGATCGCGAAGCCCAGCAGCCCGGGCAACGTGGTGCCCGTTCGGGAGGTCGAAGGCCAAGAGATTTATCAGAGCTACGTGGGCTCTTCCGCCAACCCTGGCTTCCGCGACTTTGCGAGCGCCGCGGAAATTGTGGACGGCAAGCAGGTGCACGACCGCGTGTCGTTCGACGTAAATCCGACGTCGCGTCAGATTCTGGAGAACCTGATGAACTCGGGGCATCTCCAGATGCTGACCCGTGCCGGTGCCCGTATTCACCAGGCCGGCTGCAATGGCTGCATCGGGATGGGGCAGGCGCCCGCCACCGGGCAAATCTCGGTGCGCACGGTGCCCCGCAACTTCCCGGGCCGCTCCGGCACCAAAGAGGACGCCGTCTACCTCGTCAGTCCCGAAACGGCGGCCGCCTCCGCGCTCACGGGCGAAATCACCGACCCGCGCGACCTGGCGGACTTGTACGACATGGAGTACCCGAATGCACAGACGCCGGACCAGATCAGCGTCAACACTGACCAGCTCGTCGAGCCGCTAAGTGCCGAGGAGGCAAAGGGCACCGATCTTGAGAAGGGCCCCAATGTCGTGTCCCTCCCCGAGTTCGAGCCGCTTCAGGACTCGTTTGACCTGCCGGTGCTCTTGAAGGTGGGCGATGATATTTCCACCGACGAGATCATGCCGGCAGGGTCGCGTATCCTGCCGTTCCGCTCCAACATTCCAAAGATCTCGGAATTCGTCTTCGAACAGGTTGACGAGAGCTTCTTCGATCGCGCCATGGAGCATCAGGACAACGGCTTCGCCGTGGTCGGCGGCACGAACTACGGGCAGGGCTCCAGCCGCGAGCACGCCGCCATTGCCCCGCGCTGGCTCGGCACACGTGTCAAGATCGCCAAGAGCTACGCTCGGATTCACCGGCAGAACCTGGCGAACTTTGGCATCCTGCCGCTGCTCTTCAAGGACGACGAGTCCTACGACAGCATCGAGCAGGGCGACACGTTGCAGTTCCGCAACCTGCGCGACCAGGTCCGGTCCGGAACGGATGTGGAGCTTACGAACGCGGACAAGGGCGAAACCTACGTCGTGGAGCACGACCTCTCGGAGCGTGAGCTCCAGATGGTGCTCGAAGGCAGCCAGATTAGCGTGGTGAAGCAAGAGTTTGCCGACGCGAAAGCGTAAGTGCTCTCCGGTAGTGCTGTGCAGCGGACGGGGGAGCCCGAAGTGGCTTCCCCGTTCCGTGTTTGGGGGAGGGTTCGTTCCTGTGTGCTGATTCGACGGGGTGTTTGTTTTCGAATGGGTGACACTCCCACATCGGACCTGCTCCGCCCGTTCTACGACGATTGGTCGCGGGGACACCAATCCGCAGCCCAGGCGCTTTGGGACTGGCACTCGGCCCTGGTGAACCCGACGGTGCCTGGAGAGACCTCCGTGGACTCGTTCTTTGATGAAGAGCGGGCGCGGGCCGAGGCGGGCGAACCGCTTCGGGCGATCCCTGAGGACACTGCGACTGCGGCCTACAAGGCCTGTGAGTCCCACGCCCTGAACGTCGACTGGCTGGCGGCACAGGTTGAAGCGGCCCGGTTGCTCGTGGGCACGACGCGCTTCGACGACGCCAATCAGCTGGACACGTTCGTTCGGCTCTGGGCCGCCCCCCACGCTCGTCTCCTTGCCCACCTGGCGGACGTGACCAACTCCGTGCAGATGGGGTGGGTCGATGAGCTCGCCCGCGGCTTTTTCCACCTGGCGCACCTGTTGCGGCTGCCCACCGACCTGGCGCACGGACGTCTCTTCGTGCCCGTCGCGGAGCTCCGCCAGTACGACGTGTCGACCGACCAACTGCGAACGGGCCCGGCCACCGAAGGGGCGCGTCGGCTGTTGTGGAAGCAGAGCGTCCGCGTGCGAGATGCCCTGCAGCGCGGCCGAGCCCTGGCCAACGACCTTGGGTTTCGTCATCGCTACGCCCTGCTTCGGTACTGGCATGGGGCCCTGGCCCTGTTGGACGAACTCGATCGGCGTGACTACGACCTCTGGTCGGCCCCAATTGAACTGTCGCCCCTCCGTCGGCTGGAGGTCTATTTGCTCATGCTCTTCGGTCGCCGGTAAGCCCGACGCGCCATTGCCCCGTTCCAAAAACACCGCGTGAGATACCGCACGAGATTATGACAACCTACAAGGAGGCAGGTGTTGACGTTGAGGCAGGGGAAGAGGCGGTCGATCGCATCCGATCACGGGTTCAGGACACATTTACGCCCGGCGTGCTGGCCGACATCGGGGCGTTTGGGTCGTTCTTCGAGCCGGACTTGGAGGGCATGGACGAGCCAGTGCTCGTCTCGTCGATTGACGGGGTGGGCACCAAGCTGAAGGTGGCGTCGCGCGCCCGACGCTATGACACGGTGGGGCAGGACCTGGTGAACCACTGCGTGAATGATGTTGCTGTGTGCGGGGCCCGGCCGCTCTATTTTCTCGACTACTACGGGGTGGGCACCCTTGAGCCCGACACGGCGGAGGCGGTCGTCGAAGGGTTCGCGACGGCCTGCAAAGAGAATGAGTGCGCGCTGGTTGGCGGCGAGATCGCGGAGATGCCGGACGTATACGGCGAGGGGGACTTCGATCTTGTCGGCACGGTCGTCGGCCTCGTGGACAAGGGCGAGATCGTGACAGGCGACGACGTTGCGCCCGGCGATGTGCTTCTCGGCCTCCCGTCGACGGGCATTCATACCAACGGATACACCCTCGCCCGAACCGTGCTCTTCGATGAATACACCGTAGACGACTGCCCCCCGGAACTGGACGGGGCGTCGGTTGAAGAGGCCCTGCTCCGCGTACACCGATCGTACCTAGACCCGATCCGCGCCCTCGTGGAGGCCGACCTGGCCCAGGGCCTCGCCCACGTCACCGGCGGCGGCCTCCCGAATAACCTCAGACGGGTGGTGCCAGAAGCCTGTACCGCGGCGGTCGACTATGACGCTTGGGAACGCCCATCCATCTTCTCGTTGATCCAAGAGCTCGGGGACGTGCCAGAAGAAGACATGCGGCAAACCTTTAACCTCGGAATCGGAATGGTGGTCGTGGTGCGGGCGGACGACGCATCCCGGGCCGTTGACCAGCTTGAGTCTATCGGCGAATCTCCGATCCAAATGGGGTGGATTGAGGCCGTGGAGGAGTCGTCTTAGCTGTTTCGCAGGGGTGAACTGTGGGGTTTACACCGGTCCCCCCGGAACATTTGGCGTCAAATAAGAGGTACGATAGGCACTAAATTCTCATGGCGCGTTCACGTGTTCTCGTCCTACTTACGCGCCGTACTCTCACTTCGCTCACCGCTGCTGGGGTGCCGACATGTGGTCGCTGATCATCATTCTGCTCATCAGCTACTTCCTCGGGTCCATTCCTGGGGCGCTGTGGTCGAGCAAGGCCCTGCACGGGGTTGACATTCGGAATCATGGAAGTCACAACTGTGGGGCCACCAATGCCTTTCGGGTCGTGGGCTGGCAGGCCGGCGCGCTGGCGACGATCGTCGACTTCGGGAAGGGGTTCCTCGCGGCGGGCGTGGTGGCCTCGGTGGTTCGCATTGATCCCATCCCGGCGGGCCTCGCGTTTGTGGGGGGGGACAAGTTCGTAGTCTTGGGGCTGCTCGCGGGAGTCATGGCGGTCATCGGGCACATGTATCCCATTTTTGCCCGGTTTGAGGGCGGGAAGGGCGTAAACACCGCCGCGGGGATGCTCTTTGCACTCACTCCGCTGACGATGGCAATTACGCTCGCGGTCTTCGCGGGGATTCTGTTTTCCACCCGCTATGTGTCGCTGTCGTCGATCACCGCTGCGCTTTCGTTTCCGACCCTCGTGGCCGTTCGTCGCTTTGGGTTCGGGGCCGACCTCGACCTCAGCCTGCTTGTCTTTGGGGGGCTCCTCGCCCTTGCCATTGTTGTGGCCCATCGCTCCAACATTCAGCGGCTGCTAAACGGCACTGAGAGTCAAATTAGCTCGTTCGAGCCAGCGCAGGGCATGCTCGGGCGCGGAGAGTTGTGACTCCTGCCCGCAATTCCTCGCTGTAAAGCTCGTCAGGCCCGGCCCAGGGGACTTCGAGAGCAGAATTCTTCCAGGACCGCCTTCCGGCACCCGTCTCACTTCACCTACGTATGCCCCCATGTCGACTTCGATCACGCTTTTCGGGGCCGGGAGTTGGGGCACCGCCCTTGCCGTTCACCTGTCTGCCGCGGGGCGCGACGTGACGCTCTGGGCCCGCCGCGACGAGGTCGTCGAGCGCATGCGGACGGCCCATCGCAACCCGACGTATCTCCCCGACATCAAAATTCCGACGTCTGTGCACGTGACGTCGGACCTTGAAGCGGCCGCTGCGGCGTCCTCCATATGGGCCGTGGCGGTGCCCTCACAAAACCTCCGCAGTGTGGCGGCCCGAATTGCGCCGCTCACCCGTCCGGGCATTACTGCCATCTCGTTGGCCAAGGGCATTGAAAACGACTCGCTGATGACGATGTCCCAGGTTCTGGACGAAGAGCTGAGCGGGCTGGAGGAGCAACAAATTGGGGTCCTCTATGGGCCGAGCCACGCGGAGGAAGTGGCCGAAAGCCAGCCCACAACCCTCGTCGCGGCCGCTCCCACCGATCCTCGCGCGGAGTGGATCCAGAACGCCTTCATGACGGATCGGCTCCGTGTATACGTGAACACGGACGTCGTGGGGGTTGAGATTGGCGGCTCCGCAAAAAATGTCCTGGCCATCGCCGCGGGCATGGGGGACGGAGTCGGCTATGGAGACAACGCAAAGGCGGCCCTCGTCACACGCGGGCTGGCTGAGATTCGCCGGCTCGGCATCGCGATGGGGGCCCATCCAAAGACGTTTGCGGGCCTGACGGGCATCGGCGACCTGCTCGTGACGTGCATGAGTTCGCACAGCCGCAATCGGTACCTGGGGGAACAGATTGGGGCCGGAAAGACGCTCGACGAGATCGAGTCGGAGATGGACATGGTGGCGGAAGGCGTCCGGACGACCCAGTCGGTGTATGATCTGGCACGGCACCACGACATCGAGATGCCCATCGTCGAGGCTGTACATCGTGTGTTGTTTGAACATCAGCGTCCCGAAGAGATGGTCGACGCGTTGATGAGCCGCCCGGCCAAGCGAGAGCACTGGCTCCCGCAGCGTCTTCAGAACATCCGTTGACGTGCGGGCCGACCGCCGTGCGGGTGCCCTGTCCGCCCATGGGCTGCCCTTCGAGCCATCCCGGCTCGGCCGTACTTCTTCACTGTCCGTCTGTACAACCGGTATGACTCGTCGGGAATTGGAGCAGCTTGTCGATTTGGGGGAGGGGATCAGTGTAGAGTTTAAGCGTCGGGTGCCTCAAGCCGAGCGCATTGCGAAAGAGGTCGTGGCCCTCACCAACACCAACGGCGGACGCATCGTGCTTGGGGTCGACGATGACGGGACCATCACTGGGGTCGAACACGCCTCTGAGCAGGAGTTTCTTCTTCGACAGGCCGTGGACGCACACTGCCGTCCCGTCGTGGAGTACGAGACGGAGCGAATCGTCGTAGAGCCTCGAGTGGACGTGCTCCTCGTGACAATTCCTGAAAGCACGACCAAGCCCCACGTCGTAGTGCCCAACGGGGAGGCTTCGGAGGAGGCGGGGCGGACCTACGTGCGGGTAGAAGCGAGCAGCGTGGAGGCCAGCCCCGAAACGATACAGGAGCTCCGCCAGCAGGAGAGCCAGGCGGGGGTCACCTTCGAGTTTGGAGAGACGGAGTCTTTACTCATGCGGTACCTAGACGACTATGGGCGCATTACTGTGTCTCAGCTGGCGCAACTCGCAGACATCTCGCCCGAGCGGGCCTCCCAAACACTGCTTCGCCTTACGGAGGCCGATCTCCTGCACCTCCATCCCGACGAGAACGGTGATTACTTTACGCTGAACTACTGATCCGGAGGCACCCGAAGTTGCACTCCTGCGGACAAGCCCCCGCGATTATCTTCCTTAAATTAGTTTCCGTTATTGCAAAAAGATTACCGCTAAAAAGCGCACCGGAGAAGATGCTCTTGACGCCCCTTGCTCCTCGCTTTCTGAGAAAACGTTTGGAGAATAGGCGCCCATCCGCGTGCCGATTTCCTCGCAGTGAACCCTGTGAACTGCAGTCGCCCGATGGAAAACGCTCAAATCTTCCGAAACGCCGATCCGTGGCAGTTGTATCTCCGAAAACGTGTGAGTAAACTATGTGTGCACCCTCAACATCCGTTATTGAACCCCGCCGATGCCTGTTACCGAGACGATCCCGCTTCATGAAACCGCCCGGGAGCGGTACCTGAACTACGCGCTGTCCGTGATCACCAGTCGGGCCCTGCCGGACATTCGGGACGGCTTGAAGCCGGTGCAGCGTCGCATTCTCTTCGCGATGTTCGACAGTTTGAATTTGTACCCCTCGAAGCGGCACCGGAAGAGCGCGACGGTGGTGGGGGAGACGATGGGAAAATACCATCCCCACGGCGATAAGGCCATCTATGACGCCATGGTGCGCATGGCCCAGTCGTTCTCGCTGCGGGCGCCGCTGGTTGACGGACACGGCAACTTTGGCTCGCTTGACGGCGACAGCGCCGCCGCGATGCGCTACACGGAGGCGAAGCTGCAGCCGCTGGCCATGGAGATGCTGGAGGGCCTCCGGGACGAGACGGTCGACTACCGCGACAACTTCGACGGATCGTTGAAAGAGCCGGTCGTGCTGCCGGCGCGTGTCCCCAACCTTCTGGTGAATGGGGCAAGCGGCATCGCGGTGGGAATGGCCACCAACATCCCGCCGCACAATCTCGGGGAGGTGGTCGACGCGGCCCTTCACATGATCGACGTGCCCGACGTGGCGACCTCGACGCTCGTCCGTGACCACATCCAGGGGCCGGACTTTCCTACGGGCGGGCGCATCCTCAACACGCAGGAGGAGTTGGCAGAGATCTACGAGACGGGCACCGGGACGATCGAGATGCGAGGGGCGTACCGGACAAAAGGAAAGACCCGGGCCATCATCGAATCGGTGCCCTACGGCGTGGACAAGAGCAAGATCGTCGAGGAGATTGCCGATCATATCGCCGAGGAAAACGTCCCGCAACTGTCGAACGTGCGGGATGAGTCGACCGACGACGTACGCATCGTGCTGGAGCTGAAGCGCGGCTCGGATACGGAGGCGGCGATGGCCTACCTCTTCAAGCACACGAAGCTTCAGAAACGATTCCACGTCAATCTTACCTGCCTCGTGCCCACGGAGAGCACGGACGTCAAGGCCCCGAAGCAGGTGGACCTCCGCACCATCCTCCGGCATTTCCTCGAGTTTCGCCTGGAGGTCGTGACGCGGCGCCTCCAGAACGAGTTGGAGGAGCTAGAGGCGCGCATTCACATTCTGGAAGGCTTCGAGACCCTCTTCGATGCCCTCGACGAGGCAATTGAGATCATCCGTGCCTCACAGAACAAGGCCGATGCGGCGCAGCGGCTCATGCACCGCTTCCAGCTGGACGAGGAGCAGACCGACGCCATCCTGGAGACTCAGCTCTATAAGCTCTCGCAGATGGAGATTGAGGCGATCCGGGACGAGCTGGGGGAGAAGCGGGCGCGGGCCGAGGAGATCCGTCGCCTGCTCGACGACGAGGACGCCCGCTGGGGCATTGTTCGGGACGAGCTGGAGGAGATCCGCGACGAGTACACGGACGAGCGCCGTAGCACCCTCGTGGGGCCGGAGGCGGACATGGAGTACACCGAGGAAGACTACATTGTCGACGAGGACGTCCACGTGATCGTCACGCGCGACGGCTGGGTAAAGCGGCAGGGCACGTATTCGGACCTCGACGCCATCCGCACGCGCGATGGAGACGAGGTGGGCTGGGCCCTGGCGGGGTCGACCCGCGCCACCGCTGGCTTCTTCACAAACTACGGCACATGCTACACGACGCGGATCTCGGAAATTCCGAGCACGACCGGCTACGGGGACCCGGTGCAGAAACTATTTTCGTTCGACGACGGGGAGCACGTGGTCGGCGTTATGAGCTTCGATGAGCGGGTGCTTCCAGATCCGGTGCCCCCCGAGCCGAGTGAGCAGGGCGAGCTGTTCGATCCGGAGGACCCCGACGCGCCGGATCAGCCTTATGTCGTGGCCATCAGCAAGGGGGGGCAGGCGACCCGGTTCACACTGGATGGATACGTAGAGCCGTCCATCAGCACGGGGCGCAAGTACATGCGTTTGGAGGACGGCGACGAGGTCGTGCGGGTCCATGGGGCCGCGGGCGATGAAAACATTTGCCTGGCCTCCCATGACGGCCGCGCCCTCGTCTTTCCCCTTCACCAAGTGTCGGTGTATAAAGGGCCGGCGAAAGGCGTGCGCGCCATACGACTGGAGAAGGATGACCGTGTGCTCGACTTTGCCCTCAGCACTCGGGCCCGCGAGGGGCTCACGGTGGAGACGAACAACGGACGAGAGGAAATCGTGCGGACCACGAAGTTTGACGCCACGAACCGCGGGGCCAAGGGCACACTCGTCATCAAGCGCGGGTACTTTGCGGAGGTGTTTCCGGAGCCCGTAAAGGTGACGTACGAAGAGGGCACCTAGCCGTTGGGCCGCGATTACGAGACATCTACCTACGCAGTACGACGAACGACAGCATATGCCCAAGACATATACCGGCGAAGACATCGATGTCCTTGAAGGCCTCGAACCGGTCCGCAAGCGACCCGGGATGTACATTGGGGGCACGGGGCGGCCCGGTCTCCACCACATCCTATGGGAGGTGGTGGACAACGCCGTTGATGAGGCAACGAACGGGTATGCCTCCCGGATTGAGGTCGTCCTCCATGAGGATGGGAAAAGCATCAGCGTGTCCGACAATGGGCGCGGCATTCCGGTGGACGACCACCCGGAAAAAGGCGTTCCGACCGTCCAGTTGATCCTGACCACCCTCCATTCTGGCGGAAAGTTCGATGCGAGCAACTACATCACCTCCGGGGGGCTGCACGGCGTGGGCGTGTCGGTCGTCAATGCGCTCTCGGAGGAACTCGTGGCTACGGTAAAGCGGGACGGGCAGGAATATCGGCAGCGGTTTCGGCAGGGCACGCCGGTGACGGGGCTGGACGTCACCGACGAGGATGCGCGCGGGACCGGGACCGACATTTACTTTCGGCCGGATCCGGAGATTTTCGAATCCGTCGAGTTCGACCCCACGTGGATCCGGGAGCACCTCGACGTAAAGACGTACCTGAACCGAGATTTGAAAATCATCTTCCGTGATGACACGGCCGGTGACCGGTACGAGCTTCATCACGAGGGCGGCATCCAGGAGTACCTGACGCACCTCGTGGGGGACCTTCAGGTGGCCCCAATCCACGACGATGTCTTCATGATGGAAGACGATGACCTGGGCGGGGATGGCCGTCTTGAGGTTGCGCTCCAGTGGACCGATGCACCGAAGGAGCAGCTCCACACGTTCGTCAACGGCATCCCGACGGAGGACGGTGGGACCCACGAACAGGGCCTCAAGAGCGGGATTCGCTCCGTGATTCGATCGTTCATGGACACACACGACCTCGTGCCGCACCGGCTGGAGATCAAGGGCGACGACACCCGCGAGGGCCTCGTGGCCATCGTAAACCTGTTTCACGTGGACCCACAGTTTCAGGGCCAGACGAAGGACAAGCTCAACAATCCGCCCATCCGTTCGCAGGTGTCTGGGGCACTGCGGAGAGAGCTGGAGCAGTATTTGAATGACCATTCTTCGACGGGGGAGGCCATTGCGTCCCGCGTCGTGCAGGCGGCGAAAGCTCGCCGGGCGCGTCGGTCGGGGTCGGGGGGAAGCAGTGGGCGGTCGGGCTCGGCCTCGCGTCTTCAGTTGCCTGGCAAGCTGGCCGACTGCTCGTCCAGCACCCCAAGCGAGTGTGAGCTCTTCATCGTGGAGGGCGACTCGGCCGGCGGGTCGGCCAAGCAGGCGCGCGACCGGGAGACACAGGCGGTCTTGCCCCTGCGAGGAAAGGTGCTGAATGCCGAGCAGGCCACCCTTGATCGGGTCCAGAACAACAAGGAGCTCTCTAACATCGTCCAGGCGCTGGGCTGTGGCATCGGCGATGCGCTCGACCTGTCTGACCTCCGCTACCGCAAGATCATTCTCTTAATGGATGCGGATTCCGACGGGCACCACATCGCGACGCTCCTGCTCACGTTCTTTTACCGGTACATGCGGCCTCTCATTGAAGGGGGGTTTGTCTACATCGCCCAGCCGCCGCTCTACCGCATCGAGGCGGGCAAAGACACGCATTGGGCGCTCGACGAGGCGGACAAGGAGCGCATTCTCGATGAGATACGGAGCGACGGTCGGAATCCCAGTGTCGACATCCAGCGCTTTAAGGGGCTCGGCGAAATGATGCCCGACACGCTGAACGAAACCACGCTGGCTCCCGACAGCCGCCGACTGCTCGAAGTCAGCATTCCGGACACCGAGCGGATGGTGACGGAGCAGACCATCACAGAGCTGATGGGGCGGGACAGCTCGGCTCGCTTCGAGTTTATTATGCAGCACGCCGCGGAGGCGGACGAGTTGGATGTGTAGCGGCCTTCTGCCGCGCAGTGAGTCCTTGTGAAACCCTGTGAAAAGTCCGCTGTGGGGAGGTGCTCGTCGGCTGGGCGCCGAACTTTCAGCGTCGTTTGCAATACCCGACTGGTAGATTCTTGTCGATAGGCTCGTAGCTCAACCTGGTAGAGCAACGGACTCTTAATCCGTGGGCTGAGGGTTCGAATCCCTCCGGGCCTACAGTGTGCCCTCAATCCAGGCGTCCCTGAAAGCCGTCTCGCGGCGCATCGGGGACGTTTTCAGTTTCACCCCTCTGCGTCCGTCGGCCAGCCTCCCCCGATTGTGGTCTTCGAGGGATCGGTTCGGGGCTCCAGAGGGATCACCCACCCGGATTGATTGTAGCAGTCCTGCACCAGTCCAGTCCCTCTGGAAAGTTGACAGAGGGTTCGCGTTCCTGTTTTAGAAAATAAATGCCCCCATGCCGTATCCCAAGCAGATGGTGGAGCCCATGCGCAAAGAGCTCACCCAGCTCGGCGTTGAAGAGCTGCGCACGGCCGACGATGTCGACGATGTCTTGGCGGAGTCGCAGGAAGAGACGATTCTCCTCGTCATCAATTCGGTGTGTGGTTGCGCCGCCGGCAACGCTCGGCCCGCTGTTGCCAAGGCGAAAGACGCAACGGAGCATCCCCCGGACCGGTACGTGACCGTCTTCGCGGGGCAGGACCTAGAGGCCACGGAGCGTGCGCGGGAGCATCTTCCGGGCATTCCCCCGTCCTCGCCGTTCTTTGCTCTCTTTCGGGACGGACAGCCCGTCTACGTGGTGGAGCGGAAGCACATTGAGGGCCGAAACGCCGACGTGATTGCCCAGGATCTCGTGGAGGCCTTCGAGGCCTACTGTCGTGAAGAAGAGCCTCCGGCGAGTGCCCCCTCGCGCCCCGATTCTTCAAGCTCCGGTGACGGACTTCCGTCCACCTTCCAGTCCATCACCTAGAAGCGCTGGGGCGCATCCTGTTTTGTCGATTTCCCGTATTGCATGCCTGACGACGCGCCTGCAGAGTCTTCAGGGGATCCCGACGAACTCGGGGGGTCTTCCGACGGACGCACGGTTGAGAAGGACGATCATACGCTCGAAGAGGCCGCGGAAGCCATCCTCTTTGCCGCGGACGAGCCGGTCGCTGCATCCCGCATCTCGGAGATCGTGGCCGACGTGACGGGGCGCCCTCAGCCCTCGACGGAGGACGTGGCTGCGGCGGTTGACCGGCTCAATGCAGACTACGCAGAGCACGGGCGTGCCTTCGAAATCACGTCGTGGGCGGGCGGGTACCGCTTGGTCACCCGTTCTGCCCTCTCGCCTTTTGCGAAAACCTTCTATGTGGAGGAGCAAGAGACCAGCCTCTCGCGGTCGCTGATGGAGACCCTCGCGGTCATCGCGTACCGACAACCGGTTACGCGACCGGAGGTCGACTTCGTCCGTGGTGTAAACTCGGACTACGCGATCCGGAAGCTTCTGGAGATGGAGCTGGCGAGCGTAGAGGGGCGGGCAGACTCCGTAGGGCGTCCGCTCCTCTACGGGACCACCGATCGCTTTCTCGAGCAGTTTGGCCTTGACTCCTTAGATGCCCTTCCGACCCTGCGGGAGGTCGAAGACCTGCTCGACGACCCGGCCTTCGACGACGAGCGCGCGAAGCTCCTCCAGTTGGACCGGGAGGAAGGCATTTCGATTGATATGCTAGACCCCGAGAACGCGGAGCCCCCCGACGAAGAAAATGCTTCTGAGTAAGGGTCGACATTCGAATCCGCTCCCTCATTAAATCCCCGCCTTTGGCGACATGGCCTCCGACTCCCCCAACCGCGACGGCATGCGGATCAATAAATACATTGCCCACGCGGGGGTTTGCTCGCGTCGGGACGCAGACGACCTGGTGGAGCAGGGGCGTGTACAAATCGATGGGGAAACGGTGACCCAGCATGGCACCCGCGTGCACGAGGGGCAGACCGTAGTCGTAGATGGGGAGGAGGTGTACCCCCTCGAGTTTGAGTATCTCCTTCTCAACAAGCCCAAGGACACGATTAGCACCACCGAGGACCCGCGAGGGCGACAGACCGTCCTCGATGCGATCGGGGTTCCGGAGGACAACCCGTCCGGCCTCTTTCCGGTGGGACGGCTCGACCGCAACACCACTGGGGTTCTCTTGGTCACCAACGATGGCGACCTGGCCCACCGCCTCATGCATCCCCGGTTTGAGATTCCGAAAATCTACTACGTGCGGTCGCAGGATCGTGTGAAACCGCACCAGCTCGACGAGCTTGAGCGAGGCCTCGACCTCTCCGACGGCGAGGCGGCGGCCGATCAGGTTGCGTACCTTGATCCGCAGAGCAAAACCGACATCGCCCTCGAACTGCACGAGGGGCGCAACCGTCAAATTCGCCGCATGATGGAGGCGCTCGGGCACACCATCGTCCAGTTGGAACGGGCAAAGTACGCCACGCTCACCACCGGCCGACTGCAACGCGGTGAATGGCGTCGGTTGGACCCGGAAGAAGTCCGCGAGCTCTACCAACGTGTTGATCTTCAATAGTCCCCCATTAGTCCCCGCTACCATGTCCCAACCAGTTACGAACGGCACCCCCGACACGGCAACCGACGACAAGATCAAAACGGAAGGCCTGACCTACGATGATGTACTGCTCGTGCCGGGCCACTCCACGGTGATGCCCCGCGAGGCGGATACCTCGGCCTGGCTGACCCAGAACATCGAGCTCAATGTTCCGGTCCTATCCGCGGCCATGGACACGGTCACGGAGGCCGACATGGCCATTGCGCTGGCGCGACAGGGCGGCGCCGGGGTGCTCCACAAAAACATGTCGATTGAAGATCAGGCCGCAGAGGTGCGGCGTGTGAAGCGGTCGGAGAACGGGATGATTCTCGATCCGATCACCATTTCGCCACACGACACGGTGGCCGATGCCCGCAATATGATGAGCCACTACTCCATCGGGGGCATTCCGGTCGTGGACGAGTCGGACAAGCTCGTGGGGATTGTCACGAACCGAGACGTCCGGTTTGAGCTGGACGGCGGCACGCCCATTCGAGACATGATGACGGCCGAGGATTTGGTGACGGTGCCGGTGGGGACGACCCTTGACGAAGCGGTTCAGATTCTCCAGGATCACAAGGTCGAGAAGCTCCCGGTGGTGGACGACGAGGGGTACCTGAAGGGCCTCATCACGTTCAAAGACATCCGCAAGCGCCGCAAGCACCCCAATGCGTGCAAGGACGAGCACGGTCGGCTGCGGGTGGGGGCGGCTGTTGGCGTGACGCCCGATGTGATGGACCGCGTTTCGGCGCTGGTCGAGGTGGGGGTGGACTTTGTGGTCGTAGATACTGCGCATGGCCACGCCGAGGGCGTGCTGGAGACGGTTCGACAAATCCATTCGCGGTTTGAGAAAGAGGTTGAAATTGTGGCCGGGAACGTGGGCACGGGGGACGGTGCCCGGGCATTGATCGATGCGGGCGTCGATTGTGTGAAGGTCGGAATCGGTCCGGGTTCAATCTGCACCACCCGGGTGGTCGCCGGGGTTGGGGTCCCGCAGCTCACTGCGGTGATGGAGTGTGCTGAGGCGGCGCGACCGGAAGGAGTGCCTGTTATTGCCGATGGGGGCATCAAACAAACCGGTGACATTCCGAAGGCCCTGGCGGCCGGCGCGAGTGCCGTCATGATCGGAAGCCTCTTTGCCAGTGTTGAGGAGAGCCCGGGCGAAACGATTATTTACGAGGGCCGCAAGTACAAGAGCTACCGGGGCATGGGCTCGGTGGAGGCCATGGACGACGGGAGCAAAGATCGATATTTTCAGGACGCAGAGGATGATCTCCGAAAGCTTGTGCCCGAAGGGGTCGAGGGACGCGTTCCGTACAGCGGGACCCTCAGTGAGGTGCTCCATCAGATGAAGGGAGGCCTCCAGGCCGCAATGGGGTACTGTGGCTGCAAGGAGGTCCGCGAGCTGTATCAGTCGGCTCAGTTTGTTCGCACGACGGCCGCTGGGCTCCGCGAAAGCCATCCGCACGACGTAGAGATTACGAAGGAGTCCCCCAACTACTATTCGGGACCCTCCAAGCGAAGCGAGTAACTTCAGTGCTTTGAGGTCGTTTGGCCGTCTCGTCCAGTGAAGCCGGCATGCCCAATCGTATCGCTCGTGTTCGGAATCGGCTCGAAGAGTTGGAGGCAGAAGCCTTGTTTCTGACTGCTCTTCCCAACATTCGTTGGGCCTGTGGCTTTACGGGGTCCAATGGAATCCTTCTCGTGGGTCCCGAGGCGGCATCATTCGTGACGGACGGCCGGTACACGGAGCAGGCCCACGCCGAGGTAGAAGGGGCTGACGTGCTCGTCGCTGATCGTGGACTTTCGGATTGCATCTCAGAAGAGAATCTCCTCGGCCCGTATTCGCGCGTGGCCTTCCAGGCTGCGCAGGTCAGTGTTGCGCGTCGAGATCGTCTTGTGGAAGAGCACGGGGATATAGAGTGGGTCCCCAACACGCACGTGCTGAGTCAACCGATTGCATCCAAAGCCCCCAGTGAAACCACTCAAATACGTGATGCTCAATCGATTACAGAGTCTGTGTTCGAAGAGATTATAGATCTCATTGAACCGGGAGTAACGGAGCGAGAGGTTGGGGCGGAGATTGTATACCGTCATCTCCAGAAAGGAGCAGACTCAATGGCGTTTGACCCTATTGTCGCTGCCGGTCCCAATGGGGCCCGCCCCCATGCCCGCCCCACGGACCGTCCGCTGCAAGAGGGCGACCTCGTTGTTCTGGACATGGGATGCTTTCTCGATGGGTATGCGTCCGACATGACGAGAACTGTGGCCTTGGGCGAACCTGGCGACCCAGCGCGGCGGGGATACCAGGCCGTGCTGGATGCTCAGAACGCCGCGCTCGACGCTGCACAGGCGGGCCTGACGGGGAAAGAACTCGATGCTGTAGCACGAGACGTCCTCGGGCAGGCGGGGCTGGAGAAATACTTTACACACGGCCTCGGCCACGGCATTGGGCTCGAGGTGCACGAGTGGCCCCGGATTTCGCACACGGCAGACGATGAACTCCCGGATCGGGCGTGTGTGACGATTGAACCGGGCGTCTACGTGCCCGAAGAGCAATACGGAGTTCGGATCGAAGACATCGTGAGTCTCCGGGAAGAGGGCTGCAAGAACCTCACACAAAGCCCCAAAGAGCTACTGGTTCTGTAAACCTGCATGTGACTCTGTTATTGCGTGCCTAGACTTTTATAATGACTAACCCGTAAGCTGCAGTATATGGCCCCAAGGACATAAAGACTGAATCGTAACGTCTGGTGCCTCCCGTGGGACTAGGGCCGTAAGGGTCGCTTGTTCGTTTTGATTGGTGATACGTCAAATGCCGGGCATTCGTCGGGCAGACCGTGCCTCCCGAGTCCTCTTGCTCTGCACCGGCATTTTGTTGGCTTCCGGCCCTGTCTGGGCCGCGGATCCGTCGTCGTGGCCGTTTCTGGTGGGGACGTCATTTCTTGGAGGGGGTGGGGTGTTTCTTCTTTGGCGTCGAGATGTATTGTCGGTCCATGAGGTGCTGTGGGGGGCACTGATCTTGCGGCTCATTTATCTGCCACTCGGGCCTGGACTGACCGATGATCTGTTTCGGTACATCTGGGACGGCTGGCTGCAGTGGGAGGGCATCAACCCGTACCGGTTCGTTCCCTCGCATGCCGACCTCGACTCATTTCAACACACTGAGCTCTATCAGAAGCTCAATTCTAAGGAGTATTACAGCGTCTATCCCCCACTCTCACAACTTCTCTTCGCTTTTGGGGGAGGGTTCTACGATGGAGGCTGGACGACGCCGTATTACGTCTTAAAGATCCTCTTTGCGGGGATAGAGTTTAGCGGCGTTGCGTTGCTCGCTCGACTCACGAGCGCCCGGAACGTACTGCTGTATTCGTGGAATCCGCTCGTACTCATCGAGGCCGCGGGCCAGGGCCACACCGAGACGCTCTTGGTGGCGCTTCTACTGGGAGCCGTCTGGGCCGTGCAGCGACGGCGGGCGGAACTCGCGTCGCTCGCAATTGCGGGCGCTGGCCTGGTCAAAATTTACCCGTTCGCGCTGGGCCCGTTTTTGCTCCGTCGCTTTGGATGGCGAGCCGTATGGCCGGGCGCGTTCCTCGTGGGCGGGCTCTGTCTTCCGTACATCGCCCCGTACACTCTGCCACACATGAAGGCCTCGGCGGACCTATTCGCGAAGCTCTTCGAGTTTAACGCCGGTCCGTATTATGCCGTCAAGCATGTCCTCTGGGCCTGGACAGGAGCGGACTGGAGCAAAACGATCGGGCCGCTGTTTCGGGGAGTGTTTCTGACGTTGCTCCCTGTACTGTACACGCTCGATGCATGGCGCGGGTGGTCGTTTCGACGTGCCTGCCTTCTGTTGATTGGCACCCTATTCGTGTTCAGCACGACTGTGCATCCGTGGTATCTGCTGCCTCTGATTGCGCTTGGGGTGATGGGCCCGCGTCCCTCTTGGCCCTGGCTCTGGCTAGGAGTATGTTCGATCGGAACCTATCTCTTCTACATCGAGGGGCCGTACTGGATCTGGGTTGGGGCCGGGTGGGGAGGAGCTGGGCTCATTTTCATGATCCAGCGCTACGGGACAGAGCTCCGGCGCCGAGTGCGCCGCCGCTATAGAACGGAGGGGTCTTCGGCTGCAGACTGATCCGCGTCCGTCGCTTCCGACAGGATCGACACCACATCTCGAGCACTCGTGTCGGGGGCGCACCGCCAGTGGTACTCGTCGTACCGCCGAAACCACGTAAGCTGGCGCTTGGCGTAGCGACGCGTATTACGCTTTACGAGGCGCACCATTTCGTCGTAGTCGATCTCGCCGTTCAGGTGCTGAATGGGCTCCCGGTATCCTATGGTGCTGAGGGGGGGCTCGTCCAACTGCACGCCGTCCATCTTCATCACCTCACGTACTTCTTCGAGAAGCCCTGCATCAAGCATTTGCTCGACCCGCCGGTTGATGCGATCGTAGAGCTTTTCTCGGTCCCGGTTGAGCACGACCGTAACATATTCGAAGGGGGGCTCCGGCTGGTTCTCGTAGTAGTAAGAGAGCGGCTTTCCGGTGCCATGGTAAACCTCAAGTGCCCGGACCACCTTCTGGGTTTTTGTCGGATCTGTTTCGGCGGCCTGCTTAGGGTCTACCTCTTTGAGTTCTTCGTAGAGCGCGTCTTGTCCCTCCGACTCCAGCCGCTGGGTTAGCCGATCACGCACCGCACTGTCCACGTCGGGAATGTCCGCGAGGCCGTACTGGAGAGCGTGGAGGTAGAGCGTCGCCCCGCCAACCACAAGGGGGCGACGGCCCCGTGCAAGAATGTCCTGAATCCGCTCATTGGCCGCCTCCGCGTATGCCCCGGCCGAAAACGGCTCATGGAGGGAGCGCTCCCCAATGAAATGGTGCGGCACGCGACGACGGGCGTCCGGGGAGGGCTTGGCCGTGCCGATCGTGAGCTCCT
>NZ_JAZKRW010000053.1:0-19909 GCF_036626415.1 Salinibacter sp.
TTGCGGAGAGCGGTCCGGTGCTGGCCCACGCGTCGTGTGATTTCGAGCGCCCGGTGTATCACCCCGCCACGCTCCGCATCGACGTGTACGCGGAGCCGCCGGGCCGGTCCAGCGTGTCCACGTACTACACCGCCCGCCCCCACGACACCGACGCGGCGGTGGCCACCGGCACCGCCGTTCTGGTGTGGGTCAGCGCGGAAACCGGCGAGCCGGTGCCGATCCCGGACCTTGGCCTACGGTAGGCCCCTGCCCGAAGAGGTCGACGGCCGTCGGGATCCGGAGACACGTCGACGCCGTCGCCACGGCCTCCTGCACCGCCGGATGGTCGGCATCGAGTCCGGCATACACGTACCCGGCCTGAAACGGCCCCACCGCCCGAACGAGGATCTCGGCCCCAATGTGAATCGCGGCCCCTCGCCGCTCCGCGTCGTCCCAGAGTTCATCCCTCGCAGCACCCAGGCCCTCGGCGTACGCCGTCAGAAACGCGTCACGGTGGCCCGCGATGGCGTCTGCCACGGCCTCGGACGGTGCCCGGTGGCGCTGCATCCACAGGTGGGCGAGCCAGTGCGCCACATCCTGTAGCGGCCGCCCGTAGTGGGCCAGTTCCCAGTCGATGATTCGCAGGTCGCCGTCCCCCCTCACCAGGACCGACGGCGGCCATAGGTCGCCCATCGTGAGGCACCGGCCGGGCGATCGCAACTCTTCGCCCAGCGCCACCGCCCGCTCGCCGAGCATCACGGCGTCGTCCACGCCCCCGACTCGCAGCATGTCGGCGACCCCTCGGTATTGCACCGCGAGCCGCGTCTCCTGCATCGGCCGATTGTCGAACGCCGTCGCGCAGTCGGGATCGTTGAGCGTGGTGCGGTGCAGGCGCCCGATGAACTCTCCAAGCCGGCGCCCGATGGTTGGAGCCTTGTCTCGAACGGTCGTCTCTTCGCCCTCCCACAGCCATCGCCCCAGGGTGGGCCCGTTGCCACAATCCTCCATGATCAGCACGTGCGGCTCCGTCTGCAGATCGATTCGTCGAGGGGGACGGACCGAGGACGGCCCCACGCCTGCAAGCCGCGCGCTGGGGCTCAGCGCCTCCAGGCACCGAGCCTCAATCGTGAGACGCGACGGGTCGAGAGGCGTCTCGGGATCGACGGCGATGTGGGGGGGGGCGTACTTCAGGATGACCGACCGATCCGCCCCCGGCACGCGCCACACGACGTTCAGATTGCCCTCTGGCAGGCGCGTCGGCGTTCCTGTGGGGTGAAAATCCTCCAGCCGGCCTCGGACGTAGGCCCGCACGCCCTCGGGCGTGGTCAAGCGGGCGGCGGTGTCAGGCTCACTCATCGGTGCCAAAGCGGTAGATGGTATTCGGGAAGTCGACGGGCTCAGCCCGGCGCAGAAAGGCCGTGACGATGCGCTCCTGCGCCTCACGGGAGCGATCCAGGGTGGCGGACAGGGCGTCTTCCTCCGGCGGGTCGCGATCGGGGATCGAATACTTGTGTCCCACCACGAGCCCGGCACACGGGATCTCCAGCTCGTTCGCCAGCACCACCTCCGGCCCGAGCGTCATCGAGTTGACCTGCCCCCCAAGGCGCGGCAGCGCCCGGTTCTCAGCGGCGGTCTTGGAGCGCGGGCCCTGCACGTAGGCAAACGTCACCGTGTCGGCAATCGGGGCGCGGACCTCCTCGGCCAGACCCCGCACCTGCTCCGCGAGACGGGTGGCAAACAGGCTGTCGTCGAGCACGAGGTGGCCGTGGTCGTCCGCGGGCTCGGCGAACATCGTGCATGCACTCCCGTCCGGGAGGCGGTTCTCCAGCATCAGCAAGTCTTCGACCAGAAGCGGCCGGTTGATCGGCACATCGGGATCCACCACCCCCACCGAACTGGTCACGAGCAGCCCTTCGCAGCCGACGCTCTGTAGCGCCGCGGCCTGGGCCCGGTAGTTGATTTGATTAGGCAGCAGCCGGTGCGGCAGGTCGTGGCGGAAGAGGACGTAGGCCGGTCGGTCGGCGTCCGGGAAGCGGTAGAGGGTCTGGGTCCCCCACTCGGTATCCACCTCCTCCGGGTCCAGGTCGAGCTGGCCGGGCAGCGAGTCCGAGAAGGCGCTTCCGAGAATGGCGGCCACGGCAGGCATGTGACGGGGAGAGTCTGAGAAACGGAGCCAGTAATGGTGTCTGTTGCACGGCGCAGCGTCGAGGGTCTAAAACTCGTACCGCAGGCCGAACTGAAATTGCCGGGGCGGCCCGGCGTTTTTCTCCTCGATGTCGGAGCCCGGCGGGCCCACCTGAATCTGGTTGCTCTGCGTGGCGTTGTTGGCAAAGCCGCTCAGGTTCTCCGTGTTGAGGACATTGAAGACGTCGGCCCGCGCCACCACGCGCCCCCCCCCGATGGGCCAGCCGTACCGCACGCTGAGGTCCAGCCGGTAGGACCACGGGAGGCGATCGGTGTTGCGGGACGCGCCGGGAAAGCGATCACTGCTCCCCACGTACTGTCCCCCGCGGTATATTCCGTCCCCGTTCAGGTCGCGGGTGCCGAAGCAAACCTCCCCCTCGCGCCCGGCGCCCGGCTCGCACGCATTGGGAACCCGGTTGATGGGCTGCCCGCTCTGGAACAGGCCCGCGAGCGTCACGCGCAGCCGGTCGGCCGGGTACACCGACCCGACGGTGCTAATCACGTGCCGCCGGTCATTCACCGAGGGCCCCCACTCCTCCTCAAAGTCGTTGGCGTCCTCGGCCCGAAAATTAATGTCGTCGGTGTTGTTGCGCCGGCTCGACAGCGTGTAGTTCAGGCGGTACGAGTAGCGGTCGTCGGCCCGGTCCTTCACAAGGTTGAAATTGGCCGCCCAGTAGCGCGCCTCGCCCTTCATTTCCGTCATGGTGATGCGGCGTGCGCCGCCCGGCCGCGGGGCCACCGGGCGCTCCGCATTGGCCTCTTCTCGGCTCCGTACCAGGTCGGAAGGATCCCGGCTGGGGTCGTTCAGAACGTCGTCGAGGTCATCCTCGGTAATCTCGAACGGGGCCGGCGCATTCAGGTCACGAATGCGGTAGAGGTTGTAGGTGCGAGTGTGGATGAGGTCCACGTACGCCAGCAGATCGTCCCCAAACTGTCGCTGAATGCCGAGCGAGAACTGGTGCGTCGCCGGATTCTCGTACCCGTTCGGGTTCAGAATCTGGGCCTGGCTCAACACATTCGTAGGCGTTCCCTCCACGTCCGAGGCCGTCGGGCCCTCTAGGTAGGTCGGGGGTGGGGTCTGCCCGAGCGTCCGATTTCCATTGAAGGTGACCTCCTCCACGTTGGTGCCGGACGGTAGGCGGCCCCGGTCGACGAGCTCGCGGATCTGCGCCTGGAAGCCGTCCGTGTTCGTGTTCACCTGCAGCGCGTCGCTGACGACGGAATAGACGATTTTGTCGTAGAAGAGGCCGTAGCCCCCCCGCAGGGTGGTGCGCGCGTCGACCGAGTAGTTGAGCCCGAGGCGCGGGGCAACGTTGTCCCAGTCCCCATGCTCCCGCCCCAGGGTGGCCTCCGAGAGGCTGTCGTAGTCCCAGCGCAGGCCCGCCGTCACCGTCAGGTCCGCAACCGGCGAGAACTCGTCCTCCAGATAAAGCCCGATGAGGTCCTGCCGTGCGCCGAACGAGGACGGGCGGAGCTCGACGCGGTAGTTGGTCACCGCAAGGTCTTGCGCGCTCTCCCCCAGCACGCCGGGCAGTGCCTCCGGCATCAGCGACGGGTCAACGCTGGCATTCTGGAAACGGTTGAACTGCGACTGATTCAGCCGCACCGTGTAGTTGCCGTTCGGATTGCCTCCGCCCGTAAGACCGTGGTCGGACACCAGGACGTCGGCCCCCGCCTTCAGGTTGTGGTCGCCGAGCGAGTACGACACCTTCTGCTGCAGCTGAAATGTGTTTTCCACGCTGTCGAACGCAAACCCGGGATGACCGAGGGCCGCTCGAAGGGTGCCGCTGGGATCTTCCACGCTCACCCGCGGGCTGTTCGGGTTCGCCGGATTCCCCGCGTCCCAGTTGAACCAGCTGTACTGAAAATTGCTTTCGTACACGAGCCTGTCGCCGACGTAGGTATTCTGGACGGACGCGTGGACCCCGTCGCGCTCCTCCGTACTCGCCGCACTGGCAAACGTGACGCCGCCGGTCAGCCCGCCCCCCTGATTGTCGATGTGGACCCGGTTGGCGTTCAGCCGCACCGTAGAGCGCCACTGGTCGCTCCAGCGGTGGTCCACCCGGGCCGACGCGTACGTCAGATGATTCTGGCCGTTGATCGTCTCCCGCACGCCCGGCGCGTCGAGCAGGTTGTCCTTGAAGTCGGTGGTATGCTCCACGTTCACGTGGAGGAAGGTCTGGTCCCGCACGATCGGGCCGCCGAGCGCAAAGCCCGCCTGCTGACGCTGAAACCCCTCTTTCACCTGATTGCCCGACAGGTCGCGCTGCGCAAGTTCGTCGCCGGCCTCGTTCGTAAACTCCCCGTCGAGCGGCTGACCGGGGCGCGTCAGGTAGAAGGCCTCCCCCTCCCACTGGTTGCTCCCCGACTTCGTAGTGACGTTAAAAATGCCGTTGCCGGTGCGCCCGTACTCGGCGGAGTAGGTGCTGGCGAGCACCGTCACGTCTTTCACCGTGCCCGTGGGCACGTCGAACTGCGGTCCGCCGAGGAACTGCTCGTTGTTGTCCATGCCGTCGATCAGGTACTGGGTGTAGAGACCGTTCGTCCCGTTGATACTCACATTGGGGGCCTCGGCAAAAAAGCCGGTCGACGGGGTGACGTTGGGCAGGCGGTAGAGGCTCTGGGTAAAGTTGCGGCCCTCCACGGGCAGGTCCTCCAGCGCCGCGGCGTCGAAGCTCGACGACACCTCGGCGTTCACCCGGTTCACCTCGGCCACGCCCTGCGCGCCCTCCACCACCACCTCGTCCAGCTCGAACTCGGCGAGGGGACGCAGAAACAGCGTCACGCTCCGCGTGAAGTTCGACCGCAGCTCAATGTCGGACACGCGGGTCGCGTAGTACTGGTCGGTCTCCTCCACGAAGACCGCGTAGCTGCCCGCGGTGGAGAGTCCGGTCCATTGCGCGATGCCCTGAGCATCGGTCCGGCGCGTCGCGGAATACCCGATGCCCTCATTGACGACGTGGACCGTGACGCCGGCCACCGGGGTCTGTTCGACGACATTCACGGCGTGCACCTCCAGCCCCGTCTGGGCGGGGGCCGGCGAGGCGGCTGTGAGGCCGCAGACGAGGAGAAGTCCCGCGGCAAACACGTCGCGGAAACGGAGCGAGGGACACAAAGAGTACAAACTTAGGGACATCATAGGAGGGTGCCTTGCTGGCGGGGAACGACCGATTCGTCACGCCTCTCCGGGTGCCGTACAGAGGGGGCAGCCCCACTGCGACACGGGTTATGCTGGAGAGGCCGTAAAGACAGGGAGTCCGACCGCCCGAGACGAACTAGGGAACGGCCGGAGTCCGTAGAGACGGACCGAACAGCCACGACGCGGCACAGGAAGGGGCCCGCCGGCTCATCCGTTCGGGACGAACCGGGGACCCGCACCGCTCCTGGGTGCTCATCGCTACGTGTGGCTGCCCGGTCGGGGGGAGGGTGGGGCGCGCGAGCGGCGTTTGAGGACGGGCCGCGTGGCCCCGCGCTGTTCGGCCTGATGGGTTCGGAACGCGTCGCCCAGCACATGGCGGAGACGTTCCGCGAGAGCGGGCGGGGCGGATGCCCCCCGCAGCAGACGCATGAGATCCCCGTGACCGTTCACGTCGGCCCGGGGCGTGAGCCGCACGGGTCTTCCGCCCACGGCGGCTTCAAGGTGCGACCTAAGGGCGGGGACCAGCTCCGACGATCGCCACGGAAGCGTCGCAAACGCCGCCCGGTCGAACTGCGCACGAGTCAGTCCGATCAGGTACGCTCCTTCTCGATCGGGCGTCGGGCCCAGGACCGGCCGGTCCGCCGCCAATTGCGTCACGACCCCGGTCCAGTCGACTTCATGCAGGGTCGGACAGTCGTTCCCCACGGCAATGACCCGGTCGTACCCCGCCGCAAACGCATCGGCGAAGGCGTTGGCGAGTCGCGCGCCAAAGTCGGAGCCCCGCTGCTGCGTATCGTCGACCTCGACGACCGGAAGCCCACTCTCCGCCACCGCCTGGCGGGCATGGTCGTAGAACGCTTCGGCGACCCGCTGATTCTTGGCGTGGTCCTGTCGCACGAAGCGCTTGTTCAGCCCCTCCCGTTCCGGGCGGCGACTGAAAAACAGAATGGCGGTGTTCGTGTCGGCGGTACCAATGGCGGTCCGTCGTGGGTCAGGAACGATGAGTGCTGAGCACGGAGTGGGGCGCTGTGGAGAGGCCCTTTCGGAAGGAATGAGTCACAGGGTGGGTGTCTTTCCGTGCAGGCGCGTTACACAGATCTGCGCCCGCCCCGCGAACGCTCGCTTCCGGCGTCCCTGGCTTCCGTGCTACGCCTGTACGTGCTGGTCACGCCTGTACGTGCTGGTCGGCCCGCGCCCCGTCGCCCCGCGGCGCCGCCTGATCCGCGTACTGCAGATCGTAAAGTTTGTGGTAGAGGCCGTCCATCGACAGGAGCTCCTGGTGGGTGCCCCGCTCCCGAATCTCGCCCTTGTGCATCACCAGAATCGTGTCGGCGTCCTGGATGGTCGAGAGGCGGTGCGCAATGGCGAGCGTGGTGCGCCCCTCCGTCACGCGCTCCAGGGCCCGTTGAATGAGCGCCTCCGTTTCGGTGTCGACGCTAGAGGTGGCCTCGTCGAGCACCATCACGTCCGGGTCGTACAGCAGCGCCCGCACGAACGCCAGGAGCTGCCGCTGGCCGCGCGAGAGGGACGAGCCGCGCTCCTTCACGTCCTGGTCGTACCCGTCCGGCAGCCGCTCAATGAGTTGGTCGGCCTGCACGGTCTTGGCGGCCCGTCGCATCAGGTCCTCGTCGATGCTGGGATCGCCGAGCGTCAGGTTGCGCCGCACGGAGCCGCTGAACAGAAAGACATCCTGCGGAATGAGGCCAATGTGCTCACGCAGGTCCTGCAGCCGCAGGTCGCGGATGTCATGTCCATCGACTCGAATTTGGCCCCGCTGGATCTCGTAGAAGCGGAGCAGCAGGTTCATCACCGTCGACTTGCCCGCGCCGGTCGCCCCCACGAGCGCCGCCATCTCGCCGGGCTCCACCCGGAACGACACGTCTTTCAGCACCCAGTCGGGAGTGCCCTCGTCGTCCTCTTCGTAGGCGAACCACACATTCTCGAACTCGATCGCCCCATCGATCTCGTCAAGCTCGATCGGGGCGTTGGGCGCCTCGATGCCCTCGTCGGTGTCGAGCAGGCTGAACACGCGCTCGGCCCCGGCCATCGCCCGCTGCAACGTATCGTACTGGTTCGAGAGGTCCCGAATGGGCCGGAAGAACTGCCGCGCATACTGGATGAATGCCACGAGGACGCCGAGCGTGAGGGCCGACCCGCCGAGGGCCCGAAAGCCGCCAAACCACAGCACCGCCGCCAGGGCCACGCTCGAGATGAACTCGATGGACGGCCAGAAGACGGCGTAGTAAAAGATGGTGTGGAGGTGGGCCGCCCGGTGCTCGTCGTTGATGCCCTCGAACCGTTCTTTCTCTTCGGCCTCCCGGTTGAAGAGCTGGACGATGTGCATGCCCGTCACGTGCTCCTGGATAAAGGAGTTGATGCGGGCCATTTGCTTGCGCGTTTCGCGGTACTGCTCCCGCACATTGCGTCGGAACCAGAACGTCACCCACACCATCAGCGGCATCACCATCAGTGTCACCACCGCCAGCCTCCAGTTGAGGGTGAACATGAAGTAGGCGATGAAGAGGAGCTTGAAAAGGTCGCCCAGCGCCGAGACGAGCCCCGACGACAGGGCGTCGCTGAGGGCCTCCACGTCGCTCGTCGTGCGGGTGATGACGCGCCCCACCGGCGTGCGATCGAAGTACGAGAGGGACTGCCCCTCGACGTGCCGGAAGAGGGTGGTGCGGAGGTCATAGATGGCCTGCTGTCCGATCCACTGCGTGAGGTAGTTTTCCCCGAAGGAGAGGATGCCCTCCCCCACCAGCGCAAGCACCAGGTACAGGATGATGTACTGCAGGCCCTCCAGGTCCCCCACCACGATGTAGTTGTCGATGCCCTTCTGCACGAGCCAGGGGCGCAGGGGCCCGAGTAGCGACGCCCCGAGCGTGATGAACAGCGCCAGGACGATGTACCCGGCATAGGGCTTCAGGTATCGCGCCAGCCGACGGATGAGGCGTCCGTCGAACGTGTTGCTTTCCTTGACGGTGTCTTCTGGTTCGAAATGGTCGTCGGACGCGTCGTCAGCCAAGGGAAGCGGAGCGCATGGGTGAAGGAAATCAGTGCGACAACAGTCAAGCAACTTGGAGGACACGCGCAGTGTTGCGTTCTCCAAGACGACGATGTGGCATTGGTCGCCGCTGCGTTACGATTCGTCCATCGCCCTCCCTCACCGGTCGGGCGCTTTGTCTCGGGGATCGAGGGTGTAGTGCCGGAGCTCCTCGGCCGCCTCTGCTCCCGGAACGACTTGCCGCGCCTCCTGCACCAAGGGGGTCGGATCAGGGTACCGGGCACTCAGGTGACCCAGCAGAAGGCGCTGTGCCCCTACGTCCCGCGCCACCGTGGCCGCCTCCCGCGCCGTCGAGTGCCCGGTCTCGCGGGCCCGGGCCGCGTGCTCGTCGGCGAACGTAGCGTCATGGTAGAGCAGGTCCGCCTCGGCGGCGAGGGCCCGGCCGCCGTCGCAGGGACGTGTGTCCGTCACGTAGGCGACCGCGATGCCGGGGCGCGGCGGGCCCAGCACCTGCGTCGGATGCACGGTCGTGCCGTCCGGCGTCGTCACCGGGCTCCCGTTCTGCAGCCGCCCGAACGCCGGTCCCTCCGGCACCCCCAGTGCTCGGGCCCGCGCCGGGTCGAACCGACCCGGCCGCGTCCGTTCCTCGAACCGAAACCCCATTGCGAAGTCGCCCCTGTGCTCCAGTCGCCGGGCCTCCACGACAAACTCGTTCGCCTCATACGCCACTCCCTCCCCCAGCGCCGCGTCCGCCTCAACGAGCTCGACCGGGAAGGACAGCCGATCCGGCGCGGCGCCCGGCACCGCCCGCAGCATCGCGAGGCCGCCTGGCGGCAGCACAAGCGTCACCGGATCCGTCCGCTGCTGCAGGTCCATCGTCGAGAGCAGGCCCGGCAGCCCGTAGCAGTGATCCCCGTGCAGGTGCGTCACGAAGAGGGCATCGATCCGCGCCCAGCTGAGCCCAGCCTCCCGCAGTCGGTACTGCGTTCCCTCCCCACAGTCAAACAACAGCACGCGCCCCTTCCGTTTGATCGCCAGGGCCGAAAGGTGCCGCTCGTCCGTCGGCACTGCGGAGGCCGTTCCGAGGGGGATGACGTCAGTTTTCATCTATGCAGAATGCCTCGTGTCGGGCCGGAGTACGCTTCGACGGGGGGAAACGTACTGCGTATTTCGTATTGCGTCTTGTCCAGGCAAAAGACACGCAATACGAACCACGCAATACGAACTACAGTGCCTGAATTTCCTCCTCCAGCAACTGCTTTTCGTAGAGGTCCGCATAGAGGCCTTCTTCGTTCACGAGGGTCTCGTGGGTGCCGCGCTGCACCACCGTGCCCTGCTCCATCACGAGAATGAGGTCGGCCGCCTGCACGGTGCTGAGCCGGTGGCTTACGATGACGAGGGTGTGGCGGCCCTGTCGCTCCCGCAGCGACCGCAAAATGTTGCGCTCCGTGGCCGTGTCGACGGCCGAGAGCGCATCGTCGAACACGAGTACACGCGGGTCACGAATGAGGGCGCGGGCGATGGACGTCCGCTGCTTCTGCCCGCCCGACAGCGCAATGCCGCGCTCTCCCACGTACGTGTCGAAGCCGTCCGGAAAGTCTTCCACGTTTTCCACGAGGTCCGCCTCCGCGGCGGCCGCACGGATCTCCTCCCGCTCGGCGTCGAGGTCGCCGAACGCAATGTTGTTGGCCACCGTGTCGCTAAACAGAAACACATCCTGCGGCACATACCCCATGTGCTCGCGCAGCGTTCGCATCGGAATGGTCTGGATCTCGTATCCGTCGACGGCGACCGTGCCCGCGTCCGGCTCCAGGAGGCGCGGAATCATGCGGACGAGCGTGCTTTTGCCAGACCCAGTACGTCCAACGACAGCAAGCGTATGGTCGGCCGGGAGGTCGAAGCTCACCCCCCGCAGGGCCGGCTCATCTTCGTCTTCGTACTGGTACCACACGTCCCGAAATGTGATGCGCCCCTCCAGGCTCTGGATCGCCGGATTGGTCTGCGGCCCGTCGTCGATGTCCGGCTCGCGGTCCATGATGTTCTGCAGCCGCAGGACCGACGCGGAGGCCCGCTGAATCATCGTAATGACGAAGCCGAGCGAGGCCACCGGCCACGTCATCATGTTGATGTAGATGATGTATTCAGCAATATTCCCGATCGTGATGGCCCCCTCGGCCACGAGCTGTCCCCCCATCCACACCACGATCACCGTCGACGCGCCCACCAGCAGCAGAAACGAGGGCCGCCACGCCGACTCCACGAGCGCAAGATTCAGGTTGCGCGCCCGGTACTCCTGGCTTTCGTCGTCGAAGGCCTCCGCCTCTGCGGCCTCGCGCGTGTAGGCCTTCAGCACCCGAATGCCCGACAGCGCCTCCTGCACCCGGCTGGTCAACGTCGAGTACTGCTGCTGCAGCTGGTCACTGCGGTGGTGCACCATGCGGGCCATAAAAAACACCGCCACCGCCAGCACCGGCAGCGGCGTGAGCGCGTAGAGCGTGAGGGTGGGCGAAATGACGAACATGACCGATGCGGCCACCAGCACCATCACGAAGGAGCGCGTCACGTACATGATGGCGGGGCCCACGTAGCGGCGCACCTTCTCGATGTCGTCGGTGGCCCGTGTGATGACGTCGCCCGTCGAGTACTCCTGGTAGAAGGTGGAGGACAGCCGCTGCAGGTGGTCGTACAGGTCGTTCCGCAGGTCGTACTCGATGTGGCGCGAGGCCACCACCATGGTCTGCCGCATCAGAAACATGAAGAGGCCGCTCGTCCCGGACAAGGCAATGATCACGAGCGCAAACAGCACCAGGGTGACGAAGAAGTAGGCGTACAGCTCCGCCTGGGCCGGCGTGTCGCCGTACAGCGTGTACAGGCGCACGAAGCGCGGGAGGCTGTCCACGGCCTGCCGCACCACCATCGGCACCGTGATCTGGAATCCGGCCGAGATCATCGTGAAGAGGAGCCCCGGCACGAACAGGTACTTGTATCGCCAGAAAAAATGGTTGAGGCGGGCAAGTGGGCCCATCTCGAGAGCAAGAGGTTGGACAAGAAAACCACGCAGGTCTCAACGCAGAGCCCGAACCGGCTGATCCACACGAACGGTCCACAGACGTGTCCTCAGCGGGGCCCGCCATGGGGCCGACACGATCATTACAGGCCGTGTGCACGGCGGGCCGTGGGGCGCCCAGTCGGCAACTGCGGAATGGGGGCGTCACACGTCGGCCGGGCCCTCGTCCTCGACCGCCCCGGCGGCCTCCGCGTAGGCCCGGAGCGCCGTGCGGGCGTCCGCCTGCTCCTCGTACCGTCGGATGAGTTCCACGTGCTGGGCCGCCAGGTGCCGGGCCAGGGCCATGGTGATCTCCATCCCAGCCTTCGGGTTGCGGCGCATCACGTTCTTGAGGTCGGGCCGGAAAAAGCCGAGCACCTGCGTCTCCGCGGTCGTCTCGGCCGTCTCGAGCCGTCGAAAGTCTCCGAGCAGAGACAGCCCCCCGATCATTTCTCCCGCCTCAATCACCCGCAGTTCGTGGGGCGACTCCGGCACGCGGTCCGTCACGAGACGCACCCGCCCCGTCTCCACGATGTACAACCCGAGCCCGGGATCGCCTTCGTAGTACAACGACTCGCCGCGCCGATACGTGCGTCGGTGCGTCACGTCGGCCATTGCGAGGAGGGCGCTCGAGGAGAGGTGGTTGAACGCCGACACCCCCCGCAACCGCTCCGAAATCTCGCGAGTGCGGGCATCCAGCCGGCGTCGAAAGAGCCGGCGGTACAGTCGAGTGCCGGCTCGAAAAAGCGGTCGAAAGAAAGACATGGCCGCAGGGTGCGAATCGGGCGGGAAGCGTGATCGACAGTCGGAATTGAGAAATCATGGGCCCCGTCAACCGAGGCATGTGTTCCGGGAGCATCGGCGTGCAGACTCAGAACGAGTGGCCGATGCCGAAGTGAAGCAACGGGCCGCTGAAGTTGTCCCCAAACACATCGTCGTTTCGGGGCGAGGGGTCGTTCAACCGGTAGGCCAGATCGAGCCGGACGATGAGGTATTGCCACTCCAGGCGCAGGCCCGGCCCGCCGCCCACCCCAACGTCGAGCAGGGCCCCAAGCCCCCGAAACCGCCCGTCTCGTCCGTCGCCCGGGCGGCGCGGCGCGTCCCGGCCTGCGTCCGTGCGGCCGAAGCCCGGGTTGCGCGGGCCAAACCATACGTTCCCCACGTCCAAGAAGGTTGCCCCAATCCACCGGGCCGCCAGCACGCTCTGAAAAAGCGTCGTCCGCAGTTCGATGCTCGATTCAAGCTTCACGTCTCCTCCCAAAATGTTTGAGGGCCCCTCGGGCACGGACGTCGTGGTGTCCACCGGAAGGCCCTCCCCCGGCCCCAGCTCGCGGAGCCGCCACCCGCGGACGCTGTTCGCCCCGCCACTAAAGAACCGGCGGTCGAACGGCACCACCGTCGGCCCCGCCGTGGGGTGCGCCCATCCACCAAAGAACTTGAGCCCGAGCGTTGTGCCCGGCCCCAGGGGCACGTACCGCCGCAGGTCGATCGATGCGCGAAGGTAGGGGCGGTACAGGAGCCGCCCAGTCAGCCCGCCCGCCTCCCCAAAGAGGCTGGGCAGCGAGTAGTCCAGGGTGTCGGGCGTAAACACCAACCGATCAAACAGGAGCGGAAGCGTATTCCCCACCTCCCCGGAGACCTCATAGATGTGCCCCCTGCGCCGACGCATCGGCCCGGCCGTGGCGTCCCGAAACGTGTACCGGAGGGCCGTATTCACCTGCGGCTGCGTGTAGTCCTCCAGAATCTGCTGCCGCTGCACCGGATCCTGCAGGTTTTCGCCCCCGGGGCCGAACACGCGCTGCAGAAACTTCGTGCTGAACCGGTCGAGCGTATCCGGATTGCTTACGCTCAGGTCCATCACGTCGACCAGCGACGACTGGGTCGGCGTGTGGTCCATCTCCAGGCGCAGGCGCGCGTTCACCCGGCTCCGAATGCGCAGCCCAAGGTCGCTGCGCAGGGCCGTCAGGCCTGTGAGCGAGATGCGGGTCCGGGCGTTCGACAGGTTGAACGCCCGGTCGAGGGATTGAAACGGACGGATGAGGTACGGGAGGACGAGGGACGCACTGCCCTCGAACTGATTTGAGCTCACGAGCAACGAGTCGAGGCCCGTGGCCACCGAGGCCGACGTGCGGAGCCGAAACGTCTCCCCACTTCCGAAGGCATTCACGTTCTCGTACGTGCCGCTCAGCCCCACCCCAAACTCATTGAGCCGAACCCCTGCGTTGGTCGCGCCCACCGACTCGCGCTGAAGGGCGAACGTTTCGGCCTGCACGCGGTGCCGCTGCTGGGTCTGCGCGTCAATCTGAAGCGGCAGGTACGGCGCCCCGGCCGTGTCCCTGCGGACGACGTCATCGTATTGGGGGGCGAAATTGGTGAAGGCGAAAACGCCCGTGCCATCAAGCCGCCGCTTCGTCGCCTGCACGGCCGACCGGTCGTAATACGCCCCCGGAGTGAACTGCAGACTGCGGCGCACGATGCCCGGATCGAGGCGACGCTCCTCCACAATTCGGGACGTCACCCGGGGGCGTTGCCCTCCGGTCGTGTCCGCGGCGACGGCAAGCGTATCGGACCGGGGGGGCACGTCCTCCGTCCCCGTGGCCTCGAAGCGCACGTCCCCGAACCGGTACCGAGGCCCCGTTCGCACACGGAGCGTCACGTCGAACGAGTCGGGCGCCACCCGATACACCACTGCCCGCACGGAGTCGCGGCTCACCGCGGCGTAGCCCTCGTTCTGCAGGAAGGACAGCAGGCGCTGGCGCTCTTCGAGAAGCGTCGGCTCCTGGTAGCGTTGCTGCCGCACCCGTACGGTCAGTGTGTCTTCTACCGAAACGGACGCGGCCTCAAAGGCCGTCTCCTCGACGAGACGCCGTTTCTGACTCGTGCGCAAGGCATCGAGCCCTGCGTACTGGACGCGCCGAAGGTAGGTCGCGGGCCCCGGATCGACGTCGAACACCACCCGCACACGGTCGTCGCGCTCCCGCGGCTCGACCCGGTACGACACCGACGCGTCCCGAAATCCGCGCTGCCGGTAGAACAACTCCAGGCGTTCGGCGTCGCCCCCCACGGTGGTCGAGTCGATGTAGGCGGGCGGCTCGCCGCCCGAGCGAAGCGCACTCCCCAGACGCTCCCACATCCAGTCGGCGCTTCCCAGCTGGTGCACCCAGCGCCACCACGTGAAGCCGGGAATCCCCAAAATGCGTCGGTTGGGACGGGTGCGAATGGTTTCTTTCAGGGTGCCCTCCGAGAACTGGCGGTTTCCCTGAATATCAACCTGATGGACGACCGGGGCCGTGGTGTCGGCCGCCGCACGGGTTCCATCGCCCTCGTCGGACGCGTGCGCGAGCTGAAGCAGCCCACTCAGGAGCCCGATTCCCACCACGAGCTTCCCCCATCCCCAGACGCCCTCCTTCGGCCAGGGAGGGCTCCAGCCGGTCAATGAAAGGCGCGTCTGCATGAAGCGGCAGTCGACAAAATCTGGCAAAGGCCCGCGCGTGGACCTGTGTCAACGCTTCAAGGTGCAGACAGTGCCGGACCTGCTCGGCCCTTCTGCGATCTCGTTTTCTCTGCCGTCCAAGCAGGAATGACCACGGGTTCAGGACGGCCCTCATTCTCGGCTTTCCAAGACAGATACACGAAGATACACGATGTGCCCGTCTCCGCAACGGCCCTCATCGGATCGTTCCGGCCTGCTCCCAGTCAGCGCGCCGACGGCGCGGACGGGGCCCCCTCCACACTTGCTCGATACTGCCGGGTCCGCTGCTCCAGCGTGCGGTAGCTCTCCGGACTCATGTCCGGCATCAAGAACCGCATGGGATTGCGAGCGCCTTCGTCGAGCCGATGGACCTCGTAGTGGAGATGCGGCCCGCTCGACAACCCGGAATTGCCACTGTACCCGATGGTGTCTCCCCGTTGCACGTCGGCCCCACGATAAATCTTGTCCGGAATCTCGGACAGATGCGCATACCGGGTCATGTACTCCGACTCCGGGTGCTTGACTTCGATCACCTTTCCGTAGCTGGGGCTCTGCTCGGCCCGCTGCACGGTTCCCGCCGCCGTCACCATGACGGGGGTCCCTCGTGTCAGCAAGAAATCAACCCCTTCGTGCATCTTGCGGACCTTCAAAATAGGGTGCTCGCGCATCCCATAGTTCGAGACGATGCGCCCGTCGGCGGGGCGAATGGCAGGAAGTTGGCGGAGGCGGTCCTGGCGCTGCTTCGCCACACCGTAAAGCTCCTGGTAGCTCGACCGCTGCAGGCTCATCTGACGCTCCAGTTTGTCGAGTTGCTGGGCCGTCTTCTTCAGAAGCGCCTCCGTGTCCGCCCCCAGTTTGTCGAGCTGCCGGTACGGATCGGCGCCCCCAACTCCCACCTGCCGCACATCTTCGGAGATCGGTTCCATCTGGAACAGCCGCCGGTAGAGCGTGCGGTCTTTTTTGGCCAGTGTATCGAGCCGCGTCGACAGCGTCGTCATCCGATTGTTGACGCGATCAAGTTGCTGCTCAAGGGCCGTGTTCTCGACCCGCAGTGTCTTCTCACTGGGCGAGGCGATCCATTGCTGATCAATCCCCCAGAGGAGAAGCCCCGCCAGAATGGCGGCAAGCCCTACGACCTGCCCGGCGCGGGCCGCCCAGTCGGCCCACGTTGTTTCAACCCGCTTGAAGGAGCAGGTCTCCGGATCGTACACATACGTTTCTTCTTGGTCCATGGCCACGGTGCTTATTCGAATCCGGTGGGGAAACGTGTGCCAGGACGGTGAGAGGACGTCCGGCCCGTGCCCACAGGGAAAAACAAGAAGGAGGCACGGGCACGTCTAGCACTAGAAGGGAGTTTCGTACGCGTTGACATGTCTTCCGCAAAAATAGGGGGATGGAATGGGCCTGTCAACCGGACGAGACAGGCCCATCGGATTTTGATTCGCCCCGGTTAAGGGCGCATTTTCATCGGGGCCTTTCAAAATGGCCCAGTCTCTCCGCGATGATGCCGGGTGTATTTAAGGCGCAATGGTCATGCCGAATCATCCTCCAAAAGAGCCCCCTTTTGCTCCCCTCTACTCGTAGTCCTGCTCAAAGTACTCGATGCCGCGGCGGGGTGCGGGCGGGCCCTCCTGCTGAATGCGGGTTCGGAGCCGTTCGGTGAAGACCTCCGCCGGATCGTGCCCGTAGTGACGAAGCAGATAGTTCATGGCGATCACCTCGCAGATCACCGTGATGTTCTTGCCCGGCGTGATGGGCACCCGCACCATCGGCAGGTCGATTCCTAAGATCTCGTGGGTATCTTTTACCATGTTGATCCGGGTATACTCCTTGTCCTCGTCCCAGATCTCCATGTTGACAACAATCTCGATGCGCTTTTGGAACCGAATCGCCCGGATGCCAAACATCGACCGGATGTCGACGAGGCCCAGGCCCCGCACCTCCATGAAGTGCTGCACCAGATCGGTGCCGGCCCCCATCAGAATCGACGCGTCCCGCTGGGTCGCGATCACTACGTCGTCCGCCACGAGCCGGTGGCCCCGTTCCACCAAATCCAGCGCCACCTCGCTCTTCCCGATGCCGGACGCGCCAACCAGGAGAAGGCCGATGCCGTAGACGTCCACGAGGGAGCCGTGCACGGCCCGCTGGAGCGCAAACTGGTCGGAGAGAAAGTTGCGGAGGGACGCCATGAACTGGACCGTGGACAGCGGGGTGCGGTAGACGGGGATGCCCGCGTCCGTCGCCATGTCCACGAGCGAGGCGTCGATCTCATTCCCGTCCGTAAGCACAATGCAGGGCACGTCGAACTGCGTCAGGTGCTCGAACGCGGCCCGCCGGTCGGGGTCGTCGAGCTGGCGGAGGTACCGCGTCTCGGTGTTGCCGAGGATCTGGACGCGCTGATGGGTAAACAGGTCCACGTACCCGGCCAGGGCGAGGCCGGGGCGGTGGAGCGTGCTCTCGGTCACGGACCGCTCGGACGCGTCGACCGCGTCGTTGACCGACGTCACCTGCACGCCCACGGTCTCGCGCAGCTGGCGGACCATGAAGGCCACCGTAATGGACTCTTTCTGAAAGGTCTTGGGGCGATCCATAGCGGGACAGACAGGCCAGTCGGAACGAACATCCGTGTTAGGGCACTTCGACGCTGCTCAGGATGCGATCGACGAGATCCGCAGCGGCGACCTGCTCGGCCTCGGCCTCGTACGTGATCACGAGGCGGTGCTGCATCACGTCCCGTGCCACCGCCCGCACGTCCTCGGGGGTGACGTAGGCGCGGTGCCGCAAAAAGGCGTGGGCCCGGGCGGCCAGGTTCAGGTTAATGCTGGCCCGCGGCGACGCCCCGTACTCCAGCAACGGCTCCAGGTCGCCAAGCCCATGCGCCCCCGGGTCCCGGGATGCCAGGACCAGGTTGACGATGTACTGCTCCACCCGTTCGTCGACGTAGAGGTCGTTGATCACCGTGCGGGCCCGGAGGATCTGCTCCGGACGGGCGACGGCGTCCACGGAGGGCGACGCGTCGGTGCGGGCCATGCGCTGCATAATTTCCAGCTCCTCGTCCTCCGTCGGGTACGTCACGTCGATCTTGAGCATGAACCGATCCACCTGTGCCTCGGGGAGCGGGTAGGTGCCCTCCTGCTCGATCGGGTTCTGGGTGGCCAGTACCAGAAACAGATCGTCGAGCGGAAACGTCTCCTCCCCGATGGTGACCTGCCGCTCCTGCATGCTCTCCAGGAGCGCGCTCTGCACCTTGGCGGGCGAGCGGTTGATCTCGTCGGCCAGGATGACGTTGGTGAAGATCGGCCCCTTCTTGATGGAGAAGGCCCCGGTCTTCTGGTTGTAGATCTGGGTGCCGAGGAGGTCGGCCGGGAGCAGGTCCGGCGTAAACTGGATGCGCTGGAAGTCCGTCCCGATGGCGTCGGAGAGGGTGCGCACCGTGAGGGTTTTCGCCAGGCCGGGCACCCCCTCCAGCAGCACGTGCCCGTCGGCCAGGAGGCCAATCAGGAGCCGTTCGATCATGTACCGCTGGCCCACGACCACCCGGCCCATCTCCTCCAACAGCTCGTCGACGAAGGCACTCTCGGTCGCGATGCGGTCCTCGATCTCGGAGAGGTCGCGTTCGGGCATGGCGGCAGCGGGATTGGGAGCGGGTGGGCGGGGACAGTTTTTATGCGCCGAGGCGGTCGCCCTCCGTGAGGGCATAGCCGTTGAGGAAGTCGGCGGCGTTGAGGCGCTTCCGGCCCGGCTGCTGCAGGGTGACCACCTCCACCGCTCCGGTGCCGCAGGCCACGAGCAGGCGCTCGTCGGCGTCGAGCACCGTGCCGGGCGCCCCCGTGCCCTCCGCCCGCCGCGTGCGGTACAGCTTGAGGCGCGTACCGTCGTGCAGGGTCCACGCCCCCGGATAGGGCGACAGGCCCCGTACGTGGTTGTGCACCGCCTCGGCCGACGCGTCCCAGGGGACCGCGCCGTCCTCGTCGTGAATCTTGGGGGCCGGGGTCGCCTTGTCATCGTCCTGCGGGCGCGTCTCGACGGTGCCGTCGTCAATCTGCCGGACCGTCTCCACCACCGCCTCGCCCCCGAGCTCGGCCATCCGGTCGTGCACCTCGCCGGCGGTCTCGTTCGGGCCAATCGACATTTTCTTTTGCAGGATGATGTCGCCGGTGTCCACGGACGGCTCCAGAAAGAAGGTGGTGACGCCCGTCTCGGTCTCGCCCTGCATGATGGCGTGGTTGATGGGCGCGGCGCCGCGGTACTTGGGCAGCAGCGACCCGTGCAGGTTGAAGGCCCCCGCCTCGGCGGTCGCAAAGACCTCGGGCGGGAGAATCTTGAAGGCCACCACCGCAATGACGTCGGGGGCCAGTGCCGCCACAGCCTCGGCGAACGCCGGGTCCGTCACGTCCTCGGGCTGGAGGATGCGGTCGATGCCCGCCGCCTGCGCGGCCGACTTCACCGGGGTGGGCGTCACCTCTTGCCCGCGGCCCCGCGGTCGGTCCGGGCCGGTGGCCACCGCGACGGGGGTGTACCCGGCGTCGACGAGGGCCGTGAGCGAGGGCACCGCAAACGCCGGCGTGCCCATAAAAATAACTCTCATGGTCGGGTTGAAGAGTTGAGTGTTGGTGCGTACTGGGTTGGTATCGACAGAAACACGGGCCCTTCAACCCGCTAACCCTCAACCCCCTTAAACAGCCCCTGCACAAACCCTTTGCGGTCAAACACCTGCAGGTCCTCGATCTCTTCCCCCACCCCGATGTACTTGACTGGCACCTGAAACTGGTGGGAGACCCCGATCACGATGCCCCCCTTCGCCGTGCCGTCCAGCTTCGTGAGGGCCAGGCCGGTCACGTCGACGCTGTCGATAAACTCCTCGGCCTGCCGGAGGGCATTCTGGCCGGTCGACGCGTCCAGCACGAGCAGCACCTCGTGGGGGGCGTCCGGAATTTTGCGCCCCATCACCCGCTTCATCTTGGCGAGTTCGTCCATGAGCCCCCCCTTGGTGTGAAGCCGCCCCGCCGTATCGACAATCGCCACGTCCGCGTCCCGCGCCTCGGCGGCCTCGATCGTGTCGTAGGCCACCGCCGCCGGGTCCGC